>JBBTTO010000005.1:0-1636 GCA_038064195.1 Patescibacteria group bacterium | reverse complement strand
TTTTTTTGTTTTGCTAACCCGTAACCAACTATTACTTGGTATAGGTCTGACACGTACTAAGCCCGTTCTAGGCTCTTCGTCTTTAAGTGTGGTTTTATTCCCTCAAGGTAACAGGCAGAGCAAATCGGTACCTACGGATTTAACTTCGGTTTAAACCAATAAAATAGCGGTAAACACCAATTAACGATGGAGGTTTACCGCTATGGAATATTCTCTCAAACGGCTTTTAGGATTACAAGCCTTTCAGGTTAACAAGGCCGTCAATGAAGGCCAGACCATTGTTTTTGAAGTTACTCCAAGAAGAAAAACCGGCGACTGTCCCCGGTGTCAACGCCGCTGTCATCGGATCCATGGTTATCTCAAAAACCAAAGAGTGAAACATATCCGGATCGGCATGCGGTTAAGCTGGCTGGCTTTAACCAAACGCCGCTTTTACTGCCAACACTGCCTTAAAGCCTTTACTGAAAGAATTGAATCGGTTAAGTACCGCCACAGGATCAGCCAACCGGCCAAGGAACAGGTATTATCCTATTTGGTTGACCGGTCGTTCCGGTCGGCCAAAAAACAAACCGGCATCGGCTACCACTCCCAGCGGCGCTACTTAATGGAAAAGGTGCAACCATTTATCTGGGACTGGTCGGAGGAACTAACCCACACCCAGGATATTTCTTTAGGCATGGACGAGATCAGCTTTTCCGGTCACGAGATGATTCGGGTAATTACCAACGTTTCCGGCAAGAAGTTAAAGACTATTCTACCGGATGATACCCGGCTGACTTTGTTCCGGGCGTTAAACTGGATACCGGAAGGAGTGAGCCGCCGGATTAAAGAAGTGGCTATAGATTTAAACTGGGATAGTAAAACCTGCGTTGAGAAATATTTACCTCAGGCTAAAGTGGTGGCTGACCGATTCCATGTCATTCAAAACGCCAATCAAAGGATCAGCCGGGAAAGAACAGTGGCCCAGGATAGAGTTGGCCGAGGGTTTAGAATCCCTAAACAGCTATTTGAAGCTAACCGTGAGGATTTAACCGAACAAGAACAAGTCCAGCTTAAACGGTACTTGACTTCTTTCCCGGAATTACGGTTTTATTGGGAAGCCAAGGAAAGATTAAGGGAAATGTATCGGCAGAGAAACCGGCAACGGGCGGAAGAAATCCTGGATTCATTAATCGCCGCCATGGAAACAAGCCATGACCGGGACTTAAAACAGTGGGCCGGTACCCTTTACCGCTGGAAAGAGCCGATCCTGAATTTCTTTGATAACCGGACCACCAATGGTTTTACCGAAGGAGTCAACACCAAGCTTAAACTAATTAAAAGGATTTCTTACGGCTTCCGCAACCGGGAAGTTTTCATCCGCAAAGCGATGCTGGCTTTTATTCCTTTTGCCGTTTTATTACCACACTTAATGGCCTAGAGCCCCCGTTCTATTGACAAACATAACCCGAAGTTAGATATTAATATTAATGCCCAAGTATTTTATCTATGCCAGAAAGTCCACAGACGACGAGGAAAGACAGTTATTATCCATTCCTGCTCAAATAGACGAACTTCGTACCTATGCCAAAAAAGAAAATTTAGAGGTAATAGATACCCTAATTGAAAGCAAAACCGCCAAAAAGCCCGGCCGGAA
>JBBTTO010000004.1:0-71899 GCA_038064195.1 Patescibacteria group bacterium | reverse complement strand
CTACCTGCTACCTGCTACCTGCTACCTGCTACCTGCTACCTGCTACCTGCCGGTTTCCTTGACAGCATCCAGGTTGATTCACTACTATTTAAATAATGCCCGATTTGAACCCGGTATCATCTCCTGTTGTACAACAGACTGCTCCTGTAGTTCAGGTTCAGCCTGTATCTATGCCTGCTCCTACAGCGCCAACTCCGCCCCCTTTACCGGAATTTAACCAAGAGGACGCAACACTTCTTGAAATTTTGGTCGAGGAGCGTGCGTTGTCAGTACAACAAGCAAGCGACATAAAAGTAAAAAGCGCGGCTGAAGGGAAAAGTATAGAAGAGATCCTGGTAATGCAAAAAACACTCCCCGAGGAAAAGATAGCTGAAGCCAAAGCCAGGCTTTTAGGAGTTCCTTATATTTCTCTCTCGACGACGTCATTTTCTCCACAGGCGATCAGTCTTCTGCCGAGGGCGGTTGTGGAGAGGTTCTTACTTATCCCTTTTTTCTATGACGAGAAGTCACGGGTTATCTCAATTGCTATGGCAAATCCCGTGGATCTTGATGCTATTGAGTTTGTCAGGCAAAAGACAGGCCTGAGTGTTAAAGCTTTTGCTGCCTCCAAAACAGAAGTAGAAAATGCTATCGATCAGCAATATCGACAGGAGTTAGTCGGTGAGGTCGGCGCCGCGATCAAAGAAACTGAAGAGTATACCGATAAAAAAAAGACTGTAGACAGTAAAGAAATTGCTCAAATTATCAAGGAGGCCCCGATTGCTAAGATTGTCTCAACTATTCTTGAATTTGCTGTCAGTAGTCGTGCATCTGATGTCCACATCGAGCCACAAGAAGATCGTGTTCGTGTCAGATATCGTATTGACGGTATTCTCTATGACAAGCTGAGTCTGCCGAAAAATGTTCAGGAAGCCTTAGTCTCCCGCATTAAAATCCTCTCTGATCTGAAAATTGATGAGCATCGCAGCCCCCAAGACGGGCGCTTTAATTTTAAATCCGGTGAAGATGAGGTAGATTTACGTATTTCTATCCTTCCGACTGTGAATGGTGAAAAAATAGTTATGCGTCTGCTTCGTAAATCAGGAGGTATTCCTACACTTGCCGATCTGGGTTTAGCAGGTACCGCGCTGAAGCACTTAGAAGACGCGATCGCCCGTCCGCACGGAATTATTCTGGTCACCGGTCCGACAGGCAGCGGTAAGACAACTACTCTCTATGCTGTTCTTTCAAAGCTCAACACACCAAAAGTAAATATTATGTCTCTTGAAGACCCTGTCGAGTATCAAATTGCGGGTGTCAACCAGGTGCAGATCAATCCGGCTGTAGGGCTGACATTTGCCTCAGGGTTGAGGGCTTTTCTCCGTCAGGACCCAAACATTATTCTGGTAGGAGAAATTCGTGACAAAGAGACAACAGATCTGGCGTTGCAGGCTGCTCTCACCGGCCATTTGGTCTTTTCTACCTTACATACTCAGACTGCTTCAGGCGCGCTGCCTCGCCTTATCGATTTAGGAGCGGAAACGTTCCTCCTTGCTTCAACTATTACTGCTATAGTTGGCCAGCGTATTGTGCGGCGAATCTGTTTAACCTGTAAAGAGTCCTACCCCCCGGCACCTCAGATGTTGCAGACGATAAAACAGGTGCTTGGCCCCTTATATACGTATAAAGATGAAGAGGTGAGGCTGTATCGGGGACGAGGCTGTAACGAGTGCGGAGGTTCAGGGTATAAGGGTCGGGTCGGCATCTATGAGGTTCTTCCGGTCACAGAAAAAATAGGCCAGCTTATCCTCTCACATCCTGATAGCTCCTCAATTGAAAAAGAAGCAGTCCTTGAAGGGATGATCACGATGATGCAGGATGGATATATGAAAGTTTTGAAAGGCGTCTCATCAATTGAAGAGGTCCTTCGTGTAGCGAAAGAGTAATATGGCAGCAGGAATTCAGGAGCTTTTACAGCTCACTATTAAAAATAATGCGTCTGATTTACACCTTTTGGTGGGTATTTCTCCTGCACTTAGAATAGACGGTGCACTTCGTTATCTGACTAATTATGATCCTCTTACCCGCGAGTCAGTTGAGGGCTTAGTCTACTCGCTTATGACTCCTGAGCAAAAAGAATTGCTTTTGGCCAATAAAGAATTGGATTTCTCATTCGGTTTTGGCGGAGGGGCGTACGGAGATATGGGGAGATTCCGTATTAATGCTTACTTCCAGCGGGGATATCTGGCTGCGGCTTTCCGCTTTTTGCCTCCGGTGATCCGTACGCTTGAACAGCTCGGACTTCCACCTGTCTGTCATGAATTTGCTGAAATGAGACAGGGATTTGTGATGGTAACAGGGCCGACAGGTCACGGCAAATCGAGCACCCTGGCAGCCATTATCAACGAGATCAACCTTAATAAAGCAGCCCATATCTTAACAATTGAAGATCCAATCGAGTATGTTTACGCGAAGGGCACAAGTATCATGTCACAACGGGAGATGGGTACCGATACTCACTCATGGGCTATGGCACTCAGATCCGCATTACGCGAAGACCCGGATGTTGTTTTGGTCGGTGAAATGCGTGACCCTGAGACTATGCAGGCAGCTCTTACTATTGCCGAGACAGGGCATTTAGTTTTTGCTACCTTGCACACTAATTCCGCGGCGCAGAGTATCGATCGTATTGTTGATTCTTTCCCCGACCATCAACGATCCCAAATCAGGACTCAGGTAGCAGCGACATTGAAAGGAATTATTTCACAACGCCTTATTCCCCGTCTTACAGGCGGGCGCTTGCCGGCAGTTGAAATTTTACTTGGCTCATCAGCCATCGCCAGTAATATCCGTGACGGGAAGACTCATCTTATTGATTCGGCTATCCAGACCTCAAAAGACGTTGGAATGATTACCCTTGAGGACTCACTCACTCAACTCGTCCGGACAGGTCAAATCAGCTTGGATATAGCCAAAGGCTTTGCCAACCATCCTGATGAAATTACCAAGATGGTCGGCTAGTCATGAAATTACTCTATCGCGCGGTTAATGAGCGGGGCAAAACAGTTCACGGACTGGTTGAAGCAAAAGATCAATCAGAAGCAGCCGGGTTTTTGCGTAAGCAGGGTCTTACCCCTATCAAAATTCAAGAGTATATTCTTAAAAATTCTCTGATGGGCCTTTTTAAGCGCAAATCTGCCTCCTCTGATATTGTTTTCTTTACCAGACAACTCTCATCGATGCTGTCATCAGGGCTGACGCTGATGCAGGCGCTCTCAATTCTTAAAAATCAGATTCAAAATCCGGCGATGGCTGAAATAGTCAACGGTATTATTACTAAAATTGAAGAAGGTAAATCATTTTCGCTTGCTATCGCGAAATATCCCAATGTATTCTCACCTATCTATGTTTCCCTGGTTCAGGCAGCCGAAGGAGCGGGGTTACTCGATAAAATTCTGCTTAGGCTTGCGGACAATCTGGAAAAGCAGCAGAAATTAAAAAGTATGATCAAGTCAGCCTTAATGTATCCTGTCATAGTTGTCATTATGATGGTTGCGGTTATGTCTATCATGATGATCTTTGTTATACCTCAGTTGACATCGCTTTATGACAATCTCGATGTCGCTCTTCCCCTCCCTACCCAAATTGTGGTGGGTATCTCCAAGATTATGGGTACCTTTTGGCCGTTTATTCTCGGCGGGACGGTTTTCGGCGTTTATTATTTCAGAAGGTGGAAGAAAACAACCCGCGGGAAAAAGATAGTTGATGCGGTTGTTCTTAAGATGCCGATTTTCGGCAAGCTGATAACGCAATCGATCATGGTCGAATTTTCGCGGACTTTCGGGCTTTTAGTCGGGACGGGGTCGCTTGTCGTTGAGTCACTCAACCAGAGTGCTGACGTAGTCGGCAATATCTACTATCAGCACGCAATTCGGGAGATCGGGAGTAAAGTTGAAAAAGGTGTTACGATCGGGGACGCTATGCTCGCGGACCCGCTTTTTCCGCCAATTATCGTTGAGATGGTCAAAATCGGTGAGCAGACGGGGAAATTAGATGAGTCCCTGATGAAAGTCTCTGAGTATTTCGAACGGGAGGTCGAGCAAACCATCAAGACGCTGACTACTGCTATGGAACCGTTTATTATGGTCATTTTGGCAGTAGGCGTAGGTTTCCTTATCATCTCGATCATCACACCGATTTATAACCTTATTTCCCAAATTAAATAAGCAGCTCTTGCGTATTAAAATTAAAATTGAGGCTATTTTACCCCTTGACAAGGTCTTAAGGTTTTGCGAATAATTAATACAGAGATAACTTTTATGATTACTGCCCGATCATTTAAAAAGCTTAGTAAAGGTTTTACCCTCATCGAGTTACTCGTAGTTATCGGTATCCTCGGTATTTTGGCTACAGCCCTCATCGCGACAATTGATCCTTTTGAACAACTAAAGAAAGCAGCTGATTCTAATGTAAAGAATGCGGCAGTTGAGTTTATCAACGGCTCCCTTCGCTATGACGTAACCCATAATGCTCTTCCGTGGGGGGACACAGCTCAAGGTGGATATTTCGGTTGCGGTACTAACGCCAGTCAGACAATAGTTGGTGCTCAGTTGGTCTCAAATGCTGCGTGTATTGACGCTCTTGTCAATGATGGTGAGCTCAAAGACGCGTATTCAGCAGCTACAAACATTACTAAAGAGATTTACATCTCAGGTGATAGTAATCATGCTACAGCTTGTTACAAACCACAGTCTAAATCCGGACAGCGAGACTCTCAGACAAAGTACTCAAGTGTAGGCGTGCTCACGACCGGTTGCCAATCACTTACTCCGGCTAACACAGCAAATATGTCTTGCTTCTACTGCGCAATCCTCTAGTCTTTCTTCTGGATCTCTGATATATTTCGGTAATGTTTTCTAAAAGGTTTATTCCTTTTTATTTATTTGCTTTTACTGCGGTTATTTATGTTTCCAACCTTTCACGAAGTGTTTATGGGGGTGATGTCGGAGACTTGGTTACGGCAGCTTACACATTAGGTATAGCGCATCCGCCAGGGTACCCTCTTTTTACTATTTTAGGCTGGATACTTACAAGACTTACGCCACTTCTTCATATGTCACCTGCTTTTCTGGTAGGGCTTATTTCCGCTATTTCTTCAGCGCTTGGTGTCGCTTTATATTATCGGTTAGCATTCATACTTGTCAAAGATCGCTTTATCGCAGTTATCTCATCACTTATTTTAGCTTTCACCTACCTTTTCTGGTTTTACGCAGAAATAGCGGAGGTTTTTGCTCTTAACAATCTCTTTGCTATCGCCCTTTCTCTTTTGACCTTCCTTTTTAAAGACAAAAAACAACCTAAATACCTTTATGTTTTAGCCTTTGTTGCTGGCCTTTCTTTTACCAATCACCAGACTATCATTCTTATTTTTCCGTCATTGTTTATTTTACTTGTAACAAATTTATGGGGGTTATTCCGGAGAGATAAGTGGCTGATTGCTAAATTATTCCTTTTTATCGCTCTCGGCTTGAGTCCGTATCTCTATGTTTTTGTGGCCTCATATTTCCATCCGGTTTTTGACTGGGCGAATCTAAAGAATGTGTGGGATTTTCAAGCTTTTTCTGATCTTATTCTGCGTAAAAGATACGGAACTTTTCAAGCCGGAGCTTTTGATCCTCCTAATATGACTGAAAGGCTGATCATTTTAAAGTACTACGCTACTACAGTCGGATTGCAATTAACCTTACCGGTGATTGCAGTATGTTTGTTAGGCTTGATTCAGTCTATAAGGAAAAATAGTACCTTTGCGCTCGCGGTAGTCCTTGCTTTTGTGTTCACTGGTCCTTTTTTTATTGCTTATGCCGGGTTTCCTCTCTTAAGTGTTTTTCGCTTTGGTATTTCTGAGAGATTCATCTCACTCTCAGCTATTATGCTCATGCTCCTCTTCCCCCTTGGCCTTTCTTTCTTTAAAGAATTGATCGCAAAAGTTGTCAGACGTGAGTTCCTCCCGCTTGTCATGGGAGTTTTTCTTATTATCCCGATGATATTATTTGTTCATAATTTTCCTAAAACCAACCTGTCCAATGTCTGGACAGGAGATAATTTCGGGAGTGACTATATAAATTTCTTGCCAGAAGACTCGATCATTTTTCTCTCAGGAGATACAAGTCTTTTTAATACATGGTATGTCAATTACGCACTCAATATCAGACCCGATGTGACAGTTCTTAACAGCCTTGACCCCCTGCAGTCAAATAAGATCCTGAGTCAACGATTTAAGGGTATACGACAAGCCTTGTCTTTTAACGAAGGGATAATTGCGATGAAGCAAAACATTTGGGATTTAGCCAAAACATATGATATTTATTCCGATATTGAGATGAAAGGTCACAAAGTAACTTTCAATTGGGTCCCCAGTGGTCTTACATCACGTTTGATTCGGGATAAAACAGCTCTGCCGACTTTGACTTCCTTTAAAAATGATTCTTCCTCTCTATGGGCGAATTTACATGTTCCGATAAAAAGGAATGCGACTATTGCCGAGGGTAATTTAACTATTGCTGATATTCCGAATAACTATGCTAATGGCCTGTTGCGTCTAGGTAATTACCTGGTAGACAAATATAATGATCAAAAGACTGCGGAAGAATACTATAAAAAGTCGATCGCTGTTCAACCTGACTATGAGAATGCTTATTTTGCGCTGGGCGCGATGTATTGGTCAAAGCAAAATAATTGCGACCTCGGGATTAAAACCATCAGTAAAGCAATTGATCTTAATCCTACCCAAGCCAGATTTTATCAAGTTCTCTACATAGCGCTGAAAAGCTGTAAGGCTCCAGAGAAGCAGCAAAAAAGCCTTCGCGATGCCTATAAGGAGCGATTCAACACTGATCTCCTGAAGGATATAAAAGATAAATAAGCCTAATATTGCTCTTCTCAACTCAGCCTCTAACTGGTTATAATAGATATATGCTGCTCATCGCTTTGCTGGTTTTCTTCGGAGGGCTTTTTATAGGAAGTTTTCTGAATGTGATTGCTGATAGACTCCAAAGACACGAGTCATTTCTTTTAGGGAGATCTCACTGTGACCATTGTAAAAAAGAACTAAGCTGGTACGAGCTTATACCGGTGGTATCGTATTTACTCCAGCAGGGGAAATGCCGGCATTGTCACCATCACCTATCCAGGTTTTATCCGCTTTCTGAGCTTATAGCCGGGCTTATGTTGTCTCTAGTGACTCTCAGTTTTATTTCACAACCTTTGGAAGTACTTTTTTTGCTGCTCTTTATTAGCTGTTGTCTGCTGATCATCGTTTTTTCAGATTTAAAATATGAAATAATACCTTTTCCTGTTGTAGCTGTTGTTACAATAGCATCACTAATTCTCCTGGTAATCACCTCCCCCACTCTCTTGCCTCTGGCAATTTTGAGTGGTTTTGGCGTAGCGTTTTTTTTCTTTGCTATCTTTTTTTTAACAAAAGGTCGCGGGATGGGATTTGGCGATGTGATCTACGCTTTCTGTATGGGAGTACTCCTCGGATTTCCTAAGATTATTCTGGGTATTTATATAGCGTTTATAACAGGAGCGATAGTTGCCCTGGGGCTGGTTTTGCTGAAGAAAAAGAAGCTGCATGGCGGCACTATACCATTTGGTCCTTTTCTTGTCCTTGGGACTTTTACTATGATAATGTGGGGAGATAAGCTGATGAATGTTGCTTTGAAGTTACTGTTAGGAAGACCATGAAAACAAAATCCAACTACGTGCTTAGCGCGGGCTTTACTTTAGTCGAGCTCCTGGTGGTTATTGGAATTCTGGCAACGCTGTTGTCACTCAGTTTGCTTTTTATTAATCCTGTCGCCCAGCTCAATAAAGTTGATGACGCAGAGCGTAAATCAGATCTTCAGGAGATAAAGACAGCGCTTGACCTTTATTATAACGATCACAGTTGTTATCCTCAGACGCTGCCTTTTGGCTCTCCATGGACGGAAAACGGAACGGTGTATATGCGAAAAGTTCCGCAGGACCCTACCTGTTCATCAACACCCGGAAGTTGTTATACCTATAAAAATTTGGCTACCAGTGCTTGTCCGCAGTGGAATGTAGTTTTCTCTCAATTATCTAAAAGTGATTCGGGTGCTTGCCAGTTGAGTTCGTTGTCAGGTTGTGTGCCGGCAGATTTCAGCTCCAGTTGGGCGTGTACAGTCTCGGGGGCAGTTGATTGCAGTTTTATTTCATCAACCACTATTGTAACTGCTCCAACCGCGACTCCCAGCCCATCACCTACCCCCAGTACGTCACCTGTCCCGCAGTCTCCAACCCCTACCCCTACTCCTCCTTGTGCATCACCTGACTATTCGTGTAGCGGGAGTCCGTCACGCTGTAATGTCGTGCCGGCAGGTACCGGACAGTACTGTACTCCTGCCTGCGGCGGCGCATGTTGAGCTACTTGTAAAAGATAAGGATAACGATCTATCATGAGTGTATGACTTTTGTACGTTCGCGGGGCTTTACCCTGATTGAGCTTATCCTTGTGACCGGAGTTATCGGTATTTTTGCGGCGGGAGTTCTGGCTGTTCTCAGCCCCGGGCAGCAGGTTCTCAAAGCTAATGACGTCAGGCGTAAATCTGATCTCGGTCAAATACAGAGAGCTCTCGAGGCATATTATCAGGATAACGGCCGTTATCCGACTGCATCAGCCAATAAAATCTTTACCACCTCAAGTATTAATTGGGGTACTTCGTGGCAACCGTACATGAATGTTTTGCCTAAGGATCCGGTGTCCACACACAACTATGTTTACTATGCTTCAGCCGATGGACAAAGTTATATTCTCTATGCTAGTCTGGAGAGAGGAGGTAAAGATCCGCAAGCGTGTAACGGAGGGAATGCCTGTACATCGTTGAGTACCTATTCTGTTACCCAAACAGCTTGCGGAACCACTTGTAATTATGGAATTGCCAGCCCGGATATTACCCCCTGATAAATGTCAAATGTCAAATCTAAAATGTCAAATTTTAGGTAGTTCAACTTTTTTTGGAAATTGGAAATTGAAAATTGAAAATTCCTGCTTGAGGCGGGGAGGGTTTACCCTCATTGAGCTTCTCATAGTTATCTCAATTATCGGGATTCTGACTGCTTTACTGACGGCTAACTTTGTCGGCGTGAGGCAGCGTGCCCGGGACGCGCAACGCAAATCAGATATCAGACAAATTCAGTCCGCACTCGAGCTTTACCGGTCAGATAACGGGGTGTATCCTGTCCGTCAAAGCACCTATAGACTCAATGATACGTCAGCGTGTACGACCTCACAGGCTTTTACTTATAACAATACGACCTATGCGAAAAAAGTTCCTTGTGACCCTTTGGGAACATCAGGCTATAACTCGGGTAACTATTATTTCTATACAGATGCTACGGGTACGACATATACGTTGGCTACCTGCCTTGAGAACGGGAACGATAGCGATACCAATACTACTCAATCAGCTCCTTCTCCTTCAGGTGGGACCTGTTCATCAGGGAAGTATTATGTCGTTACCAATCCATGAAAGGTCTTTTCTATTACTGCCTTACTTTTAGAGCTGTTAGAGGTTTTACGCTGATTGAATTACTCGTGGTAATGTCTGTTATTGCGATCGTCTCAACGGTAACAGTTGCCTCATTTGTTTCGTATAGTCAGAGTTCGACTCTTAAGCAGGGTTCCTCAGATGTTGGCAATCTTTTGCGTGACGCAAAATCCCGTACCCTCTCTCAAGTCAAGCCCTCAAATTGTTCAGGGACGCTTGATGGGTATAGAGTTGATATCTGTGGACTAACTGGGTCAACGTGTGCCACCCAGGACACCTATACCCTATCAATGGTCTGCTCTTCGACACGAACAGTGCTTGTAACTAAAAAACTTCCCTCAACCGCCTCCTTTCGACAAAGTGGTACGACATCGGTCGGCTTTACTTTTAAAGTTCTGACGAATGGAGTGATCGGGGATGGTGATGTGGTTGTCGGGATGAAAAACGGTAATACGCCACCTCCGGTCACTATTACAGTCGGTCAATCGGGTTCTGTGACGGTACATTAAAGCTATGAAAGGTCAAACAATTGTTGAGGTCGCGGTCGCGTTAGGAATAGGAGTGATTATCCTGACTGCGAGCACGTTGATTATCATTACCTCACTTACTAATTCACAACAGGGAGCGGCTATCAACTCGGGGACTGATACTGCCCAGTCAGGACTTGAGATCGTCAGGCATACCAGAGACAGTGATTTTACTGCCTTTTCAGCACTCTCGGGCAACTATTGCCTGGCGGATACATGCTCAGTAGTAACGTCACAGTCAGGATCATGTGGACCTAAAAACAGTGCCTGTGGAGCCAATGTAGCCAGTAAATTTTCGCGCGAAGTAGCAATCTCTCAAAATGACAGCTCCTGCAGACCCTCAACTCCCGTAGCAGGTGCCCGTTATACAAAAGCTACCCTTACCGTTGCCTGGACAGACAGCAAATGCGTAAGCTCGTTAACTAATTGTCATAGTTTACAAATTGAGTCATGTCTCTCAAATTACACAGCCAGACCTACACCATGAAACATAGTAAATTTTCACAATTCTCCGGATTTACTCTTATCGAACTATTGGCGGTTATAGCTATTACAGGGGTTGTAGGGTCAATGATGTTTGGTATTTTATTTTCAACTCTGCAAGGTGCCAACAAGTCCGAATCACTCGGGATTATTCAGCAGAATGGCAATTTTGCTCTCGGTCAGATAACAAAGATGGTGAGATATTCAACAGATATTCTGGATCCCACAACCTGTTATACGGCTCCGACACCTACTCCGGTCCAGCAGTCAAGTATCAGCATTCTGAATGTAGATAATAATATAACGACCTTCAGTTGCGATTTGGGGGCGGGTACCATTGCCTCAAATGGCGCAGCGCTCCTTGATCCAAACGATGTAAAAGTCACGGCGTGTTCGTTCAGCTGTACTCAACTTACCCCATACGATCAACCTACGATGACAGTATCATTTACCTTAGGCAAGAAGAATAGTAACAATCTGGTAGAAAACAACTCATCCCAACAGTTTCAGACCAGTATCACCTTACGTAATATCAGATAGCCTTGGTTGACACGGGTATTCCTGGATTGTTACGATAGATGTACTATGCCGGTTCCTCATCAAGCTCAAAAGGGTCAGGTCCTCTTAATTGTGATTTTAGTGATGGTAGTTACTATTACCGTCGGATTGTCTGTAGTATCTCATTCAATTACCAGTCTGCGTACAAGCAAGGAAGATCAGACTTCCCAGCTTGCTTTTTCAGCGGCTGAAGCGGGAGTCGAGAAAATAATCAGTTCCATTAATAGTTCAATTTCCGGTACGCTCACCAATAATGCAAGCTATACCACCTCAATTACTGCATTAGCCTCTCCGGGATCTGTTTTTTTAATTAATAACGGTAATGCTGTTTCTCAGGATGACGGAGCGGATGTATGGTTGTCGACATACCCCAGCTATGCCTCCCCTTTTAATGGCAATATTACTGTTTATTGGGGACAGCCAAATGAGGTTTGCGCCGCGGGATCGACCAACACTCAGGTAGCAATCGAAATTGTTACTATAACCGGGCTTGTCAGCGCTCCGGTTATTACTCATTATAACCTCGATCCTTGCGCGGCGCGGGCAAGTGCTAATAATTTCTCTACATCAATGCAAGGAAGTGCAACATTAAATGGGGTTACTTTTGCGCATCGATTCACGATTAACGGTATGACCAACGGTCTTTTGATGCGTGTTATCCCTCTTTATCATTCCTCAATTATAGGCGTATCGGGTAATGGTACTGCGCTTCCGGCTCAGGGGCAGGTAATTGAGTCGACCGGGACATCGGGTCAGACCAAACGAAAAGTTTCAGTATTTAAAGGATTTCCGCGGTTACCCGTTGAGCTTTACCCGTCTCTTATATTCTCACACTGACATGATTACATTCGGTCTTGATATTGGCGCTACCTCAATGAAACTGGTCTGGTTACAAAAGGCCAAAACAGGTTTTGTGCTTAAATCCTCTTTGATGACAGTTACTCCCGCCAAAGGTATGTTTTCAGAGTCACCTTTTGACCAGCAAGCTATGGCTCAGGCAATCCAGCGATTAGTAGTGGACGCAAAAGTCACGACCAAAAATATCAATGTCGCTCTTCCTGAGAATCAGGTTTTTACTAAAGTTATTGAAATGCCTGATCTCTCAGACAAAGAACTTTCCAGTGCTATTTATTGGGAGGCAGAGCAACATATCCCCGCTCCCCTGAATACGATGGCCATTGACTATAAAGTGGTGAGACGAAATATTAATAATGAAGTCAGTCCAAAGATGCAGGTTCTCCTGGTTGGGGCTCCGACAGTCCTTGTCCATCGCTATCAGCAAATTCTGGAAATGACCGGACTGTCTATTGCCGCGGTCGAGACAGAGGTTATCTCAATAGTACGGTCACTTGTCCCCGCGAACTCAACTGCGGTTATTTTGATTATTACAATTGGCGCTCTCAGCACTTCCCTCGCAATTGTTCAAGGGGGTACTATTATTTTCACCTATTCAATACCCCTGGGGGGTGCGGCGATGGATCGGGCTATCGCCTCTAATTTCGGATTTACACCGCAGCAGGCAGAAGAATATAAAAAAACGTACGGTATTAATGATCAGAGTTTGGGAGGTAAAATCAGCCTGACTCTTCAGCCAATTCTTATGAGTATTTTGACTGAAGTTAAGAAAGCAATAGCCTACTACGTGGATAAATACAAAAATGATGCTCCTATCTCACAGATTCTTCTTACCGGAGGATCGTCGCTTCTTCCTGGGATTGATTTGTTCTTTGTCAAAAATGCCGGTATTGAAACCCTCATCGGCAATCCATGGAAAACCTTCTCTATTACCGGTGTTACGCCTGATTTAATGGACCAGGGGCCTCGTTTTGCAGTTGCCATAGGATTGGCGATGCGTTCAGATGAATAAAGATATCAACCTTCTCTACAGTAAAAAACAACAGAGTCTTAATGAGCTGACAGTTCGTGTCAAGCTTTTCAGATGGGTTGCTCTCGGGGCGCTCTTTCTTGTCGGAGGAGTCTCTATAATTCTTTTTTTATTGCTTATTGCCTCCCCGCTTCCTCAGCTTAAGAGTACCGAGAAAAGTCTGACCGGATCCCTAGCTCAGTCACATGAAAAGTTGCTTAAACAAACGCTTCTTTCCGGGCGTTTAAGTGACATAGCATTAATTACTGCAAAAAGATCTCATTATGGTGATGATCTGGAGATGTTGCGTAATGAGTTGCCTTCAGGCTCTGAGATAACCGCGTTTTCGGTTGAAAAAAAAGACATGAGTATTACCGTAACTTCTCAAAGCTTGCAGGATTTAGAAACCTATTTTGATAAACTAAAAAAACTTACACAGAGTAAGAAAGTACTGTCACGGGTTTATCTGACTTCCCTTGAGGCAAAAGTGAATGATAAAAATGTTACTACTCATTTTGAAGCTGTTGTTTTGCTAACACTTTTATAACGCTATGATGAACGAATTAAATTCGGTTCGCACCTTGGGAGATATTCGACTTCTCTATTTTAAGTATAAAGATACGCCATATTTTTCTTTGGCGGTAGTTTGTATTGTCGGACTCATAGCAATACTTCTTCTCTGGAAAGCTGTTCTTCCTCAGGTAGGGAGCTGGTTTTCTCTTCAAGAAGAGGTTAAAAAAACCAATGAGAACATTAGTTTGCTTAAAGCCAACCAGACGATTTTGGCAGGATTAAATGATAGCCAGCTTGAAGATCAATTTGCCGTTGCCACGACAGCCCTTCCCTACGCTAAAGATTATGCCGGTATTATCAGCAGTATTGATGACGCGACTATTCTGGCAGGCGTGCGGCGTGATGACTACTCACTCCAAATAGGCGATTTATCAACAAAATCGGCTCAACTTGCGTCTGAGACATCACTTCCGGTCAAAATCTCTCTTAAAGGTACAGTCGGACAAATGCAGCATTTCTTACATGATATCAACAAAAAGTTACCATTATCTGAGGTGGTGACGGTATCATTTGGTAACGACGGAGCGACTATCGGTCTTATCTATTTCTATAAATTCTTACCTGATAATTTGCAGATTCTTTATACACGTCCTGTTAAGACATTGAATCAGCCACAAATTACTTTACTTAAGACTTTGGGGACATGGAAGCAGCAATCACTTATGGAGATCCCTACAACTCCGGAGATACCTCAGGCCAGCGGATCTGCAGTTACCGGTTCTGATCTTTAATCAAGTCAGGACGTCGTGTTCCGGTCCGCTTCAGTGTCTGGGCTTCCCTCCACTCATCAATTTTTTTGTGATTGCCTGATAATAATATGTCAGGCACATCCATCCCCACAAAGCTTTGCGGTTTGGTATAAAGCGGGTATTCAAGCAGGTACGAGCCGTCCTTTTTGTGTGAGAATGACTCGGCAGAAGTTACGCCGGGTTTGAGAACTCCAGGTATTAGTCTGATAACAGAATCTACGATAAGCATTGCCGGAATTTCACCGCCTGTCAAGACAAAGTCCCCAAGTGATATTTCCTCATCAACAAATGTCCGCATCCTCTCATCGACTCCTTCATAGTGACCGCAAATAATAATAAGGTGCTTTACTTTCGTATAGCTTTCCGCGATACGCTGATTATAAGTTTTTCCGTCAGCTGTCATCAGGATGACTTTCTCTTCCTGCGGTTTCAGATTATGATCGCGAGTAGCATCAAGCGCGCTCTTTAAGACATCAACACGCATTACCATGCCGATACCGCCTCCGTATGGGGTATCATCGACTACCCGGTGTCTGCCTATACCGAAATCCCGAATGTTAATAAAATTGATAGTGGCTGCCTGTTTCGCAACAGCCTGTTTGATTATTGATTGACTGAATGGGCCCTGGAACATCTGCGGGAAAAGTGTAAGAATAGAAATCTTCATAAATATTAAATTCGAAATACGAATATCGAAATTCGAAACAAATTCAAATGTTTAAAGCTCAATAGTTTAAATTGTTAGATTGTGAAATTAGATATTGGTTCGGATTTCGTGCTTTGGTATTCGTATTTATATTGATTATTACTCTTGGGGGATTTCAGCGAGGGAGACCATAATTCGTACATCATGCTTCATCGCCTTTACTTTCATGAGGTTACGGATACTTCGAATGACTTTGCCTTCTTTACCTATGACCTTGCCGATTTCTGTCGGATCCACATGAATGACGAGATTGATAACTCCATTTTCCTCAATTTCATCAATAGCTACCGCATCGGTTTTTTCAACAATAGATGAAACAATAAAGTGGAGTGTATCTTTCATGTTATTTCGCGAGCTTCGCTACTGTCGGGGATGGGAGAGCGCCCTGGGAGAGCCAGTAGTTATATCTCTCCATATTCAATTCTTTTTTACCGCCGTTTTTGCCTTTTTCGTACCAGCCTAAGCTTTCAATGGAATCACCGTCACGACGACTGCGTTTTTCTTTAACGACGATACGGAATTTCCGTTCACCTTTTTTACCGGTTCGGCTAAGACGTATTACAACTGCCATAGAGGTTCATTGTATCATGAATTCACCAGATTCTCAAGCCTGCCCGCGGGTAACATTTACTCCTGGGACGGGATAGCCTGAGTTTGGAGAAATGCAAGTGCTTTTTGCGCCGCTTGTTCCTCGGCTTCCTGCTTAGACCGGCCGACTCCCTCGCCTATCTGAGATGAATTAACAAAAGCACCGATGGTGAATGTCTTTGCGTGTGGCGGACCTTCCTCGTGGAGTACTTTATAAACCGGTGAGTTTTGTTTGCGTGCCTGAACAAATTCCTGCAGGAGACTTTTGGGGTCTTTAAATGCTTTATTGGCAACAATGTCGTCAATTTGTGCAAAAAGCATTCCTCCTATAAATTCTCTGGCTTGTTCAATCCCCTGATCCAGGTAGAGTGCGCCGATAAAGGCTTCAAAAGAATTAGCTAAAAGTGACTCGTTTTCCCGTCCTTTTGACTCTTCCTCTCCGCGTGAAAGCTTGAGGTATTTTCCGAAATCAAGTGTTTTGGCTGCCAGAGCGATACTTTTTGTATTGACAAGGAGTGATCGTAAATTAGTAAGAATTCCTTCATCAAAGTCAGGGAAATTTTTGTAAAGATGCTCAGAGACTACAAAGGAAAGAATACTGTCACCCAGAAACTCAAGTCGCTCATTGGATTCGAGTTCTTTTTTTGCTTCATTAAGATAAGACCTATGGGTAAAAGCCTGTTCAAAAAGTGCTTGATTGTTAATTTTTGGAAGATTGCTCATGAGAAATGATATTACCTAATGCCCCGTTAATAAAGCTTGGGCTCGCTTCACCGCCGAACTCCTTACCGAGTTCCACCGCTTCGTCTATTATAACATTCACGGGCTCTTTTTTTTCAATCACTAATTCAAAGACAGCCAGCCGTAAAATTGAGAGATCGATCCGATTGATTTTATCAACCGGGAATTCGGGTGCGGCCCGGTGTATTCTTTCGTCAATTGATTCCAGATTACTTACTATCTCTTGAGCTCTTTCAGAGACCGGTTGAATGTGGAACTGGATTTTAAATAATTCCTGCACGACGTGCTGACGTTTTATATGACGGGGGTCTTGCGACGTCTTCATGGTGGATTACTGAATGTCTTTGGTAGTTGTTGATTTGCTGACTATGTCTACTCCGCGGTAATAGCCGCAGTGCGGACAAACCAGATGAGGAATGTGTTGATTGCCGCAGTTATCACAACGTACAGTACGCGGAACTGCTAAGGATAGAGCAGCTCTTCTTTTCCCCTGACGTTGCCTGGAATGACGTTTTTTCGGTTCTTGTGCCATGGGTGTATTGTATCTTATTTGACATTCAATCGCAAGACTGATGACCATTTGTTATAATCGTCTCATGCAAATAAAGTTTTTTCATCTCAATATTGAAGGCGGTCGCAAATTAGACGATGTTATTGCCTATGTGTTAGAAAACGACTTTGATATTATCCATTTACAGGAAGTGGCAGGCGGTTATTTTAGTAAGGATCAAGGAATAGACAATCTCATAAAATTACAGGAGCGACTGGGGTACTCAGCTTCACTTACCAAGACCTGGCATATTACCAATCAGCCTGATTCATATTTCGGTAACGCGACTTTTTTCAAGCCTTCATTGAGTAAAACTGATGAGAAGATAATTTGGCTTAAACCATTTAGGGAGGTGGCGCGTTATAATACTGAAGATAGTGCTTTTATCAAGAGTCTTCCCCGTAATGCTCTGGCGCTGAAATTTCTTCTTGATGAAAAGAGTGTGTGGTTTGTTAATACTCATTTGAGCTGGGGCCCAAATCCTAAAGACGAGCCATATAAAGTTGACCAGGGGAGGATTCTTTACAACTTCCTACGAGAGCTTGATTCCCCCTTTTTACTTTCAGGAGATTTTAATGTTACAAGTGAATCCCGGGTAGTGAAGATGATTGACGGCCTAGCCGTCAATCATAGTGTCAATGCGGGACTTACCAATACCCTAAATCCCCATCTGCATAGAGCTAAAGAACTTTTTCCGTCCGGACACGCAGTCGATTATATTTATACAAGTCCACTCTTAGTAGCCGAAAATTTTATGTTAGTTGATAGCCCTGATCTTTCGGATCATTTCGGGCTTAGGATTGACATTACTGTTTGAGTGATCCCTGTCTTATGTACTCCACAAGTCCTACCCCTGAGACACTTCTTCCCTCCCGTTTAATAACTTTTCCTTCCCCAAGCCCCATAATCCATTGATATGCTTTGCTATTCGCTTTATTAACTACGTTTTGTTCCGGTAGGAGGACTCTTTCGTTAACAGGAGTATTGAAAGTAGCTTCGTAACTACTGAGCTGGTTATCTTTCTGAAAGCTCGTATTTACCTCGGGAGTACGTACGACGCTGTGATCAAAGCTTTCTCTTACGCCGATCTGGAAGTTTTGGATCGGATTTTCTGATCCGGGTACGCTATGATTATCTAAGTAATAAAAAGTATTCTCTTTATCCCAGAACAAAAACCAATTTGAGGTCAAATTTTCAGGGTGGGCTAAAAATGCTAGGTCAATCGCGTTGAACGAATACGTCCTGCTATAAAAAACATACGCAGGAGTTGTGTCATCTTTGATAGTTATGGTTCCCAAGCCTTGATAAATAAATTTAGTTGAGCCGGGAAGACTTTGCAGGCTTATTTCGTTTTGGAGATTGGCTGATGTGAACGTAATAGGGCCTGTTGGCAGCTGTACTTTTGCAAGAGGAAGAGAATACTGACTTTGTTTTACATTGAGGCCGTTAGTCCATGATCTGAGTAATGAATTAGTTTTAATGTCTGATGAGGGGATCGTAGTGGTTACTGTTTTACGATTCCAGAGCTGCCCATCAAAGTAGTTAACTTTTGTATACTCCACAAAATTCTGTTGTTGCTCGACCCGCGAAGTTGAAACGACAATTGCCGCATGCGGAGAATCCTGCTGGATTGCGACATAGGTATCGTCAAAGTATTGTTTGTTTGGCAAGAATTGCACATGTGGTACCTCAGATACCGGTGTCGGAGTCAGTGATGACTCCCCATCAACTGTCTCGCTAGGTGCAGTGGTCGGAGATATTGAGACAACTTGAGAGGGCTTTTTATTTTGAGGTGTGCGGCCTAAAAAAAGGCCGAGTAGAAATACGATTAATAGAACGACTAAAACTCCTCCGATGAGCAAAGGACGGGAGATTTTTTTCGTTTCGACTTCATCGGGCATTGGTGGAAGAGGCTTTTGTTGCAGTACATATTGTTCGGGCATAATCTTAGTGTAAGAAGAAGCTTGTGACTTGTCAATTCTAATCCGGGACTACGGTGTCGGAGCCGATTTTTAAGATTATTTCTTTGAGCTCATGATAGGAATTGAGCATTGGGAATATAGTAGCAGCAGCTTGCTTGGCCTCACTGAGCAGCTCAATGTCTGAGAAAGAAGCAATTTTGAGCATTCTCGCACCTGATTGTTTTTGTCCGTAGAGCTCCCCCGGACCGCGGAGGTTGAGATCAAATTCCGCCAGGGCTGCACCTTGGGACATTGTCTCCATGGCAGCGAGCCTTTTAAGACTTGTCGGTGACTCGGCAGTTGTAAATAACAGACAATATGATTGCTGGTCTCCCCTCCCTACCCTGCCTCTGAGTTGATGGAGTTGTGAGAGGCCAAAGCGCTCACTACCTTCAATAAGAATAATAGTCGCATTAGGTATATCAATGCCGACTTCAACAACAGGTGTTGCGACTAAGATGTCGTAATCATTACTCCGAAAGGCGCTGAGGATCGTGTCTTTTTCTTTGGACTTAAGCTTGCCATGTAATAATCCAAGCCTTACGTCAGGGAATACCTCTCTCTTAAGCCTCTCAAATTCCGAACTGGCAGCTTTTACTGTCTGCATATTCTCAGAGTTTTCAATGAACGGACAAATAATAAAGACCTGTGAATGAGTCTGATTAATTTGTTTATGTATCCAGTCATAGGCTCCGTCTCTTTTTACAGCCGGCACCAGCCAGGTTTTGACAGATTTTCGACCCGTAGGCATATCGGTCAGATAGGAGGCATCGAGTTCTCCATAAAGAGTCAGTGCCATAGTACGCGGGATAGGCGTCGCAGTCATGGTCAAAAGATGCGGGTTGAGTCCTTTCTCACGTAAAATCCCCCGTTGTGCCACACCGAAGCGCTGTTGTTCGTCAATTGCGATAAAACCGAGTCTTTGGAAATCAAGAGCAGCTGCAACAAGCGCATGTGTTCCGACGATTACGTCAGTATCATGTGTCTTGTATTTTGTATTAAGTATTTTTTTCTCTTTTTGGTTTTTACCCTTACTACCTGATGCATCATACTTGCTACTGCTTGTTACTAAGCCAACCTTAATTCCAAATGGAGATAAAAGGCTTGTAAGAGTGTTGTAGTGTTGCTGGGCCAGGATTTCAGTCGGAGCCATAATCGCTGACTGAAATCCGTTTTTGTAGGCAATGAAGCTTCCCAATGCTGCAATTACCGTTTTCCCGCTGCCTACGTCGCCTTGTAAGAGTCTGTTCATAGGTCTGGTAAGACTCATATCATGTTGGAGTTCTTGACACACCCTTAATTGTGAGGGTGTCAGCATAAAAGGAAGTGACGTCAGGAATTCCTTTTTAGATTTTTCAGAAATTGTCATGCTATGACCTTTTTTCAGCGAGCGCCATTGCTGTTTACGAACGAGAGTCATGATTTGAATGAGAAAAACCTCATCAAATGCTAGGCGGTGGCGTGCTTTGATCGTTGATTCAATTGATGGCGGAAAATGAATAGTTTGGAGCGCGTCTCTGAGCGGGAGAAGTTGGTAGTCTTTTTGTATTGTGTTCGGGAGATAATCTGTGAGATGAGGCAGAGCATCGGTTAAAAGCAGTATGATTTGGCGTCTGAGCCACTTTGATGAGACTCCTGCAGTTTCAGGATAGACAGGTACTATCCTTCCAGTATGGATAAGCTGGCCGTCACGGACTATTTCAAAATCGGGAGCAATCATAGAAATTTTTCGTGAGAAAAGATCTACTCTTCCCGATACCGAAAGGATGTCCCCTCTGTTGAGATTTTGAACAATATAGGGCTGGTTAAACCAATGCAGGGTTAGTATCCCGGTTTCGTCTTTAATATTGACCTTCTGTATGCTTTTACGAGATCGTGTATAACTCGTTTTTGCTTCAAGGACTTCTCCCCTTACTGTGACCTTTTCACCTTCCTGGAGCTGAGCAATTTTGGAGACAAGGGAGTAGTCTTCATAGCGGGACGGGAGATGGTAAAGCAGATCACGAAAGGTGTAAATATCAAGCTTGGTTAGACGCTTTGCGTACATTTTGAGACTGCGGTTGCCCGTTGTGAGAGGTGCGTCCAAATCCATAATTAACTACTGAAAGAGGTAAACCAGAAACGGCAGAAAAGATGAAACAATTAAGGCAACGAGTGCGACGACAACGACGATCTTAAAGATTTTTTCATGCCCCCGCATATAATTCATAAGGTCATTATACTAGGGCTTGAGGAGTTTGACAATTTTACGTTTGCCGACTCTAATAATTCCGTCTTCTTGGGGAACAAAGGCTTGATTTGGGTCACGGACAACTTCCCCATAAACGACAGTACCCCCTTGAGTAATAAGTCTTTTTGCCTCAGATCTGCTTTCTGCTAATTGTAGTTCTACTAATGCGTCTGAAACCGTTCCTACAGAAGTTAAGGCAGAAGTTATATGAAATCCCGTGATTTCTTGAGGTAACTCTTTGTTTTGAACTGTTCGTGCAAATGCCTCTTCTGCTGATTTCGATGGCTCTACTCCATGTAATTCTTCAACAATTTTAAGAGCCAGTCGTTTTTTGATACTCATTGGATTAGATGAGCTGGATAGTTCTTTTTTAATCTCTTCAATCTCCCGTAGTGGTGTATCTGTTGCAAGGGTGAAATAGTTGATGATGAAATCATCATGAATTGCCATCACCTTTGCATACATGTCTTCGGGAGTATCTTCCAGCCAAATAGCGTTGCCACCGGTTTTACTCATTTTTTCCCCGTCTGTTCCTTCAAGAAATATATTCGACATGACAAAAGATTCTTTATTACGCAGGTTTTTTTGCAAAGTGCGTCCTGCTTGCATATTAAATGTTTGATCCGTCCCACCAAGCTGAAGATCAGTGTCCATGAAGTAACTGTCATAGCCTTGCATTACAGGATAAAGCATTTCATCAAGTCGAACATGTTTGCCTTCATCAAGTCGTCGACGTATTAGTTCCCTACTCGTGAAATCACCTACTGAAAAATGTTGTGATAGTTTTACAATATCTTCAAAGGTAAGTTTAGCTAACCATTCGCTGTTATGTCGCACGGTTACTTTTGAAAAATCAAGGACTTTCTCAGCCTGGCGTTTATAGGTCTGAAAGTTGGCTTCTATTTCTTCTTTAGTTAAAATAGGACGTTCCGAATCTTTATCCGATGTGTCTCCAATGAGAGCCGTAAAATCGCCTATGAGAAAAGTAATATGATGTCCGAGATCGGCTAATGCTTGGAGTTTGCGAAGTGGGACAGCGTGTCCGACATGAATTTTGGTGGCGGTTGGATCAATTCCTAGGTAAACATTTAATTTTTTGTCTGAAGAGAGGACTTTGAGGAGTTCGGTCTTACCCGGAATAATGTTAGCTACACCCCTAGCCAGTATGTCATCAATCTGATCCATAGCCAAAGTATAGCATATTTTACTCATTGATTTGCCATTTGCTATAATAACTTAGCTTATGGTCGACTACCGTCCCAGACGTCGTCGCAGTAGACTGCATCAGGGTCTATCGCTGCCGGGGTTTCTTTCCTTTACTAACGTTTCCTTTTGGAGTAGAGTCACTCGCCTTATGCTTTATGCCTTTATTGTAGGTATTATTGCAGTTCCTCTTCTTTTTTTATGGTATAGCCGGGATCTGCCAACGCCCGGTAAATTAGTGACCTCAAAATACAAAGACGCCACACGAATTTATGACAGGAACGGTGATCTTCTCTATTCGGTTTTTCAAGACGAAAATCGAACCTATACGAAGATTAATGATATTCCTAAGTATTTGCGTGAGGGAACAATAGCAATTGAAGATAAGGATTTTTACAAAAATAACGGATTTTCACTCTTAGGTATAGTCAGAGCCTTCGCACGTTCGATTCTTGCAGGGCGGATTGCGGGCGGGGGTTCGACGATTACGCAGCAGCTTGTTAAAAATGTTCTTCTAACCAATCAACAAATTCTCTCACGTAAAATTAAAGAATTGATTCTCTCAATACAGGTGGATAATCGTTTTTCTAAAGACCAGATTCTGGAAATGTATTTGAATAATATCCCCTACGGCGGGACAGCCATCGGTGTCGAAGCAGCAGCCGAACAGTATTTCGGTAAGAGTGTTAAAGATTTGGATCTTGCACAGTCTGCTTTTCTTTCAGGTCTCCCCCAGCTTCCTTCACTTTACACGCCATTTAGCGGCAATAAGTATTATATTGCCCGAACTGACGCCGTCCTCAAACGAATGGTAGCTGACAAATACATCACCAAAGCCCAGGCAGACAAAGCTCTGATTGAGATCAAGAACTATCAATTTACCCAGCACGCAGCCAATTTGAAAGCAGGTCACTTTGTGATGTATGTCAGGCAGCTTTTAGCAGATCAATTCGGAGATCAGGCCGTCCAAACGGGAGGGTTACAGGTTACCACGACTCTTGATTACAAAATGCAGGAAAAGGCTGAAAAAATTGTTAAAGATCAAGTTGACGGCCTCAAAAAATATGATGTCAGTAACGGGGCGGCTATGATCGAAGATCCCAAAACAGGCGAGATTCTGACGATGGTCGGCAGCAAAGATTATTTCAGTACGGATATTGATGGTAATTTCAATGTCACGACACAAGGTAGTCGGCAGCCCGGATCGTCGATGAAACCTATTATCTATGCCAAAGCTTTTGAAAAAGGCTATACGCCATCAACCATGCTCATGGATGTGAAGACTGAGTTCCCGACCGGTGATTTGAGTAATCCTACCTATACGCCTGTCAACTATGACGGTAAATTCAGGGGCCCTGTCCAAATCCGATTTGCTTTAGGCAATTCCTTTAATATTCCTGCAGTCAAGATGGTCGCGTTGGTCGGTATAAAAGACAGTATGCAGCTGGCCTATGATATGGGTGTCAAATCCTGGGAGCCAACGGATGAAAATCTGAAGAATGTCGGCCTGTCGCTTGTCTTAGGGGGCAAAGAGGTACATATGATTGATGAGATGACTGCATACAGCACCTTTGCGAATGCGGGTGTCAAGCAAGACCCTGTGGCGATTTTGAAAGTTACTGATAGCCAGGGTCACAAGCTTTACGAATACAAACCTCATGAAGGTAAAAGAGTAATGCCTGAGGAGGTGGCTTTCCTTATTTCCCATATCCTACTTGATAACAATGCGCGTATAGACGAATTCGGTGCCAACTCAGCGCTTCGTATACTGGGTAAAACAGTTGCCGCAAAGACAGGAACAACGGACGAAAAGCGTGACAACTGGACTTATGGGTATACCCCGACTGTTGTGGTCGGAACATGGGTCGGGAATAACGACAATAGCCCGATGAATCCCTCTCTTGCCTCAGGTATCACGGGAGCTGCTCCGATCTGGCATGCACTGATGGTGATGGCGCTTAAGGGAAAAAGTGATGTGGAGTTTAAGCAGCCAAGCAATGTGATTGCTTTACAAATAGATCCTCTGACGGGAGGATTGCCAAGAGATGGACAGCCGACTCGTTCTGAATTTTTTATTAAAGGTACAGAGCCCACAACCATCTCCCCTATTTATCAGAGTAAAGACGGCAAGGATTATTGGGTACTTACAGAAAAAGATCCTGTTTCAACTGACGGTCAGAACCGTTGGCAGGCAGGAATTGATGCGTGGATTGCGCAGTATCACAAAGATGAGGAAAGGTATAATCCACCCGGGGAGCTCAAAAATAAAAATCAAGAGGGTTCACCGACTGATACCCCGACACCTACTCCATGAAAGTGACTTCTAGCGTTCTGTAATATTAAATTTCTCTTTGAGGCTTTTTACGATTTTGTCGTGGAGTTTTGCTGTCTCTACTGTAGTAAGATTTTGATTTGGATCCTGATATTCAATATGGTACGTTCGAGAGTTATCGTATTTATCTATGAGCGAAACAGAGCTGATAAGTGGACTGATTTTTTGGATATGTTCAATAATATCCCTGGTTGTTATAGTCTCCGAAACAATTATAGACAGGTCTTCTACAACAGGCGGATGTTTTGCCAACTGCTTGTATGTTTTATGCAATGAAGCATGTTCGATTAATTCCTCAAAATTCAATTCAAAATTAACGAGATCCTCATCAAGAACCTCGACTGTGCCGATTGTTTTTTTGTTGAGTAAAATATCAGTTTCCAACCCGCTTCCTGTTGTCTTAAATCCGAGGTTGGTAATGCCGAACTCAGTCGCGAGTTGTTCAAGAAGTCCTTTGATTTTAAAGAAGTTCGAATGCGGGTTTTTGACAAGCCCCCCGAGCATACGTGTCTCTTTAGGCAAGTTTTTGCCGTCTTTTTCATAAACATTCGCAATTTCAAAAATTTGAAATTCTTCACTTTGTTTATTATCCTGCATGACTTTAAGTAAGCTTGGGACCAACGTTCGTCGCATATAGACGAACTCCTCCCCCAGCGGATTGGCGAGTTTGACAGCCTCATCCGTGGGACCCTCATACATTTCTTCACTGACCATAGGGTAGCTATACACTTCCGTAAATCCCCAGTATTTGAAAGCATTTTTGGCGCGAGTTTCCCAGTAATAAGGATTTGTCCCAAACTGGGTAATGCTACTGGTGGTTACTCCTGGAAGCTCACTTGGGAGATTGTGATAGCCATAAATGCGGGCTATTTCTTCGACTAAATCTTCAGGAATGGAGATATCTGATGCACGAAATGACGGCACAACTGCCTCAATGAGGTCATCTATTACTGTCACTGCAAAACCTAATTTCTCAAGAATGCGTACTGACTCTTTGAGAGTAACGGGAACTCCGAGTACTTGCTGAATTTTAGTCAGACTGACACTCACCGTATTGGGTTTATATGGCTTAGGATAAATATCGATGATGGGGGCTATCAGTTTACCATCTGCATATTTCTCGTATAGTCCTATGCCAAAGAGTAATGCATCCATTGCCAGCTCAGGGTCAATCCCCTTTTCATTCATTTGCGCAGCTTCAGTCCGGATTCCGAGCCCCATGGATGTTTTGCGAATCTTATGTTGATCAATATTGTCGATGAAGAGAATAATTCGCTTTGTATCGTCCGTGACCACACTATTTGCAAGTCCCATGACACCGAGGAGGTCGATGATAGTGCCCTCACCGTCATCTGCCACGATGTCTCCACCTAAAAGCGCATAAGTTTTATTATCAAGTGTTGTGATCATCTCGCCTTTTTTCGATTCCCTTACTCGAATGGTGTGGTTTTGTAGTCGATCATAATCAAAAACATGCGCCGGGTGACCGATCGTGCGCATGATGTAGTTGGTAATATCAATCACATTGTTAAGGCTGCGGATATCTGAGGTTTCCAGTCTCTCGGTAATCTCTTGAGGGGATTTTTTGACCGTTACTTCCATGACAGCCGCACAGATACGATAAACCAGCTTATCATCATTAATAATTGTCAAAGGAGTTTTATCTGTCGGTTTGTTTGGTTCTTCAAGTTTTGGGGGGGCAAACGTGGCCTCGACTCCAGCTTGCGGCAGGACTGCTGCTGCCTCTCGTGCTAAGCCGACAACAGACATCAGGTCAGGTCGGTTGGTCGTGACCTCAATATCGTAGAGGAAATCATCCTTATGTGGCTCGACCCGTTCAATTGAGATACTGGTCAAAGACATTTCACGGGCAATATCGCGAGCTTTAGCTTTAGTTTTGAGATAGTCTTTGAGCCAACTATCAAGTATTTTTATGTTCATATTTGTCCAGGGGAGTCACCCCGCATCAGTTTGTATGGCGGGGAGACACCCCCCCCATTACCTTAAAACTGTTCCAAAAACTCTAATTTGTTAGAGTACAAAAGTCTGATATCATCTATTTCAAGTCCTTCCTTCATAGTCAGAACCCTCTCTACTCCCCAACCTGAGGCAAAGCCGGAGTATTTTTGCGGATCAAGCCCGCAATTTCTGAGGACATTAGGATGAACCATACCGGCTCCACCAAGTTCCAACCAGCCTTCCTTGCAAAGTTTGCATCCCTTTCCGTTGCATACTCCACAGGAGACATCTGTCTCAAATGACGGTTCGGTGAATTGAAAATGGTAGGGCCTGATACGTGATTTTCTCTCCTCGCCGAAATATGATTTGACGAAGTAGTCCAGGACTCCTTTAAGGTGAGTAATTGAAATATTTTCACCAACGACTAACGTCTCAAATTGATGGAACATCGGGACGTGTGACGCATCGGACTGCCTGCGATATGTTTTGGCGATATTAAGCATTTTAATAGGCAACTTACCTTTTTCCATCTCCCTGATCTGGCCGCTTGAGGTGTGAGGCGTGAGTAATACAGGGCCTTTTTTAGGATCAGGTTCCTGGTCGATAAAAAATGTCTCCCAGTCATCTCGAGCCGGGTGATTTTCAGGGAAATTGAGAGCCTCAAAAGCATACCAGTCAAATTCAATTTCGGGATAACGGACTCGGGTAAAGCCGATCTTTTCAAAAATTGCCGTAATCTCTTCAATTGCTTGCGTAACTAAATGCAGATGCCCGAGAGGCGGTTTGATCCCCGGTTCTGTGACATCGATTTTCTTAATCCGTTCAATTTTTTTACTTGTGAATTGCGTTGTAGCATTGTCGATGGCTTCTTCAATAATTTTCTTTACTTCATTTGCGAGAACTCCTATCTCTGGCCGTTTTTCAAGTGGCAGCTTAGCAATTTCTTTGACTAGCAAGGTAAAGCTACCGCTTTTCCCAAGGAATTGCAGTTTGATTTCTTCTAACTCTTTTTCTGATCCGGCATCCAAAATAAGCGAAACCGCATTATTTTTGATGTTCATTAATTCATTTTCCATAAGATTACTCTAGCATAGAATTGCTTCCAGAGGAAGCTATATCTCTTAATAAAGCCCTGGGACATGGGTTGAAATAGCTTTTGTTATCGATTCGCTCTGAGTTCGTCTAAGAGCTAGTTGAAGACGATGTTCTTGCAGTTGAAAACTGAGTAGTCCAAGCCCTACTCCAAGAGCTGCATGAACGTCTGAGAGTTTTTCCTGAGTACCGATTGCCTGAAGACTGCCCTGTATATCCGTCAGTGTTTTGACAAGTTGAGGCTCAGTTAAATGATTGTCGTTAAGCCTTAGCGCACTTTCTTCAACTAGAGTCTGATAACTGTATTTGTGATTCTCTGCCTCACTATAACCCTCGTAAGTATTAAGCGGATGAAGGATCTGTACTTCAGACTCACCTGTCTCCATCTCTACTCTTTGTAGGATTGCACCTGAAATATCAGTTAATCCAGCCGTTTTTAACGGATCTTTTACCTCTCTATGTTCGTTTTCTGTTGACATATTGTAAATAATAAAAAACCCCCGCTTCATCCCAGCCATCTGGGATGCGGAGGTATATATTTAACGCAATTTACCTCCGCTTAAGCGAAGGCAAAAAAGAAAAATGATTGTGCTGTCTTATGCATGTTGTGAGAATACTATACGGATTTTACTTTGTCAACTAATTGTTTGAAGACTGTCGGATCATTGACGACCAAGTCGCTGAGGATCTTACGATCCAGTTCCATATTAGTTTTTTTCATTTTATTCATGAATGCACTATATGATATACCTTGCAGACTAGCTGCTTGACTGATACGGGTGATCCAGAGTGTACGGAAATCTCTTTTGCGCAGCTTACGGCCGTGAAATGCGTAGGCATTTGCATGCAGGACTGACTCATGACCGACTTTAATTAGGCGTGAGCGTGTACCGCGATAGCCCTTGGTCAGGCCGAGTAATTTATTATGTTTTCTGCGTGAGACGACGCCTCGTTTAATTCTAGCCATATAACTTTCCTTTCAGAAAAGAAATCCGAAATTCAAATATCGAAATCCGAAATATTTTGTGTCTGTTTCGAGTTTCGAAATTCGTACTTCGAGTTTTGTGAGCTATGCTGCACCCAGCATCTGTTTGATTTTTTTAGCAAATGCTCCCTCGAGTACTCCTGTTTCTTTTTGACGACGAATGCGGCGTTTGGTCTTCAGAAGTTTTTTATGACTTCCGTACTGATGGGCAAATAACACTTTTCCGGTTTTGGTAACCTTAAAGCGTTTCGATACTGAGTGTTTGACTTTTTTCTTCGGCATAATTTATTTTTCAGCCAGAGGCTGATCATCCTGTGGATGAGTTTTTTTCCTTTCTGGTGATATTAAAGCTAAGAGTTGCTTTCCTTCCAAATGTGCTTCTCTCTCAACTTTTGAAATATCTGCAAGACTCTCTACGACTTTGCGTATTATAGCATGTCCGAATTCAGGATGGGTAATTTGCCGTCCTCTGAATTTGAGAACAAATCTGATTTTATTACCGTCTTCCAGAAATTCGCGAGCTCGTTTGACACTGACCATCAGATCATTATCTGACATAAATGGTCCAAGTCGTATCTCTTTTGTCTCTGAGACCTTAGCTTTCCGTTTTTCTTCCTGTTTTTTCTTGGCTTGCTGATAAAGAAATTTATTAAAATCAATAATTTTTGCTACAACCGGCTTGGCCATCCCTGCAATCTCAACGAGGTCCAGTCCTTGTTCACGTGCCTGCGTAAGTGCTTCTTGGCGGGTCAGAATGCCAATTTGCTTGCCTTCAGTATCCAAAACACGAAGCTGCGGAGCAGTTATACGCTCATTAATTCGGTATTGATACCTTGGGTTTTGTTGAAATCTATTTCTTTTTATCAATGTCTTCTTTTAACCTTTGCCGGAACTCAGAGAGTGTCAGGCTTCCCTGATCCTCTCCTGTCCGCAAACGAACAGAAATAGCATTATCTGCTATTTCTTTGTCCCCTATTATACCCATAAAGGGTACTTTTTGTAAAGTAGCCTCGCGGATTTTGTTCTGAAGAGTTTCTGCTTTGCTGTTGACTTCGACACGGATGCCGGTTTGGCGTAGCTCTTGAGCTACTTTCTCAGCATACTCTTGGTGTCGATCAGCAATTGGCAAAAGGGCGACTTGAACCGGTGCTAGCCATACGGGAAAGGCTCCGGCGTAGTGCTCTATCAAAATGCCAAAGAACCTTTCAATCGAGCCTAAAACAACTCGATGAATCATGACAACTCGCTCTTCTTTACCCTCACTATTAATAAATGTTACATCAAACCCGCGTCCCAATTTTTTTAGGTAATCAGCGAGTTTCTCTCTTGTTTTGAACTTCTCTTTAAAAGTTTTTAGTTTCCAGAACTCATCTATCTCCTCTTCAGTAGTTTCTTCTTTTGCAGGTTGATTAAAATCAAATTGAACTGTTCCTAGCTGCCATTCTCGACCAAGTGAATCCTTAACTTTGATATCAATTTTAGGTCCATAGAATACTCCTTCTCCTTCATCAATCTTGTAACTGATATTCTTGTCCTCTAAAGCTTTTTTTAGGCTCTCCTGGGCGAAATCCCACATCGCTATAGTTCCCAGATATTTCTCCGGACGAGTTGAGATATAGGCTTGAAAATCATTAAAGCCGAAGATATCGTAGAAGTACTTAGTTAAATCCAAAACATTTTTCACCTCATCAATCACCTGTGAGGTGGTACAGAAAATATGCGAGTCATCTTGGGTAAAGCCACGAACTCTGGTCATACCGTGAAGTACGCCAGCGCGTTCATAGCGGTAGACTGTCCCAAGCTCACCAATACGAAGAGGAAGTTCTTTATAACTTCTTAATCTCGCTTTAAAGATCTGAATATGATTAGGACAGTTCATTGGTTTGAGGACTTCATCGGTTTGGTAGTCGGGAGCGCTTTCACCCTCAATATATTGGTGAAGCATGACTGGGAACATTGAGTTAATATACTTACTTAAGTGGCGGCTTTTGACAAACATTTCCATGGTCGCAATATGAGGCGTATAGACTAGTTGGTAGCCTCTTTGGTAGTGTACGTCTTTCCAAAATTTCTCAACCTCATTACGGGTAATACTTAGCTTAGGGTGCCAAAGAATTAACCCTTGACCGGTTAATGGATTAGTAGAAAAGAAATCGAGTTCTTGCCCCAATTTCCGGTGATCACGTTTTTTTGCCTCTTCAAGCATGTTGAGATGATCATCAAGTTCTTCTTGCGTTGGAAAAGATGTTCCGTAAATACGGGTAAGCATTTTATTTTTTTCACTTCCCCGCCAGTAAGCCCCGGCAAGAGAAAGAAGTTTGAATGCACCGATATCCTGATTGGGGTGCTCACTGTGTCCTCCTCGACAAAGATCTTCAAATCGGCCGACTTTATAAAAGGTAATTTTTTCGCCTTTAGCGACTATTTCATCAATAAGTTCAAGCTTGTAGGGATTATCTTTGTAGAATTCTTTTGCTTCTGTCTCTGTTACTTCGCGGTGAGTAAATTCGTTCCAGTCCTTGAGTGTATCTGACATCTTTTTCTCGATTTTTGGCAAATCAGCCTCACTGATGGGACTGGTAAAGTCAAAGTCGTAGTAAAAGCCGTTTTCAATAGCCGGACCTATCGTTAATTTGGTATCAGGCCACAGCCTAAGTACTGCAGCAGCCAGGAGATGCGCTGTCGAATGACGAAGGCGCTCTAATTGTTCTTTATTTTCCATATTCTCTTCAGGGGAGAAACCCCTAATATCAATTTGTTTCTAGGGGATTCACCCCTTATATCACTGCCTTACTATATCAGAAATGAACTCGTGAATAAAGATAGCTAGACCACAAGCCATAGTAAAGGCTCAAGGCTTTCAGTTTTGATAAAATAATCAGCTTCTTCCTTTACTTTCTTCCGCGTTACTACTCCACCAAAGCCGATAAAAGTCGTCACGACGGGTTGGGTCGCCAAATCAGTCACGCTATCACCGACAAAAGCGATCTTTCTTCCCTGGGCGATATTTTTTGCACAGATCGCTTTACCATTTGATGTCGTGAGTGAGCATTCCCGATTAATTCCTTTATAGTGTCCATTTTTGTTCGTATAAACATCATTTGCATGAACCCTCGCCGGTGGGATTTTCAATTTCGCAGCCAGTGGTAAGATAGCCGGTAAAAAACCTCCCGTCACCAAGAATATTTCAACTCCCACTTTTCTGAGATCTTTGATTACATCCAAGGCCCCTTTAGTCAGTTTGGAGCAATAATATTCTCCCAAAGCTTGCATTTCTTTTTGGCTAGGCTTAAGTATGTCTATTTTTTGACAAAAGACTTCCTCCATTGGAACCTTACCGGTCATAGCAAGCTCGGTGAGCCTTTTAACTTGCTCCCCTACTCCCTTTTGCTTGGCCAGCCAGTCCACGCCCTCGCAGGTTACCAGCGTACTGTCGACATCAAAACAAATAACATCAAATTTGGCTTTCATAGATTCATTAGCTACAGCCACATCCGCCAGATCTTCCTTTTCGCCTTACCCGCCTGCATAAGCTTTGCAAAGCAATGCGGGCAGGCCTACTATTCGTAGCGCGGCTCAAAGAGCCCCACCTGCCTCGCTTATGCGAGAGCATTGCGGGCAGGGGTCTTTGGCGGATTGTATACTTCTAGATTTAAAAATAGTCAAGGTATACAAAAAAACCTCCCTTTCAGGAGGTTGGTTTTTGTCCACAAAAACTACAACCTCCGTTAGGAAGTGGTGGTCTTAATAGACATGACGTAATATCTTTTCATACATCCACTCTAACAAACTCTTGATGCAGTGTCAATAAAGCAGCTAGCGTCCGCTCTCGTAGCGTCAAGGTTTGGGGAAATGCTGATTATAGGACAGGACAAAGTCCAGGATATCGGAGACAAAAACTCCGATAATCGGTACAAGATTGATATATTTGGAAAAAAGAGTCAGAAGTGCGACAAGGAGTGAAAAGCCGATGGTTACACCAACTGCCCAAAAAATCCCTCCCAGGAAATTATTGGTAATAATCTGGCGCTTTGTGTAGCGATGAGTGCCCTTTTCAAATGGCTGAGTATTTTCTGTCATTTCTCTAAGTCTAACTCTTTACCAATACTTTGCATAGCAGTCAGTGTCAGGGCTAGAAATTCAGTCAGAGGGATATTGAGTTTTTCTTCACATTTTTCTATCGATTTTCTATCCGCTCCACGGGCAAAGGACTTTTCTTTATAGCGATTCATGAGAAAGTCGACTGTTATAAGAGAGATTTTTTTATCAGGGCTTATCAGAGTTGCCGCGACGATAAGGCCTGTCAGTTGGTCACAGCATGCGATAGACCAATCAAGGAGTGATTTCGGGAGCACAAGAGTCCGTTCATAATTATGAGCTTTGATGGCATAGGCGATATCTGACGGGATCTTATCCCCTTCCTTGTCTATCAAGAGGACACCGTGGATTTCAGGATTGCCTTTACAGAGATCGTAATCTGCGTCATGCAGGAGTCCTGTTATGCCCCAGGTATCCTCCCCTGCTTGAGAGTATTCCGGTGAGTTCTTATAAAACCTGCGATAGAGTGCGCGCATGACTACCTCAGCTGCGAGGCAGTGTTTGATCAGATTGGGATTTTTGAGGTATTTAATGAGGATTTTGTAGGCCTCATCGCGGTTAAAAACATACGGGGTTTGGGAGACTTGCGGCTTATCCATAAAACTATGATAGCACAGCGTACTTTGGGTGGGCCCGAGAGAACTCGAATCTCTGACCTCGTCAATGTCAATGACGCGCTCTAACCAACTGAGCTACGAGCCCAAATCCTCGTTCATTTTAGCAAATTCTTGAATCACACACAACCCAGCAATAAATATTATAGGGTGTGATATAATATCTTACTATGACTACAGAAAGAGATCGAGTTACATCTATGGGATTTGATCATGAGAATTCCCCTAAGGAGTGTGTTTTTTGTAAAATTATAAGAGGTCAGGCTGAAGCCAGCGTTATACTAAGAGATGATGAAAAGGGCGTTATATCATTTATGGATTTACAAGGCTATCCGTTAGTCTGTCCTATTGAGCATGTAGATAGCACACCCGATAGTTTAGCTCATAACACCGATCTCTTAGCTGAAGTGAACAAAGTAGCTTTGAGTCTTGTACCATTGGTATATGAAGCTTTTGCTACCGATAGTGTTAATTTAGTGACCAATCTTGGAACAGCGGCCGGACAGGAAATACCTCATGTCCATACTCATGTTATGCCACGATTTAATCAGGACAATCGTGTTCGTTTTCAAAGGTTGGCTACAGTTGATCGTGAAGATTTGGATATTCAGGCAGCCAGATTAAGGGAATTACTGCAAATCAGTCAAGGGTAGTTGTTCAAAAATAACTCCTTGCGGCTCAAGAATTGGCTTCTCCACTCCTCGTTTCTCCGCATATCTAATTCTTCGTTCAAAGCTTTTCCATTCCGGGATTACAGAAGTTTGTCTGTGTTGACGTTTGTGCTTTTGTTCTTCCGCCATCTTTTCCAATGCATACTGTTCGATTTCCGTCCAGATATCCTGTGGGTCATAAAGTGAAAAAGCTCCGGCCATGATATGCGCAGCAGCACCTGAATAGTGTCCGTTTGTCAATTTATCGGTATGCTGTATAAGTATTCCTAAATTGCCAGGATTTGTATCATCACTCTCGACCTTATCACAATCACTCAGAATTTTCTCTTGAATAGCTGTTCTATAGGGTCTAATCGCATCGAATAATCTCTCAGATTCGTTATCTGTTATATCTCCTATCACCGCCATATCAATATTGCTTGGGTCTTTATGATCGGATTTTTTTACAAGTCCTTTTGCTACAGAGCCGAAGAGGATAACTGCTATATTCTTGTCAGGGTTAATTCCTTTCCATTCCTCAATTATTTTATGGTTAGCTTCTTGAGCCATACCTAGAAGTTTATTCCTACGATCAAAGTCAATTTCGTCCATAAAATCCCTTCCTTCATCAGGGTCGGGATAGCGTCTTCTGAGTGTGCCGTCGTTTGTGATCTGTCTTAAACGTTCACTTTCATTTTCTGCGTGAGGGAATGATGGTGGTAGAAGCATCTCAATTCCGCGTGTGTGTACCCAAAATTTTTGTTGTATAAATTCTTTCATATTTTTTTCACAAAAAAAACCTCCCTTGTGAGGAGGCGGTTTCGGGTGTCTTTAAATTGTAAGTCTTACTTTCTTACCACACCGTTACCGCCCTCGCTAAGGAGGACAATAACGACATTAAGAATAAGATTTCGACTGTACATGTATTTAGATTGTAACGACCCTTTTATTTTCTGTCAAGATTATCCTGACTGCGTAGCTGTAGTTCGTTCGTTGGACATGCTAAATGATGTGCCATGCTTCTTGGACATATTTTGATAGCCTTTCCTGCTTCCTTTGCTTTTAGCAACAGAAAGCCATGCCCCTGACTCCTCCACTTTTTGTCTGGCAGTACGGATAACTGTTAACATCCAGGAGAAAAAATTGGTGTGATATTTCCCGACCACAGTCGGAGCCGAGGCGACACTGATGTCACCAAAGGTCATCTGGATGATCTTGTCTGAGCTTGAGACCAGGCGCTGTAATTCCTCCATGATCTGCTGGATTTGATATTTGGTTTCCTGTGACTCCTGCCCGCTCATGCGCTCACGGTTGTGGACGATATCCCTGTGATAACTGATGCCTGCCTCAATATGCGGTCGGTGTTCGATCTGGTGCAGTTCTTTTTTCTGCGCCTTAGGGAGGGTGAACTCCTCCCCCGCTTTCATGTCAATAGGTTGGCCCGATTGATGAGACCGGGTGTCGGGAGAATCCATCCCCAGTAACTGATTGAGAAATGTATCGGGGATGGGTGCTACGCTCTGTTTGACGGCATCACCGAACTCCCGTGTGAAATTACCAACTGAGGACTTACCCGTTTCAACGGTATTAGAGGACGCAATCCGCGTGCGTTGCTGTGTAGTGAGCTTAGAATTAGCCATCTTGGCGTGACTCTATCACAGATTTTGCAGGAAATCAAGCGTTTTTTGTTGTCTTATAATATTAGCCAGGAGATATTTATTGGATTCTAAATGGGTTTTCTCAGCGGGATCTTTGGCGCGACTGACAGCTTCCTCGATTTCTTTTTGATCAACAATTATTTTTTCGCTATCTGCAATTTGCTGCAGAGCAAACTCGAGCTTCATATCCATGGTCGCTTTAGCGACATATTCTTCACGTAATTGTTCGGGAGTTTTGCCTGTTGATGACAGATATTGATCAAGTGAGAGACCTAATTTCTTGATTTCGTCTAAAGTCTGGGATAAAAGACGATCTGCCTCATAGTCTGTAAGGATTGACGGAATGGTGACAGTGACTGCACCGACTAATTCTTTGACAATCGTATCCAGGTCAGGCTTGGTCTGTTCTTTGCCTGGTACGACTATTTTACTTTTGGCTGTGACACCTTTTACGGCATCTTTGTAGTTACCTAAGTCTACTTTAGGCATCTCACAGGTGGTTGCGCTAAAAGACCAGTCTTTATCATCTTCAAGCTCATCGACGTGAATTTTAGGATTGACTATGGGTTTGAGGCTATGCTCCTGGACTGCTTCGATGTAGGTCTGGGGGATAAGTACTCTGAGGACTTCCTCTCGTACCTTTGCTTTATCAGCCGTCTCTTCAACGACTTTTTTGGGAGCTTTACCTGGTCTGAAGCCGGCGACTTTGGCGGTACTGGCCACCTGAGCCATGACCTCTTCGCGAGTTTTTTTGATAAGGGTTGCGGGGATAGTGACTTTCAGTTCAATAGTGCCGTCTGGGAGTCTGTTAATGGTAGTTGCCATGAGGCTATTATAGCACGCTTAGATCGAGGAGTCGAGAAGAAAATGTGCGGAAGGATGGAGCTATATCAAGCCTTGAGGAATGAAGAAAGAACTACTTATTATAGACCTCGTCATGTGTGCCTATGTCAATAAAATAGGCATTTTCTTGATCAATAAGACGATATATCATTCAAATTGACGTTGTGATAGAAATACTCCATAAGTTATTTAATCTACCTGAAAGTTTATGTAGCCTGAGAGAAGGATGCTTTGGGTTTGTTTCAAGAAGAAGTATCTGTTTTTCTATTTTAGTGGCTAATTTCTTGTCCTTTTTATAGATCCGGGCAATTTCTTTCTGGATAAAAGGAGAAAGTTTAGCTCTCATTCAGTTTTTTGAAGAAGTCTGATGTGTCAACTGCTTTGCCTAACTCATACTCTTGTAAAGCTTCTCTTGCCTTCGTCTCTGTCCTCTTTGACATGGGAAAAGTAGGATATTCTTCAGTCTCTACTTCTTTGATAATAAGATGTTTGACAAATTGAGTCACAGGAATACCAAGACGTTGTGCCTTAGACTGTAGCAAGTCGTTAAGCTGATCGGAGAGACTAACCTTTAGTTGTACTTGTTGTGTACTCATAAATATACCTATTTAATATCTAAAGTATATCTATAAAATGCTAATATGTCAAGATTTAGAGTGTTATTTTATTTTTTTCTTTTTCTCTCTATTTGTAACTCCTATGTTTCTTCTTGACAGGTTGAATATTATAGGATACAATCATTGGATGAATCGTGAGCAAGCTATTAACAGAGCGAATGAAATTATTAAGGAACTCCGGGTAATCCTCCCGACCTTGGGTAATAATGGTCATGATGCTCCCTCAGAATCCGTGAATAGAAAAGTATCGCCTCAAGCTATAACTACAGTCACTCTATATACGCCGGATCTTCTGCCAGGATCAGATTATGAAGATGACGCTTGGAGAAATATTAAGGCAGAACTTGATGGATCAGCAAATACAACGCCTAATAGAAGACGAAAATTGGGCGGAAATTCTGATGGGTATATTAACGGAGCATTAAACAGAACTATTGTAGACCAATTTAATGATACGCAAAAAAGGACTCTAAAGCGTCTGGGGAGATCATCCGTGAGCAATCTATCTACAACATAAATCCTCTACAACATGCCACATTGGCTCTACCTATCAAGCTATTCATTCATTTGAAGAGAACGTCCTATCTAGTGCGGATGAAGGGACTCGAACCCCCATGCTTTTTAGGCACTGGCTCCTAAAGCCAGCGTGTCATTCCGCGCCTGTCAAGCAGGCGAGCTCGGCCTGCTGCCTCCGCTCCATTTCACCACCAATGAATTGTGCCCAGGAGAGGACTTGAACCCCCATACTCTTACGAGCAATAGGTCCTAAACCTATCGTGTCTACCATTTCACCACCTGGGCTCGTCAAAACGTTTACGAATGTAATACCTCATCCACTACCAAAAGGTAGTCCCCCCTCTCCTACCGAGAGGGTTAAGAGGTGTGGAAGCTATTATAAGGTAATTATAGTGAAAGGGAAAGAGAGGTATCAGTCCAGTTGAGCTGGAATTTTTCCATATTAGCCATGATACCGCTTACACGTTCTGCCCAAGTAGGGCTGGCGGCATAGATATGACCGATACTGTAGACGTCTTGAGCTCCCCATTTATCCATATATTGTTCACGAAGGCCTTTTGAGATAGTCGCGATAGCCTCATTCCAGGACGTGAAGTATTTGACATTGTCACCATAGATCCCCCATCCCCATCCGTTATATGAGTTAGGAGGGATGTGCTTTCCATAGCTTGATTCAAGTCCTGAAATAGCGGCAACGAATTTCCAGTCCAGATTGTATCTATCAGCCTCATTAATAAAGGTTTGAGCGGATCCTGACAAAGGAGAATTATATTGATTCAGGTAATCTTTAAGGATCTGGGCACGGTTATCGGTTCTCTCTGATAAGGTAGCCGTTTGAATAAAAGCAGCAGAAGAAGCAGCAATTTTGTCGTCAGCTTGTGCTTTTTGGGGAGATAAAATCGTCAGGAGAAGTCCTGCGATGATTGGAATAAGTATAGTTTTATTTTTCATAAGTTTTCCCTTCGTCTTAATTCGCATAAGAACTGGCTGAGCCTTTTTTCTCATGTGAATTGAGTCGAATGACGACCTATAAAGAATAGATTGTTATTCCAAAAAAAAACCTAATACATTGCTGTATTAGGATTCTTAAGGATCCCGACGTCGGATGTTGGATATCTGACCTCAGGACCTGCGAGGATTATAGCAAATGACTATAGGTTTGTCAAGTATTTATCACTAAATTGTAAGAAAGTTATTTAGCCTCGATATGAGGCTAAATAATTTAACGAGGATTGAACACAAATTATGTGCTAAAAAGTATTATTGCAGTGAATTCATGAAGTGATCCACACTTGAGGCCCAGGCATTGGTATTAGTCGGATTGTAAAGCTTTTGGATTTCCGCGGGTGTTACCAGGCCGTGCCGGTCACGGTAGCGCTGCGCTAGAGCCTTTGAGATAGTATCAATAGCCTGAGGATAACTGTCAAAGTAGAGATACTTTCCCCCATGCACACCAAACCCCCAACAATTATATGAGTCCTCATGAGATTTAAGACAAAGATTGGTTTCTTGCATGGCTATAGCCGGCAGGAGTCTGAAGTCAAGCTCATACTCCTCTGCTTTCTTGACGAATTCAGAGGCATAAGGCTTAAGCGGTGAATTGTATTTGGCAAAGAATTGAGTGAGGATTTCACTGCGTGCGTCAGCACTTTTGATGGTATCGCTGAAACTATTTTGGGCTGAAGGGAGTGCTGCGAAAGCGACTGTATGCTGATAGGGGCTTTTAAGGGCTAAGTAGGTCTTACTATGGTGGAAAAGTGTCAGTAGCCCGACAAGTGCGATAACTAAGATCACAGGAGTAAGACTAAAGAAAGTTGTGAGCAGAAGTAACTTCCTCATGGAGTATCATCCATCATGTCAAATTCTCATTTTGTTGTCAAGCAAGAGGAGAGAAAGAAATGTGGGCGATGAGGGATTTGAACCCCCGACATCTTCAGTGTAAATGAAGCGCTCTAGCCAGCTGAGCTAATCGCCCTGGTGCGGATGAGAGGAGTTGAACCTCCACACCCTTGCGGGCACTACCACCTCAAGGTAGCGTGTATACCATTTCACCACATCCGCGAGTTCACCGATTATACCAAATTACGCTCTACGAAACTATCTACAGTAGGTCTATGTGCGGATGAGAGGAGTTGAACCTCCACACCCTTGCGGGCACTGGCACCTGAAGCCAGCGTGTATACCATTTCACCACATCCGCATTTCGTAGCTTCTATAGGCAATATTTGTCTGCTCATTATAAGAGAAAAGATACATTTAGGAAAGTAGGGGTCAGTATTTTCGTAAAAAGGCTATATTGAGGAGTCTTCCTTTTTCTTCGTGATTGCGTCTCTCACTCTTCGAACAGCGGCTGAGGCGACTTTAGATCCCAGCTCCATGGCTACATCGGTTGAGTTCCCGGTAAGTCTGATGACTTGTCTTTCAACCAGATCATGGATAAAGGTTATCTTTTGTTTGATGGTCCAGAGGAGGGCGATGATCATAACCAGGATTGTGATCCCGAGTACCATGAAGAAAATCCCGAGAGAATAAAAGATATCCTGTATGCTCATGACTCTATCATATCATAAGCGGGTAGCGGGTAGCGGGTAGCGGGTGCTGAGGGTCAGAGTCGAACTGACATGGCCTGTTCTTCAGACAGGTGCCTTGACCACCTTGGCTACCTCAGCAGAGTTGTGTCCTTAAGACATTTTGTGGGAGAACTGATTATGAGCGGGGAACGGGAATCAAACCCGCGACCTCTTCCTTGGCAAGGAAGCGTTCTATCGCTGAACTACCCCCGCGACTACACTATTATAGCAAAAGCGGCCCGCGCATGAAATGCCTTGTTGCAATTTAAAGAAAAAAGGCTGTCACCTAATTATGAAATGGTTTCCTGTAGCATTGTCCTATTGGAGTTCTTTTGCTTACAGTTTTCTTATATAGTCGTGATACACTATCTCATACTCTCATAAAATGACAATTACAAGTCCGGCTTTCTTAAATAACCAAAAAATACCCTCGCAATACACCTGTGACGGAGAGAATATGAGTCCTCCCCTTTCTTTCCTGGAGATTCCTCAATCTGCTGAGAGTTTGACACTTATTGTCGATGACCCTGATGCACCGGGCGGAACGTGGCTGCATTGGTTGGTGTATAACATTGATCCGCACATAAAAGGTTTTACAGAGAGTCAGAGGCTATCGTCTGATCAGGAAGGTATCACAAGCTTTGGAAAGCCCGGGTACGGTGGCCCCTGTCCCCCGTCAGGAGTCCATCATTATCATTTCAAGCTCTACGCACTTGACAGTCTGTTGGATTTGCCCGGCAAGGCAGTTTTGGAGCAAGTTACTTCAGCCATGAAAAATCATATTCTTGACCAAGCAGAGTTGACTGGTCTTTACGAGCGGACGAAATAGTTTATTGCGTGCTGGCTTCTTCTCCTCTATAATTCGCAAAGAATTTATGGGAAAAATTATCGTTAAGCTTACTTCAATCCTCCTCCCGTGTATTTTTATTTTTATTGCGTCATTGAGCCGTCCTGTAGATGCTGATCTCGGGTGGCATCTGAGATACGGTCAGGAGTTCTTTGCGACCCATTCTGTCGCCCGCACCAATACGTTCTCAACTGACATGGCCGGCTTTGCCTGGGCGAATATCTCCTGGGGGATAGATCTTTTTTATTATGCGATTTTCGCGCTTGGTGGATTTTGGGGGTTGACGATTGCGGGTTCAGTAGTTGTCATGCTGACCTTTGTCTTCTTTGCTCTTGCATGGGAACTGGATTTTTGGGAGAAGGCTTTTATTTTCCCCGTCCTTGCCTACATCGAGCGCTCTATTAATAACGTCTCATTTCGAGGTCAGCTGGTCAGTATGATGTTGCTCGGACTGCTTGTGTATTTACTCAGTAAATTTGAACGCGGGTCAACTAAGGCCCTTTATCTTGTCCCTATCCTTTTTTGGATCTGGGCCAATATGCACGGGCAGTATATTTTGGGGACAGCTGTTTTTGCTTTTTGGGCTGCATCCCGAATCCTCTTTAGCTTCAGAGAGCAAGGCTACAAAGTGAAAGCGACTTTGAGCCAAAGTAGAGAGATCATCCTTGTCGGTATTCTTGTCCTACTCACTCCCCTTCTCAACCCGTTTGGGAGCGCTGTCTATACGGATGCTTTTCTTCATTTCCGCAATCCTTTACTTAAAGCTGTCAGTGAATATGTGCCCGCAGCTGAGTTATCAATGCCTTGGCTGAATCATATTTTAATTCTGGTTGTCACGCTTGTCGGATTGGTGTGGTATATCCTCAAGAAAAAAGTCTCAGAAATAGTACCGACAACTCTTGGTGGGGGTGTTTTTTATATTCTGTCATTTGCAGTTAAACGCTATAGCTGGTCGGCGTACTATTTCGCTTTTCCCTACCTTAAGCCGTTGGTTGCATTTATCAAGCCTGAGTCCAGAAGGGTTCGTTTTATCGTCCCGACTATTCTTTTTATTGTTTATATCGCATTTGTCAGTTACTTGAAGTATCCGTTCACAGAGTATACGCAGATGACGTGGGATGATTTTTGCGGCTATGCCACTGACTGCTCTCCTCAAGCAGCGAGGTTTTTAGAAAAAATGCCTGATAAGGGGCATCTTTATACCTATTATGGCTGGGGGGGATGGCTGATCTGGAATTATCGGGACATAAAGCCGAGTATGGACGGCAGGATGCATTTGTGGGTGGATGACAAAGACCACAGTGCCTTTAAAGAGTATTATGACTACGAACAGAATTTCACTGATATAGATCATTCTGACTACGATACTGTCTTTATCAGCTCAAGCAAGCCGCTTTACAATCGTCTCAATCAATTAGTGTATGAGGGCAGATGGAAAAAAGTCTATGAAGACGCCTCAAGCGGGATATTTGTGAGAGAGAAAAACCCTCAAACCTAAGCTAGTATTAGTTAGCAATGTCGGAAGTTCTTATTTTCGTAATATATTTTCAATTGCATATAAATAGCAAAAACACCCCTACTCTTTCGAATACCACTTTCGTGGAGAGACTCCTTTCGGAATCAGTGGGGTGCTTTCTCTCGCATGAATCAGCTGTTACTCCGTGGTATCGTCGATGCCATTCTGGCTGCCCGCCTCGTCCGCTGTCGGAGTTGCGTCTTCGACGGGAACCAACTTCAGGCCGAAGCTAGCGCCGGCCTTCTGGATGGCCTGGACGCATTGTGTCTCAAGCTGCTTACGCAGCTCGTCGGAAACGAATCCGTCATTCATCGATGCGGGTTCCAGCAGGGTTTGAGCAGCGCTCAGGAGACGTTGTGTGGTTTTGAGGCTCTCCACGTTCTGCTGCGCACGCCGGCGGGCATCTTGAATGACCGCTTTTGCGGGTTCCTCCTCTTCGATAATCTCGCGGCAGAGCTGCACACATTCGTCGCAGATGTAGACCCGATTCGGGCCGGCGATGAGACGCCGGACCTCTTCCTGGCCTTTATTGCAGAAAGAGCATCGGTAGTGAGTTACACTCCTTGGACGAGCGACCTTGTCGTCCTCGGATTTTGTGGGCGTTTCCACCACATCCTGACTCGTAGTTTCGGTTGGAGACTGACTCTCACCGGGCTTGGATCTGCGTGTCATGTTTATCCTCCTGGATACGACGAAGTTACCCCGGTGCAAGCTGCACCCACCAAGCCTTAGGAGAGACCTCGTGGATGCAGCTTGAAGAACTAATTACAAACAACTGAATATGTAAACGAGCGAAATATGTAAAATATACTCAAGTAGCAAAAAATGAACGCAATTGCCCATCAATACTTATCTTGAGTGGGGAGATAATAACAAAAAGGGATATCAAGGTCAAACTATGGGGTGGATTTATGAGCCACTTGATCTCCATAATACCTAAAAACCTCCATTTTGAGGCTATTGTATGCTACAATATTGGGTACACTGCGGGACCTGCTCGCAATGGTGCGCTTCGCTTGCATAGCGCTGCAGGCGGGTCGTCTAAAGGTATGTTTTATACATACGTATTGAAGAGTAAAAAGGATAATGAATTATACATTGGTTGGACTGATGACTTGGTTTCTCGGATAAATGAGCATAATTTAGGGAATGTCAGCTCGACTAGACTAAGAATACCTTTTGCTCTTGTTTATTACGAAGCATGTCTGAAGAAATCAGCTGCAATTAACAGAGAAAAACAGCTGAAAACTGGTTTTGGAAGAGCTTATCTTAATCGAAGGCTCAAATAACTTTGCGGGATCGTCTAAAGGTAGGACAACGGACTTTGGATCCGTTTACCATGGTTCGAATCCATGTCCCGCAGCCAAGATTTACTAATGGCTTCGAGAGGAGCTATTTGTCCCGTCAAGTCGGGTTTTATTGCAGGTTCGAGCGCCTCTAATCTTTTTCATATATTCCTCCCCTTTTTTCAATCAGATATGTATGCAAGAGAAATAATGCTCCAATTAAAAATACAGGGAAGGAGACTAGTAAAAAGTTTACGAAGTGTGTGTAGGTTCGGAAATAGATTGTAAAGACGAACGCGAGTAGTATAAAAAGTGCTCCTCCCAGCTTTTCTTTTTTCCAAGCGATAAACAATAGTATTGCGAGAATAAAATTTGGAATAAGGTGGATAAGAAATGCTCCGATCACATACACAATAGATTCCCGTGGTTCAAAAACATCAAATGCAAAGATAGCAAGAAAGCCTATAAATAATATTGCAAGAATTTTTGGTAACCAAAAAAGAATAGTATCTATTCTAAGCAAAGTATTTTTCATATCTTTTTACCTCCTCGCTACCCTCAACTCTTTCAATGCAATTTTTTGCCCGCTTGACTATCTCACCAAACGGTGCTTTAAGCTCTGTAACAAATGTTCCTTCTACTTTTTTATTAAGCGGATAGGGAAGATGTTTTTTGATTTTTGAAAATAACGGTTTGTGACTTCCAATTATTACTCTGTTTATATTATTTTTCTTAGCGTAAGAAGCCGTATTTTGGGCAATAAGCGTTAAGTGTCGGTGTAAATGATCTTCGATATGGCGAAAGATTTTATTCTGTGCATCCCAAGTATCATCGCCGTGCTTTACCTTCTGCGGAACGTCATTAATGATCAGCTCTTCATCTGCCTCAACAACGCCATTACTCATGGTAAACATTCGAGCACGTTTTCTATCTACTAGAAGTACTAAATATTTGTTATGTTTTTGCATCGTTTTCATAAGATTTCTTTCCTATTTTGTCGAATTGTCCTATGGTTGTAATACTCGCTGTCATTAGCAAAATGTAGTCCCTTATACTTATCAAGTTCCAGGAACAACTCGTCAAACCCATCTTTGAGAGCCTCATGTACTGTTTTACCCAGCATATTTGCCACAATACGTTTCTTTGGAAGAATAAGATCTAAAGTGCCGTCATAATATACAGGATTATCAATTGTTTCGTGTCCGTGTTTGGGTTGTATAGCACCTTCCAAAATAAGCCTTTTTTCAATATGATCAAGGCTTTTCTTCCTGTGCTTTCGGAGGAGTATGTCAAGAAGCGGGTAGTCTGGTTCCTTCCAAGGTGTGAGCTGCAAAAGTTTTTTTACTAGTTTTTCTATATACTGACAGTCTTTATCTGAAATATGGAATAGCTTTGTCGTAATTGTAAAATGCATAATAATATAATACGTTAGGAAGAGGGTATTTCGCATTGACAATAATCAAAGAATGAAAGTGATTTAGGTCACAGATTTTTTCCAGTCTTTTAAAGATTGAGAATTAATCCATCGTATACAGGAGAAGCTCTAAGACGTTTAAATATAAAATTAACGTTTGCCCCTTTTTGGTTTTCCTAAGATTGCCATTGGCCGCTCCCTCCATACCCCGTCTTCTTGATAACGAAGCGTGTAAATATGTAGCAAAATCCACCCCGCTTTGAGCAGCTTATTTACATCCTGCCTTCCTTGCATTTCTATATTATGACCAGTAAGCTCTTCTATCTCTAACTCCCACAAAGGAACATAAGGCAGATATTTTTGTATTTGTTTAGCTTTCCCCATATTTCCTACTTGTAATTTTTATACTGCGTTGGTTGATGGTTCTGATTCCTCATACTACCCTTTGACCACAACAGCAGGTCTCAGCCTGGCAACCTTTTTCGCAATCCCTACTTTATCAACGACATCTACAACATCATGGATGTTCTTGTAGGCCAGTGGTGCTTCTTCAGCAAGGTCTGAAATTGACCCGGCCTGAATAAATATTCCTTGTTCTTCTAAATCTATCTTTAATTTTTTCCCTGAAATCTGTGCTTTGGCAGCATGGCGGGATAATGTTCTCCCTGCTCCATGGCAACATGATCCAAACGATAACTCCATTGCCTCTGTAGTTCCCGCAAGAACATATGATGCTGTTCCCATACTTCCCGGGATCAGTACTGGTTGACCGGTTAGACTATATTCGTCGATAAGTTCAGGACTATTTGGCCCAAATGCACGTGTTGCACCTTTTCTGTGAACAATTACTTTTTTTCTGCTTCGTTTTTTTTCATTAATGACATGCTCTTCAATTTTAGCGATATTGTGAGCAACGTCATAAAGCGTTGAGAGTCTTTCTCCAAACATTTCCTTAAACACTTTTCTGACCTCCCACGCTATCAACTCTCTATTTGCAAAGGCAAAGTTGGCACTAGCAGCCATCGCATTGAAGTAAGCTGTTCCTTCAGGAGAAGATAAGGGAGCGCAGGCAAGTTCTCGATCAGGAACATTAATACCGTATTTTGTCATGGATTGATTCATGATACGGATATAATCGGTTGCGACTTGATGGCCAAGTCCCCGGGAGCCTGTATGGATGAGTACCACGACTTGATTGAGAGACAAACCAAAAGTAGATGCAATAGTCTCATCAAAAATTTCATCAATAACATCAACCTCAACAAAGTGATTTCCGGCACCCAGTGTTCCCAACTGATCTTTGCCTCTTTTTTTGGCGTGATCTGAGACAGCTTGTGGATCAGCATTGTCTAAACATCCTTCAGATTCAATAAAATGGATGTCTTCCTTTTCCCCATATCCGTTATCAACTATCCATGCTGCTCCTTTTACCAATACCTCATCGAGCCGTTTTTCAATCAATGTCAGTCTTCCACCATGCCCAACGCCAGATGGAATTTCCTCGTACAATCTTCTAGCAAGCAACCCCTGGTGGTGATTGAGCGAGGATGCCTCGAGGTCTGATTTAAGCAGTTTGACTCCGCAGTTGATATCATAGCCAATACCGCCTGGAGAAATAGCACCATTTGGGAAGCTTGTTGCAGCAACACCTCCAATTGGGAATCCGTACCCTTCATGCGCGTCAGGCATCACAAGTGCTGCCTTACGGATACCTGGAAGCGTTGTGACATTGATAAGTTGTTCTATTGACCTATCTTGTAAAATGTCGTCAAGCATCTTCTCGCTAGCGAAAATTATTGCCGGCACACGCATATCACTTCTAAATGTTTGAGGTATCTGCCAGGTATAAGCATTTATTTTTTTGAAATTGCTTTTATCGATACTCATAATATATTCAGTCTGATTCGATGAGTTTTTCGAGTATTCTGAAATCAAATATCAAACACAATAGTTGTCTCATATTCGCCTTTGTCATTTTTTTTAACCTCTGCCTCATGGTAAGTAACAGCTTTTATGTCTTCTGTAAATTTATCCACCGGTGCTCCTAATAGATGGGCATGAAGAGAGTTACCTTCTATCCCGAAATGGTCAATGGTATGAAAAATTGCTTTATGCATATGAGAACGTGTCAAAATTTCAGAGAGAAAATCAATCAAAAGTGATGTTTTGTCATAAGATGTCACAGAAACCTCCTCGAGAATAGGATGCTTATCTAGGTATTTCTCATATTCCTTATTCAATATTCTATTCATACCCTTCAGGGAGCTTACAAAAAGTTTCTCAAGCGAGTCTGCCTCAATCCTCAATCGTACATCTGCGGTATGTGGAATAATCGTAAATGTTTTCATTCTTTCTTCTCCTTTGGTTTTTGGGCGGGAGCTACATAGGGTGAGGGAATAAACTCAACCCCACCTCTCATCCGTGTTGGCTGAGAGTAAAGTTGCATAAGTTCATAAATTTCGTTAGGAACATTGTCTGTAACAGGTAATCCCAAATCTTTAACTTGTTCGAAAAAAAGCGGATGGTCATGCGTCCATCTCCCTTGTGTCAAGGTGAAGGCCAGTGACGACGCTTTTTTTTCATCAAAATGCTTACTTAGTAATTTAAAAACAGACTTATATATTTGATCTAACCCTTTTTTAGCTATATCTCCCAAAATTAAGGTTGTATCCTCTCGATTTCTATTGGGAACGCTTAGGGCATGAACAATAGAAGCCGCAGGGTAATATCCTATGCCTGGACTTCCAAGCACGGGATCGAGCGACCCTAAAGCAGCAGCACGACTCATAATGATCTTGTCCGAAGCCAAGGCTATCATTGTCCCCCCGGACATAGCATAGTGTGGAACAATGACCCTTATCTTTCCCTCATGCAGCTTCAATGCGAATGCAATTTGCTCTGCTGCCAGAACGAGCCCCCCGGGCGTATGAAGAATTATGTCGATCGCCTTGTGGGGTGGAGTCATGCGTATCGCATTGAGAACTTGCTCAGAATCTTCGATATCAATATAGCGTGTTATTGGAATTCCAAGGAGACTCAATGTCTCTTGTCTATGAATCAGTGTAATCACTCTGGATTTCCTCTTTTGCTCAAGCGTGCGTATTAAAGATTGTCGTCTTCGCCAAAGAAGACTTTTTTGCACAAAAGGAATAAGTATTTGTACAAAAAAGAGTATTGAGATGAATAATATTAAATAATCCATACTTTTCTCCAATCCCTCATCCTTTATCGATGACAATTGGTTCTAGCCGTGCAACGGGATACGCAATGCCCGACGCTTGCAAAATATGAAGAGCTGAGTTGACGTTTTTATATGTTTTTGGATCATCTCCTCCTATGTCTGCAAGTGTTTCTACTTCTACAGTAACACCTTTTGTTGTAAGACTTTCTACTGTAACTGACCCCTGTATATCTTTTCTTCCGCGAGTAAATGATATGACTCTTCCGACTCCGTGGCTACTTGAAGCGAATGTCTGTTCAAGCCCTGACCCTCTCAGAAGATATGAGGGTGTTCCCATTGCTCCAAGAAGCACGAGAGGTTGTCCAACTGGCTGATAATCAGCCGGGAGTTCAGAAGATTCTGGTCCAAATGCACGTGTTGCACCTCTGCGATGAACTAAAAGCCTCTCTTTTCGTCCTTCAATCATATGAGACTCAAGTTTGGCAAGATTATGTGCATGGTCATAAAGCACGTGAAGCGACCCGCATGATTTACCCAGAATATCTTTCCATATCTTTCGAAGCTCATGTGTTAGTATTTGCCTGTTGGCAAAGGCAAAATTTGCAGCTGCAGCCATGGCATTGAAACATCTCTGTCCTTCCAAAGAAGAGACAGGAACACCGCTGAGTTCAAAAGGCACCGATCCTTTATAGTATCTTGTCATTTCCTCTTTGACCTTATGGATCTCTTCAATTGCTACCTGATGGCCAAGATCTCTTGAGTCTGAATGAATAAGAATAATCAGTTGGCCCTTGTTTATGTTATATGCATTTGCTGCATCTTCATCGAAAATCTCAGTTATCTTGTCAATTTGGATAAAGTGGCTTCCGTCTCCTAATGTACCCAGCTGTTCGCGTCCTTTCTTCTTGGCATGTTGAGAAATTGCTTGCGGATCTGCATTTTCAAGCACGCCAAACGATTCTACATAATGGGAATCAACTTCCTCTCCAAAACCATCCTTGATGAGACGATGTGCCCCTTCCTGTAAGACCTTATCAAGCTTATCCGTGCCAATCTTGATTGAAGGTGTATGGCCAATGGTGGAATGAATCTCGCGAAAGAGTTGACTTGCTAGTTTTAGGGTAGATGATTTTATCTCATCCTCTGTGCAATCAGCTCGTAAAATCCTGACTCCACAGTTGATATCATAACCAACTGCTGCTGGGAAAATAAATCCATCAATTGCATCTGATGCAATAACCACCCCGCTTGGAACACCATCTGTTCGGCTCAAGTTTGGCAAAGCTATAACCGCTTGTTTTATACCCGGGAGTGTGGCAATCGTTGCTAAGTAGTCAACGAGCTCTGTTTTCAAAACATCATCGAGAGTCTTTTCATCCAAAAAGAAGAAGACCGGCACCTGCATTCCGTCAAGAAATGAGACCGGGACTTTCCAGAGCGTATTGTTTATTTGTTTTATATGATGTGTTATTTCCATGGGCTTCTGTTAATTCCTTAATTCATAGTCATCTGTATCTCTAACATTTCTTTTGCTCTGTTCCACTGCGAAGGTGTTCCAAGTTCACTTGAGAGTTTTTGCATAAGCAGGCCAATGCGTCTTGCATCCTCAGAATGAGCTTTTTTCGCCTGAAAATTTGCGATGAGCGTTGGATATAGTTGGAGTTTTGTTACTCCACTCTTTTTTGTCTCAAGAAGAAAAACGAAAGACTCATCATTTCTCTCGATTTCATCTACGGCGTAATCGTCGATAAAATTCCCGCAACTATAGAAAATTGGTTTGTCTTTATAGAGCTCAATACCCCGGAAGACATGAGGAGAATGACCAAAGATAATATCGGCACCAGAGTCAATAAGAAGGTGAGCGAAGGCGATATGCTCCTTTGGGGGGGAATATCCCCAATTTGGTCCCCAGTGTGCTGATACTATAAGAAGATCAACGTCATCACGGGTTTTTTGAATTAGCTCAAAAAGATATTGCGCTCTCTTGTCTCTTGCATCAACCCCGATTGAATCGGGGTCAATTGGTACGTAAAATAATCCTGGCTTATTTTCTTTTGCCTCCCAGTCAGGCTCATTATCGGTAAATGCAAGAAGCCCTACTTTTTGAGAATTAACACGACAGATTGCTGGCTCAGCTGCTTCTAAAAAATTTGGTCCGATGCCAGCATAATTAATGGCATTTTCACCTAAAATTTTCATCATGCGAAGCAGTGCTTCATGGCCATAGTCAAGTGCATGATTATTGGCAAGCGAAACCATGCCAATTTCTGCTGCCAGAAGCGTCTGAATATTTTTCTCATCAGTTCTAAAATGAAAAGTTTTGTTGGGCCAAGGTTCTCCTACATCTGACAAAACACATTCCAAATTGCAAATTCTCAGATCCGCATTTTTAAAGATTGGCAATGTATCTCCCCAAGGCAACTTAGGACTTTCTCTTTTTAGTTCTTCATTAACTAATCGACCCAACATGACATCACCAACTAAGACTAATTTCATAATCTTTAAATTTGTTTAGGTAAATACTTCTTAAACCAACTTGTTGCAAGATGTGCTACCTCTGCTAAAGCCCCCTCTTCTTCAAATAAATGGGTGGCTCCCTCAACAATCTCTAGCTTTTTTGTGGATCCTAATACCTGAAATGCTTGTTCATTAAGCTCAATAACACCGAAATCATTACCTCCAACAATAAGAAGAGTAGGTGAGGTAACTTTATCTAATACATCCATTGCCAGATCAGGACGTCCACCCCGGGACACGACTGCTTTTATCTTTTTTCCAAGTTTTGCCGCTACCTTTAATGCAGATGCAGCACCCGTACTTGCTCCAAAAAGCCCTAGAGATAGATGCTTCGTGTCAGAATTTTTGTTAAGCCATTCTATTATGGTAACGAGACGATCAGTTAAGAGGTCGATGTCAAAACGGGTTTGGTATATCTCATCTTCTTGTTCTGTGAGTAAATCTATGAGCAATGTTCCAATCCCTGCCTTCTGTAAAACAGTTGCGACAAAATTATTGCGCGGAGATAATCTACTGCTGCCGCTTCCATGCGCAAAAAGCACAATTCCTTTTGCATTTTTAGGAATAGCCAACATCCCTTCAAGTGTTATACTGTTGATTTTTATGCGTACTAAATTTTCCATAGTTTCTATCGCTCATCATAATCATAAAAGCTGTATCGTTGACTTGCATCAACGGTAAATATATCCTTGTTTTCCTCTTTTAATTCATCGACAAGTAAAGGAATAATTGAAACAACGGTAATATTTTTCGATTTGGCATGTTTTGGTAAAGGAATAGTATCTGTACAGTACATGCGTTTTACCCCAAGTTTCCATAATTGCTTCCATTCAATGCCGTTAAATTGTCCATGGGTAACCATGATATATATATCCCGAGCGCCTTTTTCCTTGAGTTTTTCGCAACAGGAAATAAGCGTTTTACCGGTATCAAGAATATCATCGACAATAACTGCAGTTTTACTTACTTTTCCATGAAGCTCTATCAGTTTTACTCCATCAGCTGTCCGTTTTTTTACAACATACGCAATTTCTTTTTTGATTCCTGCCTCTCTTCTTACCGCTTCAGCGCGTTTTATTGCTCCTTCATCCGGCGCAACAATTGTTACGTTTTGTAAGTTTAACTTTTTCAATTCTTCGGCAAATAATTTGGCTGGAGAGAGTGAAATCAACGGAATTGGAAAAAGCTGCTTTACATGCAGACTATGGACATCAACAGTGACAACACGATCTGCCCCTGACGTACTGAGTAATTCGCCGATAAGTACAGTCGCATAACTTCTTTGATACTCTTTTTTATCATGACGAGAATAGGCAAGATAAGGAAGTACTGCTGTTATACTATGCGCATTCTCTTTTTTTAATGTGTGGCACAGGAGAAGGAAAGAAATCAAGTTCGTGTCAGGAGGAGAAATTGATCCAACAACGATACATTCTCGCTCAGTTGCATGTGTATGCAGCATAATATAGAGTTCGTTATTGGGGAAACGCTCCAGGGAAAATTTTCCAATAGTAAGATTGGGTATTTCTTTTAACTTCTCAACCATGTATCTATGTGAGGGAAAGGTAAAGAGTGTAGGATCAATTAGTGGTTGTGAGAAAAATGCCTGATTTTGTTTAATTGGTTCTTTTCTCTGTTTTTCATAGGCCTTGAGCATTGCGATGACCTCCTCATCTTCAACTGGCGAAAAATCGCTATAGTACGCGCCTACTGCACCTAAGAATTCATAATCTTCAGGAATATCAAGCGCCACTACGTCATTTGCTTCTTGATTTAGAATACTGGCCGTTGTCTTGGGAATTATGGGGACTGAGATAATAATTTTTTTGGGCTTTTTGTGCTTGAGCTCTTTTATCCCGCTGCGCATAGTCAGCCCAGTTGCGATACCATCATCGACGAGAATTGCTATTTTTCCAAGGGATTGGATTTCAGCTCTTCCAGCAAGATAGAGTTCCCGTCTTCTTCTTGCCTCAAGGCGTTGTTTTGAGACTTCCTTTTTCAGCCATTCTTTATCAACTGACTCAAGTTCTTCCTTAGTCCCGACAAGGTGTCCATTTTCAGCTGTTGCTGCAATTGCATATTCGGGATTGTCTGGGTGGCCAATTTTTCGGGTAATTATCAAATCTAAAGGAGCATCCAAATACTTTGCTATTTCAAGCGCAGTTACAACACCACCTCTTGGCAATGCATAAACAACAACGTCTTTACCTCTATATTTTTTGAGTTTGTATGCAAGCAGCCGACCTGCTTCTGTTCTGTCTTTAAAATACATAATCCTTCTTTCTCAATCGTAATACAACATAACAGTACGTTTTCTCGGTCCGTTTAACTCAACCAGTACTACTCGCTGAAACTCTCCGAGGGCAAGTACCCCATTTTTAATCGGAATTGCCAAAGAAGTTCCAAGGAAAGAGGAAATAATATGATCGGGTAAACGGCTCATGATATGACTATGTTCATGTTCATGTCGTTGGTTTGTGATATGTGGGAGAGCAATATCAAATACGCCTATCAGATCAAGCTCATTCTCACTACTTATAAGCGCGGTTGTTAAGCCTGCTGTTGAGTGAGGGAGGAATAAATGGCAAAGCCCATCTTTTGTCTTGCTTTTTGTAAGGACCGTATTTATCTCATCTGTTATATCGACAACCTCTTTATCTTTTGTTGTTGTAACACTTATTTTCTTCATGTATGCTCACCTTCTTTCAAGTGTATTTTTACAATAATTTGATAAGCTCTTTGTGCTGGCAGACTGTCAGTAGACACGTTTTCGCACCTACCTTTTCCCGAGCCTGCCAGCGCATTTTGTAATCATGCAGTTTTTACTGCAATCTTTTTTGGTTCTGCCTCATGCACTTTTGCAAATGTTACGGTCATCACTCCGTTTTTACATATTGCCTGTGGCTCTGCCTTTGGGTCAACGTCACCTGGTGTTACCCGATAGAAGAAAGACCGTGTTGCTTTTCTGTGAAACGTCTTTCCTTTCTCTTCCTCCTTCTTCTCGCCTTTTATGGTAAGCACTCCTTTGGAAAAGGTAACATCTACCTCTTTCGGGTCAAGACCTGGTACTGATGCTTCAATATAGACATTCTTATCGTCTTCTAATACAGATAACCCGTTTAAGAAATTTGATGTTGGGAGGAGATCCTCGATGTCTTCCATAAACGATGGAAAAGAAATTATCGGAAATCTCCAAAAGCTTCTTGGTAAAAGATCATTCATAGCATTATCACCTCCTTCGTTCCAAGATCATGTTGTGCAATATTATGGAATTCACATTCTTTTCCTCCCTCAGATCTACTGGAGTGGATAAAATGATCATCCAAGATTTCAATACAATCTCCATGACTTATTTTTACTCCTTTAAAAGGCAGGATGCAGTGATATATATCAAAGATTAGAAGTGACGAAAATCAATGCCTTACAGAATATTAGGGTATATAGTTTTGCTGTGGTTCAATTTATTCAACGAGGATCATATAGACTTATTGAGACAACAGGTTACACGAAGATATTACGACTTGATAACAAGAAAATGTTTGCGTGGGTGACTACTGTAGAAATCGAAGAAATACTTGTTGCCACACATAAAGCTCTGTCGTTGTCTTTTATAAATATATCATTTATCAGTTGTGTTGTTATGGGATATTATAGGAAATAAGACACCTCTTTTTATATTGTCTCATTTAGTCTGGAGATGATACAATGCTATAAGGATAAGAAGATTCTAGACCGAGCCTCTCAGCACAATGAATAAACATTATCCCCAGATCAGCGCCTATTTAGCCGAATTTGCTGACGAGTTGGGCTATGAGATCCTCATTGAGCCCAGCTACGGCTACGTCGGGCGTATCAAGACTAGGACAGGAAAAATCCTTTTTTATCACACGACACGCTTTGATATCAACGGACTAGGTGCCAGTGAAATAGCCAAAGATAAGACTTTTGCCTCCTACTTCATGAAGGAATTAGGTTATCCCGTCCCTGAAGGAGATTCTTTCTATTCAGATTACTGGTCCAAAATTGTCAAATCAGACAAAGATACAATGGCCGCTGTCAAGTACGCTGAAAAGCTTGGCTTCCCCCTCATAGTCAAACCTAACAGTGAAAGTCAAGGCAGGGGTGTTGTAAAGGTTCACAATGTTGACGAACTTAAAGGCGCAATGTCTATGATTTTTGAGGATATTAAAGATCGCGTAGCCATAGTGCAAGAAGTAGCTGTGGGGAAAGACTATCGCATAGTTGTGTTAGATCGGGAGGTCATCTGTGCGTATCGACGTACACCACTCGCAATTGTCGGGAACGGTAAAAGTACGGTTACTCAGTTATTACAAGCCAAACAAGCCGAGTTCGTAACTCGCGGGCGGGATACGACACTCACTATTGAAGATCCGCGTATCGCCCATTCTCTAACTTACCTTCATTCAACATTAGATACTATCCCGGAGTCAGGTAAGACGATGGAATTGCTGGCAAATGCCAACCTTTCATCAGGCGGAGATGCTGAGGATGTAACAGACTTGCTTCATGAGGATTATAAGAAAATGGCTATAAAGTTAACCCGTGATATGGGTTTGAGGTTTTGTGGGGTCGATATCATGACAGGAGGTCCTATAGATCAGCCCATTTCAGATTACACCGTTATTGAGATCAATTCCGCCCCCGGGCTGGATTACTATGCAGAGACAGGTGCCAAACAAAAAGAAATTGTCAAAAATCTCTATAGAAAGCTCATCCAATACATGATCAATGCATAAAAAATAATTCCTAAGCTTGTTCTTATTGACTCTTTAAAACGAAAACGGGGTATAAGTAGTGACGTCTCGGCCTCAGGCCGTGGCGTGAACGCGTGAGCGTTCGTCCTTATACCCCCGTTGATGGTTATTCGACCGTGCTTGGATTGACTCTTTGGCTGTCAGGCCAGAGAAGAATCATCGCAGGAAAACCGGCGAACAAAAAGTCAACGGAGTGATCCTGCATCCAGGTGTTGCCGAGTCCTGCTCCGAATATGAACAACGGAATCGACAACGCCATGACGGCCATGTAAGACCACCCGACGATGCGTCGTACGCGATCGCCCAGAAAGACGCTGGCGCCTGTCACCAGACATACCAGCAACGCGCCAACATAGAGTGATCGGATCGGCTCGCCATCATAGGCGGTTTTGACAATCCTTAGGACTAAAGTAGTCCCCAACACTCCGAATAGCAGCGCTGTTACCAACTGCGCATCCGCAAGCGCCTTTTCACGTCGTGTATCCATCTCAACCTCCTGTTGAGCTACAAAACGAATAACCAAGAGTCATCCAAGTCGTTAAAAGCATCCCAGCTTTACGGGAGCTTTCTCTTACTCAGAATCCTCACTTCTGTAATTATATCACTGTATGCAAGACTTGTCTACAACTATAGGTTGTAATTGAGCTCAGGATTTAGTATAATCCTCCTTTATGCCGATTCGATCTCGTTTTATCAGAATATTTGATAATTATCCTCTTGAGCCATTTCAGATGGCGGATTTGCCGTCGTTAGTTAAGCTTGAGAAGCAGGCTTTTCCTGTGGATTATTGGGTTAAAGAGGATTTTCTCGAAGAACTGGCCATGGATCCGGACTGCCTGAGAGTGATTAGGGACAATGGTCGAGTTATAGGCTATGTCCACTCCGAAATTCGTAGAGTCCGCGGTAGTAACAGTCGGATCCAACGAATTGGCGAAATCGGGTCTATTGCCGTTGACAAAAACTATCGCGGGAAGAGACTTGGCGAAAAGCTCTTCACCTTCGGTGTTAAAAGACTGAAAGAGTTGAAAGCATCACGCATTATTATTAATACCAGGCTGGATAATCACCCCATGAAGACCTTAGCAGAGAACAAATTCGGCTTCGAAGTAAGCCGCGTCATTAAAAATCTTTATGAAGACGGCGCAGGAGCTTACGAAATGGTCCTTGCCTAACGGAGGTTGAGTGTCTCTTTGACATTTTTATATAATAATCCTCGTGAATAATACTACGTTAACGTTGCTTTTTGAAAGATCACTCAAACATCAAGAAGAACATCATTGTGGTGGTCACCCCTACCGGCATGGAGATATGCTGGGACTTTTTGTCTCGCTGGTCAAAGCCAAAAAAGTCCTTGAGCTTGGTACAGGTCTTGGCTATACGGCAGCTTGTTTGGCTCAGGCATCAGATACTATTGAAATAGATACTATTGATCGGGATGAACTTCATCTAAGTCTAGCTAAAAATAATTGGGAGGATTTCGATCTCAGAGATCGCATCAATCCGCTATTTGGTAAAGCTGAGGAAATTTTGCCAGTACTCAAACCTGAGTATGATCTTATTTTTTTTTGACGGATATACACCGTCAATGAAGTTTCTTTCGGAATTTGAGAGACTTCTTCCAATTGGTGGATTATTAATAACTGCCAATATGTTTTTACGTGATAAGACGGGGGGCAAGTACATGCGAGCGCTTCAGAAGACCAAACACTGGCAAACAGCAGTCTTTTCTGATACTGCCGTCTCTGTCAAACTTTTTTAGTTTGAGGTGCTGGATCTATTTGCGAAGGTGAAGTGGGAGACTGAGCTACCTGACTTGAAGCGTTGGCTACAGCAGCATCAATTTGTGGCAGGAGGTCAGCAGTAGTGCTATCCATACCCGCGTTAATATCAGCTAATTTTTCTGCAATAAGAGACAATGCTGCTTGAGATACATTTTCATTTGTCGATGGCATTATTTGAATTAAGCCCATCCCCTCAGCTTTTTTCAATCGCGGATCATTTAAAAATGCTTGGATATCAGCAATTTCGTTATCTATAGTTTTAACTGCTTGAGGAACACGTCCTAGCAACTCTCGTATCCCGGCAACCCTTCCATTAGGAAGTATCTCTTCATAGTCGTCCTTAGGTGCTTCAGCAGTAGTAGGATCAAAGGGCTTAATGGTCGGATCGATACTCTGTTCTGAGGGCATAGCTGCTGTATGGGTTGATTCTGGTGGGATAGGAGGTATCTCAGGAGTCGTATTAAGAGCCGTTATTTCTTCAGGAGTAACCTGGGTTGCGTCAGGGGATTTTTGAGCTGAAAGTGATCGGAGCTCTTCGGATGTAGGAAAAGCCACAGCTGGTGAGTCAGGTAATAAATGAACACCTCCCGTATTTCCTATTGGGGGGCGATCAGCATCAAGGTCTGTGCTTTTTACAGGTTGAGCATCAGGAGGTCGTACATAGTCTGTTGGAGTTCCGGTTGGCGGTTGATTTTCGTCTTCCATGTCCTTACAATCTCAGATTTTAGAAAGTATGTCAATAAGACTAATAATCTCCAGTGATATTGACAAACAACATGATTCATGATGAACTATATAAATGAGTAGGAAAAAAAGCAAAAAGCGAAGTTCTACAATTAAAAAGACTCAAAGACACCCTCAGGGGCTTTTTGTCTCAGGAAGGATTGTTTATGTTTCGGGAGCTATCCTCAGTTCGTTATTGCTGATAGCACTCGTTCAGACTCTTTCTCAGAGAGCCGCGTTACGTCTGGATTCCCCCACAAAAGTTCTCGGAGCAGCAGGATATGTGTTGGGTGATGACGATAGTTCTGAAGATAAAAAAGACGAGCAGAAAAAAGAGGAAGAGAAAAAAGTTGAGGAACAACAAAAAGAAAGAGAGAAAAAAGTTGAGGAACAGCGTAAAGAAGCAGAAAAATCCGCTGCTCAATCTTCTATCATCAAGTCTTCAAATAGGGGTTCATCACGGGTGGTAACTCCGACCAGAACTATTAAGACCAACACGCAAATTGAGGAAAATAAACAGGAGACTGAAATTGAGACATCTGATGGTCAAAAAATCAAAACAAAAGTTGAAGATGACGGAACGACAAAAATAGAGGTAGAGCATGGCGAGTTGAAAATTAAATATAAAGTTGTGAATGGACAGGTTGTCAAAAAGATTGAAGACGAGGATGGTACAGAAGTTGAGCTTGATGAAGACGAGCAATCAGAACTGGAGAATGAAGCAGAACAAGAGTTGGAAGATGAAGGGATTGAAATTTCTTCCCAGAGCGGTAAACCAACGCTCAGGCGAAATGGAGTAGTTGCCTCAACCCAATTTCCTCTTTCTATTGATGTAGGGACTAACCAGCTCATCGTGACGACTGCTGCGGGAAGTAAAGCTGTTTCGATCTTACCTGATGAAGCCGTTCAAGCTCTTTTAGCAACAAAAATAGTTGATCAAATTGATACTACATCTACAACGCCAACTCCGGATGGTAGTTCGGGTGCCGGTACGCAGGTAGACTTGCAAATTATTGATGGCAGCCCGGTTTATGAGATGAATGGAACAAAGGAATATAAGTTCTTAGCATTTATCCCCGTAACTCAGCCGGTTAAAGCGGTTGTTTCCGCTGAGAGTGGACAAGTTGTTGGAGTACAGAAGTCATTTATCACTAACTTTATTGACCTCCTCTCCCCTTAATTATTGAATTTTAGCTCTATTGAGGATTTTCCCGGAGCTTTTTTGCCGCTCTCTCCTGACGGCGCTTCTCATAGATGATGAGTGCCGTTGCGACGCTGACATTAAGAGATGCCAGTTCATTATTGATCGGGATGTGGATAAAAATATCGCAGTGTTTTTCCAGGGGCTTACTGATACCGGCCACTTCCCCACCGAAAAGAAAAGCAACCGGGCCGAGAAGTGTGATCTCATCATAGGGTTTTCCCATGCCTACCTCAACCCCAACGACCGGTATGCCAAAGTCTTTGATGATATCAATTGCCTGGAAAAGTGAGAGCGAGAATACCGGCACATAAGCCGCTCCTCCTTGGGAGACTTTGGCTACAATCGGTGTTACCTCATGAACTCCTGTCGGAGAGAGGACAACTGCATCCACCTCAGCTCCCCACGCACTTCTGATGATCGCACCCAAATTCTGCTCATAATCCATGTGATTAAAGAGCATGATGAGTGGATCTTTGCCTGAGTCGATCTTGGCCTGGATAACTTCACGAAGTGAGACACCTTCATATTTTTGCATATAGGCTATAACATTTTGCGTATCATCAGATCCGCTCATGGCTCTGATTTTTTCGGGCGCGACGAAGGATATCTCAATATTTTTTTGATAGGCTAATTTAAGTATCTCCTGAATACGGGGGTCTGTCCTGCTATTTTTTCCAATGAAAATTGTTTGGATAGTTTTATTCGACTTTATAGCATCATGCACCATGTTGCGCCCGATGATCATTACTTGACTGTCTTTCATAGAGTTCCTTTCTTCCATTTTATCCTACTTCGTTCTGTTTTGCAGAACTTCGCAGGATTTCGTCCTTCTTATGGTTTGAAAACTTCACTATTTCCCGCAGGACAAAGTCATAGCGATTCCCAACGAGGATTGTCTGCCTTCTTTCTTTACTCAGGGGAATCTGTATTAGCCCAAGTTTTTCGGCATCGTTCAATATATCCAAAGACAAAAATTGCCTGTTGAGATGAAATACAGGCAAAATCATAACGATAACGCCATCAGGTTTAAGAACTTTTATGAACTCAGTCAAAGCAGAAAGATAAAGTGTAGTTAATTCGATTTGGTTTTGTTGAATAAGTTGAATTGAAGGCCGTTGTTGGAGATTAGGCCCCATATATGGTTCGGTAATGACAGCTGAAAAAGTATTTTCTGAAAAAGTTTTGCTTAGCGTTGTGACATCTGCTTTAAGAATTCTGGGTTGAACAGTAATTTTTTGCTTCTCATTAAGCCATTTGAGATTTTGCTTTGTATCCTTAAGAGCTTTGTCAGAGTTATCAGTTCCTGTGACATCGGTGTACCCTAAAAGTGTTGCCTCCTGGAGCATAGTTCCGCTGCCGCAGAAAGGATCGATGATGGATTGATCATGCGGGACTTCAGCTAGATTGAGCATCATACGTGCAATTTTAGGCGGCATGATACCAGAATCCATATCACGAGCCGGTCTCCCGTAGTCTCGCTGACTAAAAGCTTCAAATTCTTGAATAGCCAGTGTTTTCCCGATCAGCAACTCTTTATTAGATTGAATCAACAGTAATTCTGCCCCTGTTGTCAAAAGTTTGTTTTTCCCAACCGATGCGCTTGAAAGAACGGGTCCCCTGTGATCAGGGAAGCGAGCACGAAATCCTTGCGCTTCAAGGTGAATTTTGATTGCTCTCAAAAGACTTAAAATTGACAGTGGGCTCTTCTCTGAAGCAGAGTAAAAACTAATACCGAAATTAACCTTATCCTCTTGTGGACTGAGAATATCAGAAAAAAGAACATCAGAGGTTAAATAGTTTTCAAGCGCGTCCTGAGTACATGGCAAAGGCAAGGTATGGATTATTCTACCGATTTTAACAGTTCCTCCTAGCGTTTGATTGAGCTTCTCAATCGACAATTCATTCGGAGTTTGAATAAGATACAAAGAATTCGTGCTTTCTATAGGAGTAAAAACAATCTTTTGCATGTCGAGCACCGCCTCAATTTCTTTTCTTGAAAGGTCAGGATAACGACCTAAGATAAAAATATATTGAATCATACCTGAGTATTGTAGCATTTTTAGCCTCGTTTGTTATAATCCTGATAGAAAGACGGTTGCGCACCTTTTCTCAAATGAGCAAAGTGTGTACACTTAATTGATGGGTAGTGCATTACAGATTATTATTATTGCCGTGTCTTTAGCACTGGATGCTGTTAGCGTCAGTATTGCCGGAGGTATTGAGATCAAGCAGGCCAAAATCAAACACGCTTTCCGGGTTGCCCTCTTTTTCGCCCTAGCTCAAGCGATTATGCCTCTTATGGGATGGTTTGTCGGTAATCAGCTGCGATCAATTGTTACCATTATTGCACCATGGATCGCTTCGTCGCTGCTTGTCGCAATCGGGATTTTTATGATAAAAGAAGCGAGGGACGAAGTTAAAGAAGAAAAAAGAAGCATACTTTCCAACAAAACTCTCTTTCTACTGGCTATAGCGACCAGTATTGACGCGTTCCTTGTGGGAATTACCTTGGGTATCATCAAGCTGCCTTTATTGCTTTCTGTGACGGTTATCGGAGTAGTAACGTTTTTACTTTGTTGGCCCGCGTTTCTTTTCGCCAGTCATCTTAACAAACGTTTTGAGGGGAGATTAGACATGCTCGGAGGCTTTACCCTCATCCTCTTAGGCTGTAAGATTCTGCTTACGTCCATTCTTTAAACTTTATGGCTAGAACTATCAAAAAATCTCAATTGGATCAAAGGCAGAAAAATATGTTGCTAGTCTTTTGTACTATCCTTGGGCTGTACCTTGTTTATATATATTTCCCTTATTATCTATTTTTGCCAAAGCACGGCCTGGATGAAACCAGGTTGAACGAAGTCAAAAAAATCCCGCAGGAAGTCAAAGAAACTCATCCCGTTGCCACACGGTCCGCCACATTTTCAATTCCTATTCTTATGTATCACTACGTAGAGTATGTGAAGGATAAAAAAGATACTATCAGACAGTCTCTTGACACGACACCGGATGTTTTGACAGCCCAGATAAGAACGCTAAAGGACAATTATTATACATTCCTGACTATGAGTGAGGTGGCAGACATTATTGACGGTAAAAAGGTTCTGCCCCAAAAACCTGTTGTCCTCACCTTTGATGATGGATATAGAGATTTCTACACCGATGTTTTCCCGATTTTATCCAAAGAAAAAATAAAAGCAGTTGCCTATGTTGTGCCGGGATTTTTTGACCAGACCAATTATCTTTTAACCAAACAAGTCTTGCAGCTTGCAAAAAGTCCCTACGTTGAACTCGGAGCACATACGATGCATCATGTTTATCTCAAAGACGTTGCGCCGCTTTTTGCCTCGCGTGAAATTAAAGACAGTAAGTATCAACTTGAAAATCTCATTCATAAGCCGGTAGTGTCTTTTGCTTATCCGTATGGGGCCTTTGACAATAGCGCAATTGACCTGGCCAAGGCTTCCCATTTCAGGACTGCGGTTACGACTATTTCAGGCCTGCAAGTATCAAAAGATAATCGTTTTTTTCTTTTCCGTATCCGGCCGGGCTATAAAACAGGCGAAGCGCTTCTGACAGATTTAGCCTCACCGCCTTTTGCCCAGTAACGTTTGTTGCTATACTACTAAAGTGGATCAAGATAAAAAACGATGCCAGAGTTGCGGAATGCCCCTGACTAATATCGGGCTCTATGGGACCAACAAAGACGGGACTCCAAGTATTGATTATTGTCAGTTTTGTTTTCGCAAAGGAGAATTTGTCGATCCGGATATAACGCAAGATCAGATGATCGCGAGTACTACGTCCTACATGATAAAGGGGTTTAAAATGCCGGAAGTACAAGCTCGGGAAATATCATCACTTCTTATCCCCCGACTCAAACGCTGGAGTAAAAACTAACTTCGCTTTTTACAGTTGAGGTTGACATTAAAAAATAATTTCAGTAGGTTAAGTAAATAATGCGAAAATTACTCATACTTCCCTACCCTTTCGCAATAATCTTCCTCATCTCCATTACATTTATCCTGCTGGATTCCCGCTCCGATCATCGTTCAATTCTCGGTGTTAAAAAAGTTGCGGCTGCTAGGCTTCCCTTCACTGCTCCGGTTGCCCCCAAAGCTCCTGCAGCACCATCTTTTCCCAGGTTGACGATTAAGACCACACCAACCCCGAGTTCCCCCGATACTATCGGGGTTCAATCGGGGCCGACGCCTATTTTTTCGCCAACAGCTATACCGACTCAGTCTCCTACACCTACTCGGACAAGAGCCCTAGTGCCAACAAATACCCCTACACCAACGAAAATGCCTTTACCCGTTCAGACTGTGACCCCCACGCCAGTCAATGTCAGTGTCTCGCCTACACCCTCTTCCGGTAATGCTATCCAGGACTACCTCATGCAAAAGATCAATGAGTATCGAAGCTCACAAGGACTAGCCGGTGTCAAAACAGACAGTTATACGTGCGGGTTTGCGGCTACTCGAGCTGAGGAGATCACGCGTAGCTTTAACCATGACGGTTTCTCAAACCGCATCAATTCGCGTACGCTGCCTTATCCCTCCTATCGTAAAGTCACAGAAAATATCGCGATGACTTCCGATTATAAGCAAGTTGTTACCATGTGGATCAATTCCTCAGGTCATGCGGAGAATATGCGGCAGGATACTCCCAACGTCTGTGTTGCAAAGTTCGGAAGTTATTACGCCTATGAAGGTTGGAGACCATAAAATTAGCGGGTAGCGGGTAGCGGGTAGCGGGTAGCGGGTAGCGGGTAGCGGGTAGGTTAGATTTTGGCAATTTTTTCCCAGGGCAGATCTTTTTTGCCGAAGTGACCATATACTGCTGTAGGTAGGTAGAGAGGTCGTCGTAGCATAAGCCCGTCTAATATACCCTCGACAGATGTATCAAGTATCTTTTTACAAAAATCTTTTATTGCTTTTTGCGAGACAGTTTCAGTACTAAAGGTTTCTACCTCCTGCATAAGAGGTTTTGTGGCACCGATAAAATAGGCCAGGCTTACTTCGGCTTTTTCAGCCAGGCCGTGAGCTACTATATTTTTTGCCAGGTAACGGGCGGCATACGCTCCTGATCTGTCCACTTTGGTCGGGTCCTTCCCGCTGAAGGCTCCTCCGCCGACTCTGGCGTACCCGCCGTAGGTATCAACCACAATTTTTCTCCCGGTCAGCCCGCAGTCTGAGGCAGGTCCTCCACGGTGCCAAACGCCTGTTCCGTTGACGATCAGATCGTCTTTAGCGACTGTAAAATTGTATTTTTTCAATGTAGGCAAGACAATTTTAGTATAAATATCATCTTTTACCCGGGCTAAAGAGATATTCTCGTTGTGCGGTACGGCAATAACGACCTTAGTTACCCCTACCGGCTGATCATCCAGGTACTTAACTGTCACCTGACTTTTCCCGTCAGGGTGAAGATAGGCAAGAGTTTTTGTTTCGCGAGCGGTATCAATTGCTTGCGTTAACGCGTGCGCTAAGGTGATAGGCATAGGCATGAAAGACGGCGTTTCCTTACAGGCAAATCCAAACATCATCCCCTGGTCACCGGCACCTTTTTTATCAACCCCTTTGGCAATCTCAGGAGATTGTGAATGAACGTAACTGTCAATTGGTGACTTATCTGAAAAATTAAAATCAGGGCTACTATAGCCCAGACGTTTAATTTGCTCCTTAGCAATCTTGCTAAAGTCAATCGGCTCACTCGTTGTTACTTCACCCGCAAGCACGAGGTGGTTATTAGCCGCTAACGTCTCAACAGCGACTCTTCCCTGGGGATCTTTTTTCAGAACGGCATCGACAATGGCGTCGCTTATCTGATCACATATTTTATCAGGATGGCCACTGCATACTGACTCTGAAGTAAATGTCCACGTTTTTTTCATAAAAAAATCCTCTCATAGAGAGAGGATCTGATCTGTATTTCCTCACCTATGTGGGCGCATATGTCTTAAGACTTTGGCACCGTATACCTCGGTTGCCGGTCCCGAAATATCGGGACTCTCTGTATGCTTAAAGATATTCAAACAAATAAAATAAGTCTTTGCAAGCGGCAAATTTCTTTGCATTGAACTCGACAGCATTGTATACTAGAGACGATGACTCTTTCAATTATTGTCAGTACTTTTAATATTCGTGAACTTTTGCGGGATTGTCTCAACTCTCTTGAAAAGGCCAAACCCGCAATGAAAAAGGAGGGCTATACCTTTGAAGTTATAGTCTCGGATAACGGTGCGGATGATACACAGGAAATGATGGAGAAAGATTTTCCCGAGATGATGTATCGTCGCAACGGAAATATCGGGTTTGCCGCCGGGAACAATGTTGTTCGCGACAAATGCAGCGGCAAATATATTTTGATGCTTAATGCCGATACCAGAGTCGATACCGATACACTGCCTGAATCAATTAAGTACTTAGAAGAACATCCTGATGTCGGGGCAATGACCTGTAAGATTGAGATGACTGACGGTACGCTTGATCGTGATGCCAGGCGATCCTTCCCTACTCCCTGGGTAGCTTTTACCCATATGTCAAAACTCGATCGACTTTTCCCCACCTCCAGACTCTTTGCTCGCTACTGGTACGGATATCTCTCACCTGACCTTGAGTCAGAAGCAGATGTCCTGGAAGGCGCTTTTTTCCTCACCCCCAAAAAAGTGATGGATAAAATTGATTGGTATGATGAGGATTATTTTTTAAACGGTGAGGACATTGATTTATGCTGGAAAATAAAAGAACTGGGATTGAAGTTGATGTATGTGCCAAGGATTAAGATTTTTCATTACAAAGGAGCGGCTAAAGGCAAGGAGCAGAAGCCCGGAGTTAAGGTAAAGGTCGATCCTGCTATAAAGAAAAAAGTTCTTATCGCGGGGAGTGACGCGATGAAAATCTTTTATAACAAGCATTACAAGCATAAATATCCGGCACTTATGACCGGAGCTGTTTTGACAGGTATCTGGGTCATGAAACAAATCAGACTCGCCAAATTTAATCTCACCGGTAAAATATAACTCAATTTTTTAGATTCTAAATCTCTAAAATCTTCATTAATTTGAATCTGAGCAGTAATTTGCTACAATTCAATATACCCTGATGAGAATAGCAATTTTCACCGATAGTTATTACCCGATGCTCAACGGCGTTACCGTATCGATTGCCAATTTGACCAAAGAACTTCGCGCTCTTGGTCATACGGTGTATATTTTCGCACCGAAATTTGACAATTATCAGGATACCGAAAAGGATGTTTATCGTCTCAAGGCTTTCAAGGTAATCTCAAGTGAGCCTGAGGTGCATATGCCGATCGCCCTCCCCCATCAACTGGTAAAGGAGATCCAAAAACATGATTTTGATATTGTCCATGCTCATGGAAACGGATTTTTCTCTTTTCTGGGCTATCAGGTCGCGAAGGTGAAAGGAGTCCCTTTTGTACTAACCTTCCATACACAACTCACAGAATATATGCATTATGTCTTTAAAGGTAAAATCATAACACCCCGCATGGCTGCTACTGCTTTACGAATTTGGGGAAATATTTCAGATACCGTAGTTACTCCTTCAGAAAAAATGAAAAAAGAACTGGTCTCCTACCGGATTAAAAAGCCTATGGTGGTCGTCTCAAATTTTATTTACCCTGAAAAATTTCAAAGTGAAAAGAAAGGTTTTCTTCATGAGTTGTGTAAGATCCCTAAGAATTCACCGATACTACTCAGTGTAGGAAGGCTTGGCAAGGAGAAGAATTTTCTTTTTTTACTCAAAGCCTTTCAAATTGTTGCTCAAAAAGACAAATTAGTACACCTTGTCGTTGTCGGAGGAGGAGAAGAAGCTAATTCAATCAAAAATTACGCAGACAAGCTCGGTCTTTCACAAAGAGTCCATTTCACGGGTAAAATAGACCAGGCAAATATCCCTTTAGCCTACGCGGATGCCGAGATCTTTGTTTTTGCCTCTCTTACTGAGACGCAAGGGATTGTTATCCTTGAAGCTGCCTCGTCAGGGCTGCCTTTTGTGGTAGTAAAAGACGGAGCATATAAGCATATTATTAAGACAGATGTGAATGGTTATCAGGTTCCTCTTAATGCTTCAGCTTTTGCTCAAAAGGTCCTCTATCTTCTTGATAATGCTACTGTACGCGACAAATTTGGCGCGGCTTCCAAACGGATCATTTCAGAGAATTTCAAGCCAAAAAAAGTTGCTGAGGATATGGTGGCGGTATATACGGCGACGCTAGCCCGTCGGAGTCGCAAACGATTTACCCTCAGAAGCCTAAATAAGGCAGCGTTACAGCGCCTCTATCGTAATTCAGAAATTTTCAGTCGGGTTTTTCAATGATGCTCTTCGGCGTGATCTTAGCTTGACATTTTTTTTTAGATCTTTTACGATGAGTTAGTATCGGCTTCATGAGAGGTTATATTGTATGCAAACTGTGATACTTGTTATTATTGCTTGTCTTCTGGGTTTTTACGGCTCTAAGTATTTCACAACGCCCATAGTTAAAAACGGCGAGAAAAGACCCAATAGACTGCCTGAGATGAAGCTCGGTCGGGTGGAAGTCCTACCACGTTTTGGTATCATGACCAAAAATTCGCGAATCCTCCTCCACCACTGGGTCACCCTACCTCTTTTAATAGCTATCGCGCTTCTTCTTTATGACAATATTGTTCATCTGACTACATTTAAGGTTGCGACAGGTGCAACCGTTGGGAGCATTCTCCAGGGATTAACGTACCCTGATCGGTTCAAATTCAAACACCCCCATTCTAAAAAGTAAATTACACGAAATCCCCTATTGACATTGCCTGGACCTCTTGCTAATATCCCACTTACTGCGCTGCCCGTCGCAGATTAGTATAGATAACTATGGACGGAGCAAATCGCATCTTTCAGAAAAGAGTCAACTTCAGTAAATGGACAATCCCCCTCGCGGCTATTGTCATTATTCTTGTCATTATTGCCTTTTTTGCTCTGAGAAAATCACAACAGTCAGGGACAGTTACCACCTCGTCCGGCAAGGTAACTCTTCCAGCTCCGAGCGCGTCACAGACCCTGGATAAATCATTCTCGTTTCCTCTAAAAGACGCAACCGGGAAAGAAGTAAGTAAGTTCAAGTATGAAATTTACAGTGTTGAGAAAAGAGATGAAATTATCGTTAAAGGCAAGAGAGCAATTGCCGTCGCGGGCAGGACTTTCCTAATCGTCAACGTTAAGATAAAAAATGACTATAAAAGCACAGTTTCTATTAATGCTCGGGATTACATCCGCTTAACAGTCAATAACGGTAGTGATAAACTAGCGGCTGATATTCACAATGATCCGGTTGAAGTTCAATCAGACTCAACCAAACAAACACGCCTTGGCTTCCCTATCAATGAAAGTGATAAAAATCTCACGTTACTCGTCGGTGAGTTAGAAGGAAAGAAGGAAACTATCAAGCTCAACTTGCGCTAGTTCCTTTATTCTCATTCAAGAAGAAGAGAGCTTATGAACGATTATTCAACAAAAAATACCTCCCCAGCGTTACTCGAAGAAATCGCAGATGCGTTAAAAAATATTCGTGGTTGGGGTAGTGTCGAGATCTATGTTCAGAACTTTAAGGTGGTCCAGATAACAGAGCGAAATATCAAAAAAACAAATTCAGATCACGCAGCTGAACAAACTGTGAAAATTGGGTCTTGACAAGGTTTTAAAAGCTTACTATAGTCTGATTAGGTTAACAGAAAAATAATCGAAATTTACTAGCAAGGCGACTGGCCGTTAACGGAAGCACCTCACAGGTATGTGTGGTGCTTTTTTGTTGAGACACAGTTTTAAAAAAGATTTTGGCAGGATCATTGCGTAACGATCTAATAATTTTGGAAACTTACATGACCAAAACAACGATATTAAGATTAAAAACGGAAATCACCCAACCTTATTTTGTATAGGATTGGGCGACTTCCGTTTTTTTGTCTATGCTCAGGCCTTAGACAAGATGAAGCGGAGTGAAGTGCTTCCCGACGCAAGTCGGGGAAATCATAGTCAAGAAAGGGGGTGAAATATATATGACAACATATAAAACAAGAATCCTAACAGCTATTGCAACCGGATCAGTCTTACTCCAAGCGGTAGCAGGCTCAGCCTTCGCGGCTACTACAATCACTATCAACGGCAACGGAGATAGTTCAAATAATACCGCGAATGTTACTCGGGACTCAGATACAACCGTCGTGCAAAATAACGACGCTAACATCACGAATAATGTTGATGTTAACTCATCGACAGGTTACAACGATGCTAACCGCAACACCGGTGGCGATGTCACAATCGACACAGGTAACGCAACAGCAAATGTAACTGTTTCCAACCAGGCAAATGCCAACCAGGCAGATGTCCAGGGTTGTGGAGCATGTGCTGGTGGCAACACGACAGTCAATATTACCAATAATGGTGTCAATTCAGACAATGATGTTGATGTAGATCAATACAACGACACAAGTGTCTATCAGGACAACCATGCTCATATCGACAATGATGTCGATGTTGACGCAAAAACAGGTAATAACGACGCTAACCGCAATACTGGTGGTAATGTCGAAATTACAACCGGTGATGCGGATACAACTGTCAACCTTTCAACAGCAGCTAACGTCAACCACGCTGTGGTTGGTGGCGGCTCTGGCAATGGTGGCGGCATTTCAGCCCTCATCAAGGGAAACGGTGACAGTTCAGATAATGATATCGACCTTAACTTTGACAATGACGTAACCGTCTCACAAGACAATCACGCGCATGTTGATAATGATGTCGATGTCAATGGAAGTACAGGCGACAACGATGCCAATCGTAACACCGGTGGCGATGTCACAATCGACACAGGTGATGCAACAGCAGATATTACTGTTGACAACATGGTCAACTTTAATTCAGCTGATGTAGAAGATTGCTGCGTCGACGACGTCGAAGCTTCTATCGAGAAAAACGGAGTCGATTCTGACAACAGTATCGACGTAGATCTTGACATCAACGATGATGAGGAAAGTGGAACTTTCCAAAACAACCATGCTCACGTTGATAACGATCTCCGTTATGTCGATCTGAAGACCGGTGGTAATGATGCAGACCGAAATACTGGCAGTGGTGATTCTGACCCATCAGTAACAACTGGTGACGCAGATGCAACCGTTGATGTCAGTAACCAGGTTAACGCTAATTCCTACGGCCCTGACGCTGGATTTGAATTACCAGATATGAATCTTCATTTCTCTTTTGATCTTGGAGATCTACTTAACTGGCTTTCAGGTCAAGTAAACTAAGATAAGAAATGTGGGGTGCTGTACGAGCACTTCCGTCAACGCCCCACAAACTTATCAGAAAAACTTAAAACTAAAAACTAAAAAATGAAAACAAACATATTTATATGAAACAAAAAATACTATCATTCATTGTTATAGTTACCCTTCTTATAGGGCAGGTTGCTCCTGTCACACTTGCTCAGGAAGCTCCTCCTGCACCTGAAGCGCCTACAGCACCAAGTGCACCCTTAACTCCTCCTCCTGCACCTGAAGCGCCTACAGCACCATCCGCACCGGAAGCTCCAATCGTTCCAGGTTCTGAGGAACAATCACCAGAGGCAACAGTTACAGAGGCACCAACTCCGACACCTACAAGTGACACGGGCTCACAAACCACATCTACAGCCACTCCACAGACGCCAAAACAGCCAAAGACTGCTCAACTGAGTAGTTTTCAGCCTACGCCTACTCCAACACCAGCAGGAACTGGAGGCGTTAGCCAAGGGAGTCAAGTTGGAGGATCTAGTATTGATACCGGTGACGCTACAAGTACAGGGCTGATTGATGCTACGGGAAATCTCAACCTGGCGGGAACTTCCGGAGCGCAAAGCGACGGGGCGCAGATTGTCAATAGTAACAACGGTGTTGATTCAACAAATAGCGGATCAGCAAGCATTGGCAACACTTCTACAACTACTCAGACTAACAGTGCTGTTGTCAATAACGACCTCACACAAAGCTCATCAACCGGCAGCAATGATGCTTCACGTAATGTGGGAGATTCCGAGATCTCAACAGGGGACGCCAATACGACAGGAACAGTTATTACGGCAGTCAACACCAATATCGATGGCGTGGCTGTTGCCGAATTTAATGTTGTGGATAATTATATTGGAGATATTACGCTTGACTTTGGTACTGCTTGTGTCTTCGGTTGTTCCCCCTCAGGCAACACAACAATTGCTAACACCGGCAACGGGGATCAATCGACTAATACTGGCTCTCTGGATGTTAATAATGAGTCCTACACCATCCAGGATAATAACGCGACTGTTGGTAATAATCTGACACTCTCAGCTGATTCAGGCAACAACACGGCTAGCAGTAACACAGGCGGCAACTCAACAATTGACACAGGGAATGCTAACGTTTCAGCCAA
>JBBTTO010000003.1:0-292591 GCA_038064195.1 Patescibacteria group bacterium | reverse complement strand
AGCAGGTAGCAGGTAGCAGGTAGCAGGTAGCAGGTAGCAGGTAGCAGGTAGCAGGAACATTATATATAATAACCCCGATGACGAGTTTTATTATTGTCGGAGAAAACGACGAAACAAAGTCCAAAACACTGACGCTTTGTGAAGAGAAGGGAATCAGTCCATTGGATATTACAACTATTACCAGTGATAAAGACTCAGTCGGTATCGCAGTCGTTAAAAAAATACAGGAGAAAATTTTTCTCAAACCGTTACAAAGTAGTGATAAAGCCGTTATCATCCCCGACGCGGATACACTCACGGTACCGGCTCAAAACGCGCTCTTGAAATTACTTGAAGAACCGCCCGCCCATACCTATCTATTCCTCCTGACTGTATCAAGCGAGTCCCTGTTGCCGACTATAACGTCGCGTTGCAAAGTAATTAAAGCGGGTAAACAGACCTCTTTGCGTATAGATGACCGGGAACTTTATACCAGCATGTATCCTCTCTGGACAAAGCATGATATTGGAGCCTCCCTCAAGCTGGCAGAGCACTTAGCAAAGGACAAGGACAAGGCCGCACGAACGCTTCAAAACATGACTATATTTATACTAGGTAAGATGCTTGAAGCTATATCCACCGGGCAGGAAGTGTCGGTTTTGGCAAGTCAGGTCCAGGCTCTTCAAACAGCATCACAACTGCTTAGTGCCACCAATACCAGCCCCAGACTTATCCTTGAACAGCTTTTTTTAAAACTCGGTAAATAAAAAGTCCATTGTCGGGCAAGTTAGGTTGAAATGCTTGAAAATTACTGTTATACTGGCTCAATCAATGGCTGCTAAGAACCCATCCTCTGAGTATTCTGCTCAACAAATCCAAGTGCTTGAAGGTCTCGAACCGGTACGTAAAAGACCAGGTATGTATATTGGTTCAACTGACAGCACCGGATTACATGAGTCACTTCGTGAAATTATCGATAATGCAGTCGACGAAGCGCTGGCAGGATTCGGCAAAAACGTCTGGGTCATTCTCAATAAAGACGGCAGCGCAACAGTTGTAGACGACGGACGCGGAATCCCGGTTGACACCATGCCCGGATACGGCAAGTCAGCACTTGAAATGGTTATGACTAAGCTTCATGCCGGGGGTAAATTCGGCGGGAGTGCCTACAAAGTCTCCGGAGGTCTACACGGTGTCGGTTCATCTGTCGTCAACGCACTTTCTGATTGGTTATGGGTGGAAGTACTCAGAGAAGGCAAACTTTACCGACAGGAGTATAAAAGAGGCGACCCCCAAACAGGAGTAGATGTCGTCAAAGACTCCAAGCTCGCACTTGAGGTAAAACGTAACTCGGGAACGACGGTAACTTTTTTCCCGGACAACACTATTTTTCAAACGCTTGAATTTGATTTTGAGTTCATCAAAAAAGTTATCCGCGACCGAGCATACCTCGTCCCTAAAGTCTATTTCCACCTCTATGACAATCGGGGAGAAGAAGCAAAAGAGATTCATTATTACTTTGAGAGCGGTATTAAAGCACTCATTGAGAAGATTAATGAAAATAAAAACCCTCTTCACAAAGTAATTTATGTGAACAAACAGGTAGGCGATACGGAAATCGAATTCTCCCTGCAGTACAACGATACCTACACTGAAAATGTCGAGTCTTTCGTCAACGTCATCCCGACTATCAACGGCGGTACACATCTGACTGGATTTAGGATGGCGCTCACACGTGCAATCAATGATTATGGTAAAAAAATCGGTGCCTTCAAAAATGAGGAGGACTCGATCCAAGGCGAGGATACCCGCGAAGGCTTAACAGCTGTTGTCTTTGTCAAAATGCCACAGGATCGCATCCAATTTGAAGGGCAGACTAAAGGTAAATTAGGTAACTCGGAGATCCAACCAATCGTCAATCAAGTAACCAAAGAAGGACTCTCAACCTTTTTTGAGGAGAATCCCTCAGACGCCAAAAAAATCCTGGAGAAAGTGTATCTTACAGCCAAAGCACGCCTAGCTGCTAAGGCTGCCAAAGAAGCGGTTATTCGCAAAGGCGCACTTGAAGGATCATCACTCCCCGGTAAACTCGCTGACTGTCAGGAAAAAGATCCGGCTCTCTCTGAGATCTATCTGGTCGAAGGAGACTCAGCCGGCGGTTCGGCTAAGAGTGGACGAGACCGAAAATACCAGGCTATTCTGCCACTCAAAGGTAAGATTCTTAATACAGAAAGGGCCCGACTTGATAAGATGATTGAGCATGAAGAAGTCAAAGCACTCATCATCGCCCTGGGTGCCGGAATCGGCGACGTCATTAATATGGATAAACTCAGGTATCACCGTATCATCATCATGACGGACGCAGATGTCGACGGTGAACATATAGAGACCTTGATCCTGACTTTCTTTTACCGCCATTTACCTGAGATTATCAGACTCGGCTATCTCTATGTCGCAATGCCGCCTCTTTTCAAGCTACAACGGGGTAAAGACGTACGCTATGCCTATTCCGAAGAAGAGCGTGATCGGTATATGAAGGAAATGAAGACGGGAACCGCCAACATCTCAGTCCAACGCTATAAGGGACTGGGGGAAATGAACGCCGAACAGCTCTGGGATACTACCATGAATCCTGAAAATCGTGTCCTCAAACATGTCTCGATCAATGACGCCGAAGAAGCAGATCAGGTCTTCACCATGCTGATGGGGGATGAAGTCCCTCCCCGCAAGCATTTCATTCAGACGAACGCAATTACGGCAACATTAGACATTTAAGTATTAGGTATTAAGGAAATAAGGAGAAATTTTATACATAATACTTTATACATTCTACTTAATACTAAGTTTTAGGGAGGTGAAAAATATATGAACATAACGAAATTATCATCGGGGAAAGACGTAGCATCCGGACAGATCAACGTTCTGATCGAGATCCCTAAAGACAGTCCGATTAAATATGAGCTGGACAAAGACTCAGGTGTGATCATGGTCGATCGCTTCCTGCATACAGCCATGCGCTTTCCGACCAATTATGGCTTTGTACCAAATACTTTAGCTGAGGATGGCGACCCGCTTGATGTGATGGTACTCTCCGAGTACTCAGTTGCACCGGGGACAGTGATTCCCTCAGTTGTGATCGGGATGCTTGAGATGGAGGATGAAGCAGGTATTGACACGAAAATCCTGGCAGTACCTACTGCCAAGATTGATCCGCTTTTTGGTGTACTACAGGACATCGATGATGTTCCCGAAGCGACCAAAAACAAAATGAAGCATTTTTACGAGAACTATAAGAGTCTGGAACCGGGGAAATGGGTCAAGCTTAAGGAATGGAAAAATAAAGCAACTGCGCTTGAAGCTGTTAAAAAGTCTCTCAAATAATCGCGAATGCATGCGAATGCTTAGTCCGAATAACTCCGAATAGGGATTTCTTTTTATTCGGGTGAATTAGGACTAACAATTCGAATACATTAGGGAGAAATTATGAGTCAGAATATCGGAAAATTACAACCAGTCGACATCTCGGCAGAGATGAAGAAATCGTATCTCAACTACGCGATGTCTGTTATTGTGGCACGCGCGCTGCCTGATGTCCGTGACGGGCTCAAGCCGGTTCACCGCCGCATCCTTTTCGCGATGCATGAGATGGGACTCGGGCCCACAGCCAAGTTCCTCAAGTCAGCTCGTATTGTCGGAGAAGTCATGGGTAAATATCACCCCCACGGTAATTTAGCAATTTATGACGCGCTTGTCCGCCTTGCGCAGGATTTCTCAATGCGTTACCCCCTTATCTTAGGCCAGGGAAATTTCGGTTCAATTGACGGAGATCCTCCAGCAGCTGATCGTTATACTGAGGCCAAACTCCAGGCAATATCCATGGAGATGCTCTATGATATCGACAAAGAAACAGTCGACTTTACCCCTAACTACGACGGTAGTTTTGATGAACCGGCCTTCTTACCATCCCGTCTGCCGAATCTTCTCCTCATGGGGAGTGAGGGAATTGCTGTCGGAATGGCTACCAAAATACCTCCGCATAACTTAGGAGAGGTCATCGATGCAATCCATTTCCTGATTGGAAAAACAACTTTCAACAAACCTCCAGTAGCCGCTTTAGCAGTTGAAGGACGGGCAGCAACACCTCCAAAAGATGCTGTAGCCCTCCATAGTGATGTGACTATTGATGAGCTGATCCAGTTCGTCAAAGGACCGGATTTCCCGACCTATGGTGTTATTTACGACCAGACAGAAATTAAAAATGCCTATATCACAGGACGGGGTAAAATCATCATCCGAGGCAAAGCTGAAATTGAGGAAATAGGCCAGGGCAAATCAGCAATCATCATCACCGAACTCCCGTATCAGGTCAATAAAGCACTCCTTGTGACCCGGATTGCCGATCTGGCTAAGGAAAAAAAGATTGAAGGCATAACTGACCTTCGTGATGAATCCGACAGAAGAGGACTACGAGTAGTCGTGGAATTAAAACGTGACGCATCCCCTAAGAAGGTCCTGAATAACCTTTTCAAACACACTTCACTTCAGACCAGTTTTCCGGTCAACATGGTGGCACTCGTCAATGGCACTCCACAGACACTCAATCTCAAACTCATCCTCGAGGAATACCTCAAACACCGCTATTCAGTCATCAGACGCCGGTCTGAGTTTGAGTTACGACAGGCACAGGCTCGTCTGCATATTTTGGAAGGCTTAAAAATAGCAGTTGATCATATCGATGCCGTCATCCAGACAATTCGTGCCTCCAAAGATCAGGATGAAGCAAAGAAAAATTTGATGGAAAAATTCAAGTTATCCGAGATTCAGGCAACAGCTATCCTTGATATGCAGTTACGCCGATTAGCAGCGCTTGAAAGGCAGAAGATTGAAGACGAGTTAACTATGGTGAAAGAAACCATTGTCTACTTACAGGATCTGTTAAGCCATCCTGAAAAAATTCTCAGCGTCATCAGTGATGAGTTGACAAATCTCAAACAAAAATACGCTGACCCCCGTCGCACCAAAGTATTTAAGGGCAAAGTTGACGAATTCTCAGAGGAAGATCTCATCCCCAACGAAGCAACCGTCATCACGCTGACTCAAACAGGCTATATCAAGCGTCAATCAATGAACAGCTTTCAGTTACAAAACAGGGGAGGTAAGGGGGTTCGGGGCATGACGACAAAAGAAGAAGATACTATCACGCATATCAAATCAGCCATGACGCATGACAATATCATTTTCTTTACCAATAAAGGTAAGGCATATCAGCTCCGTGCCTACGAAATCGATGAGAGCAGCAGAGTCAGCAAGGGAACGGCTATCGTCAACCTCCTTAATATCGAACAGGGGGAAAAGGTCGAATCATTTATCATCCTTAATAAAGATCTGAAAAAGGGTTATATCTTCCTTACCACCAGAAAAGGAACAGTCAAAAAAACCAATATCACAGAATTTGAGAACATCAGGCGTAACGGCATGATCGCGATCAAGCTCGATCCCGGAGACGAATTGGTCTGGAGCAGTATTTCAACCGGCGAGGATGAGATCCTCATCGTGACGAGAGAGGGGAAGGCAATTCATTTCTCAGAAAAGTCAGTAAGGCCACTGGGAAGGGGTACTATTGGTGTTCGCGGTATTAAGCTGGCGCCAACTGATAAAGTCATCAGTATGGACGTCCTTGATAAAACAGATGCCAACTCCGAATTGCTGACAATCATGGAGAATGGTCTTGGGAAAAAAACCGTCGTCTCACAATTCCCCAAGCAGGAAAGGGGAGGGCAGGGTGTTAAAGTCGCCAAGGTAAGTGACAAAACGGGTGAGGTGGCAGTCTCACAAATCATCCCTACAAATAGTGAAGAACTTATCATCACCAGCAAGCGGGGGCAGGTAGTTAAGCTTGAAATAACCTCGATCCCACGCCTGCATCGTGATACCCAGGGAGTCATCCTGATGCGCTTCTCAAATGCCGCAGATCGTGTCTCTGCCGCCACTTGCATCGAAAAAGCCTAAAGTTGCTTTATTCATCGATTAAGCCTATAATATATCCATGTCAGAGTTTGGTACGCCTACACCTCCCGAAGCACATGAAGTAAAACTTCCTTATCAAAAGGTTGATCTTACTATTCTCCTAGGGAAAAACTGGGATAATAAGAAAGATATTCCTGAGCTAACTGAAGAGACGGAGGTCTTTCTGAGCCGTGATTCAGCGATGACTGCAATTGCGGGGGGACATCTCTATGTTGAAGGGCTAACAGACGAACTATTGAGTTCTACAGGAGTCACAAAAGAAAATTATCCGGCTGAAGCCGAGGCAATGGATTTGACGATCGGTAGTATATTCACTGAAGAAGAAGTTCCTCAAGCTGCACGTAATAAGGAAGTAATTTCAATTGATACAGAGGGTAACGCAAAAGAGGTTGGTCAGATGCTGAATAACCGTAATTTCGAAGGTACAACAAGACTCGTCACCGTCAAACATCATCTTCCACGAGCCGTAGCTTTATTTGAAGAACAGGGTATTCACATTGATGAAGCAGTTGCCTCCGAGGACGTTCTAAAACATTACGGTTACGATACCTCCCGACCTGTCGTAACAACTATCAAAAATTATGGGCTTGAATTTGGTATTCGTCAAATTAGACGCATGCCCTATGGTGATACTCTAATACGTAAAGTTACCTCTATAAAAAGAAAATAATTTCCCTCCCTGTAAATTAGCCGCAATTACTCTATACTATAAGAGTAATGCGGATTGACGGTAAGGCCATAGCACAACATATCCTCGATAATCTGACTAAAAAAGTCACCGAACTTCGGAGCGACGGGGTAACTCCTCATCTGGCCGTCATTCTCGTAGGAGATGATGAATCCTCCAAAGCCTACGTCAGACAAAAAGAACTAAAAGTCCAACAAATCGGCGCGGCAATTACCATTCACCGATTTAAAAAAAGTTTTAGTGAAGATGAGCTTCTGACTCTTATTGACACTCTCAACAACGATGAAATCGTCCATGGCGTGATCGTCCAGCGCCCTTTGCCACCTCACATTGATGAAGACAAGGTCACAAACAGCACCCTAGCCAGTAAAGATATCGACGGCTTCCGCAGTGATTCACCCTTTGATCCGCCCATCGCGCTCGCTGTCTGGCGAATCCTCAAAGATGTTCAACAACAGGAAGGCGAACAGGGACGTACACTCTCCGACTGGCTGCAAACGAAAAAAATCGTAATTTTAGGTAAAGGCCAAACAGCCGGACATCCGATCATCAAACTCTTTGCTAAAGAAAAAGTTCCGCTGACTGTAATCGACAGTAAAACAGAGGATAAAGATCACCTCCTGACGGAGGCAGATATTGTCATCAGCGCAGTAGGCAAACCGGGTATTATTACATCAAGTATGATCAAGGATGGAGCAATCTTGATTGGCGTCGGAATCTTCCGGGGAGAAGATGGCAAGATGCACAATGACTACGACGATGATGAAGTGGCAGGTAGAACAAACTACTATACCCCTGTCCCGGGAGGGGTGGGTCCTGTCAATGTCGCGATGCTTTTGACAAATCTGGTAAAAGCTGCCGAGGCAATCTAAAAGCCTCTTGACAGTCATAGCAAAACTGACTAGACTAATTTCCCAGGAGCCCTTTTGTAAGACCTGGTTTTTTTATGCCCAAGCCCAAATCTTCAACATTACAACAACACTTCGTAAGACAGGATATTCTATCCCTTGATCAATTTGATATTGATTCCCTCTTCAAGCTCTTCTCAATTACCCAACAAATGAGGTATTTTGCACAGCATTCCCAGCCGCTTGATCTCTTAAAAGGAACTATCACCACCCTGCTTTTTTATGAGCCATCCAGTCGTACTTTCGGCTCATTCACGGCGGCTATCAAAAGACTCGGAGGCGATACAATTGATATTCAAAATCCGGGGCAAAATTCATCGGTTGCCAAAGGTGAGACACTTAAAGATACCATCCGTGTATTTGAGGCATATTCAGATCTCATCGTCATGCGCCACCCGGTAACAGGTGCCGCCAAAGCCGCCGCCAAAGCGGCTTTTTTTGTGCCTATTATTAACGCAGGGGACGGGATAGGGGAGCACCCGACCCAGGCACTCCTGGATCTTTATACAATCTATGAGAAATTCGGACGTCTTGATCATTTGACCTGTCTTTTTTCAGGGGATCTGCTTAACGGCAGGACGATTCATTCACTCCTTCGCGGACTATCCCTTTTCCCGGGAAATACAATTTACCTGCTCTCCCCGACAAGTTTGAAATTAAAGCATGAGCAACTGGAAAACTTTAAGAAAAAAGGGCTCAAGCTGATCGAAATCTCCTCTGAGAAGGCAATTCCTAAAACAGCTGATGTCTGGTACTGGACAAGGATTCAAAAAGAACGTTTTAGCGACCTCACTGAGTATGAAAAAGTCAAAAACGCGCTGACAATTACCCCACAGCTTCTCAAGCACTATGCCAAAAAAGATATGATCATCATGCACCCGCTCCCACGTGTTGGGGAGATAGCAATCAGTGTGGACACAGATCCACGCGCTGTCTATCTCAGGTCACAAGTACGAAACGGCATGTATCTCCGCATGGCACTAGTCAGCCTGGTCCTTGGCAAAATAGGCTAACAGCTCAGTACTAATACCAGTCCTGATTTTGAATCTATGACGAAAGCACGACTTGATTTGCAGGATGGAACGACATGGGAAGCTGAAAGCTTCGGAGCGGCTCAATCAGCAAGCGGAGAAGTAGTTTTTTCAACCGGTATGCTTGGCTATCCCGAAGGACTGACTGATCCCTCCTTCAAAGGACAGATTTTGACATTGACCTACCCGATCATCGGTAACTACGGTGTCCCGGACAGGACATTGTGGGAGGCTGACAGACTCATGGTTTCAGGCCTTATCGTCAGTAACTACATCGATACTCCTTCACATTTTCAATGCAAACAGACTCTAGCTTCATGGTTCAGGGCTGAAAAAATCCCCCTTATTCAAATAAAAGATACCCGCAAACTAACTCAACATATCCGTGATAACGGGGCTCTCCTTGGAAAAATTATAATCTCCAAAGATATCACGTACTATGATCCGAATCGGGAAAACCTCGTGGCGCAAGTCTCAACCGAAAAGATAGTCTACCATGAATCAGGGAAAAGGAACGCACCCATAGTTTTGCTGATTGACTGTGGGGCCAAACGCAATATTGTTAAATCACTGCTGAAAAGAAATGTGTCGGTGATCGTCGTGCCGTGGGATTTTGATCCGTTTAGCAGGGAAGGGCAAAAGAGATTAAATGAACTGGTGGGAAAACCAAAGCTTTTTGACTGTATTTTGATCTCCAACGGTCCGGGGGATCCGACTTTTGTCTTACAAACAATCACGACTGTCAAAAAAGCCATGGAAAATAAAATTCCGACACTCGGTATTTGCCTCGGGCACCAACTCCTGACTCTAGCCGCGGGAGGCAGCATAAAAAAGCTTAAATACGGACACCGGAGTCAGAACCAGCCCTGCATCATGGAAGGATCACCAAAGTGCTATATCACAACCCAAAATCACGGCTTTGCCGTAAGTGGTATACCGAAAGATTTTAAAGCCTGGTTTACCAACGCCAACGATCAAACCAACGAAGGAATAATCCATACTAAGCTTCCTTTTATGTCTGTGCAGTTCCACCCCGAGGCAACACCGGGGCCTTTTGACACCGAGTGGCTTTTTGATTATTTTTTGGAAAGGATTAACACCGATTAAAAACTGATTATCACAGACATTTATAAAAATCAGCGTAAATCCGTAATCAAATCCGTATAAATCATTCATATGGAAAAATTAAAGAAGGTTCTCGTCCTCGGATCAGGCGCGCTCAAAATAGGGGAGGCGGGGGAGTTTGATTACTCCGGCTCACAAGCTATCAAGGCGTTGAAGGAGGAAGGCCTGGAAATTATCCTCGTCAATCCTAATATAGCCACTATCCAGACATCATCATTTCTTGCCGACCGTGTCTATTTTTTACCGGTCAATGAATTCTTTGTAACAAAAATTATTGAGAAAGAAAAACCTGACGGCATCTGCCTCTCATTCGGCGGGCAGACAGCCTTGAACTGCGGTTTGGCACTTTCCGAAAAGGGCATTCTGAAAAAACATCAGGTTCAAGTCCTGGGGACACCGGTCAAAACTATTGAACTTACTGAAGACCGTCAGGCATTTGCCAAACACCTTCGTAAAATTGATGTCAAAACACCGATTAGTAAAGTCGCGCGGACGACAGAACAGGCAGTAACGACCGCCCGTCAACTCGGCTATCCTGTAATGCTCAGATCAGGCTTTTCACTCGGGGGGCAGGGCTCAGGTATAGCCAGTAATGAGAAAGAGCTGAAGGCCATAACAGATCAGGCATTTTCTTTTGTCAAACAGATATTGGTTGAGAAATATCTACATCATTATAAGGAAGTCGAGTATGAGGTGGTGCGTGATAAATTCGATAATTGCATCGCGGTCTGCAATATGGAGAATATGGATCCGCTGGGTATCCATACCGGTGAGTCAATCGTCATCGCTCCCAGCCAAACACTCACTAACTTTGAGTATCATACCCTCAGATCAATCGCGATTAAAATCGTCCGCAGCCTGGGAGTTATCGGTGAATGTAACGTCCAATTTGCGCTAAATCCACATCCAGAAGGGGCAAATGGGACAAAAGAGACAAAGGAGGGAAAGGCATTTGGTACTTCCGGCTCTTCTGACCCCTATGTCCCTTTTGATTACTACGTCATCGAGATGAACGCGCGTCTGTCACGCAGCAGCGCTTTAGCAAGTAAGGCAACAGGTTATCCACTCGCTTATGTTGCGGCTAAATTGGCTTTGGGCAAGAACTTAACTGAGCTTACCAATAAAGTGACACAAACTACTCAGTTTTGTTTTGAGCCGGCACTTGATTATCTGACAGTCAAAATTCCCCGCTGGGATATCAATAAATTCAAGCTCGCTGAGGACACTATCGGAAGCAGCATGAAATCAGTCGGGGAAGTGATGGGGATAGGGCGAACATTTGAGGAAGCATATCAAAAAGCTATCCGCATGCTTGACCTGGATTTTGAGGGAGCAATCAATAACAAGCTTTTTGAACACACGACACGCGAACAGCTTAAGGATACGTTGAGAAAACCGACTCCGAATCGAATGTTCGCGCTTGCCGAGGCATTCCTGATTGAAATGACAGTCGAGGAGATTTACACTCTGACCGGAATTGATCCCTGGTTCCTGTTCAGGATTAAAAATATTGTAGACTGTGAAAAGTCACTGAAGATGGGGGGGAGACTCTCAAAAAAAAAGGTACAAAAGCTCAAAGAAATTGGTCTATCGGATAAAAGAATCGGAATGCTAGTCGGCAAAACCGGTCTTGAAATCCGGACACTTCGAAAAAGGTTGGTGGTCCTGCCCAGTGTCTTTCAAATAGATACCCTTGCGGGTGAATTTCCGGCCAAAACTAATTATCTTTACCTCACGTATAACGGCTCACACCATGATATAGCCCCGCTTGGGAAAAAAGGGGTAATCGTGCTGGGTTCCGGCCCTTACCGGATCGGGTCATCAGTTGAGTTTGACTGGACGAGCGTGAGTACAGTCAGACGTATGAAGGAACACGGGAAAGAATCAATTGTCATTAATTGTAATCCCGAAACAGTCTCGACTGATTATGATATCTCAGACAGGCTGTATTTTGAGGAGCTGACTTTTGAACGAATTGCGGATATTTATGACTTTGAGCAATCCTTCGGAATCATTATCTCAGTCGGAGGGCAAACTCCGAATAATCGGGCTAAGGCGCTTAAAGCATATGGCGCGCCACTTCTCGGGACAGATCCTGACAATATCGATCGGGCGGAGAATAGAACACGGTTTTCAGCACTCCTTGACGAACTGGACATCAGGCAACCTGCCTGGAACAACCTGACAACCAGTGAGAATGCCAGCAAATTTGCCAAAAAGGTCGGCTTCCCGGTCCTTATCCGTCCTTCGTATGTCCTCTCAGGACAAAGTATGAAAATCTGCCACTCAGAGCTCGAGTTAATCGATTTTTTGAGGGAAGTAGCCAGTATTTCCAGAGAATATCCGGTGACCATCTCTAAATTTATCGAAGGCGCTGAAGAGATTGAGGTCGACTGTGTGGCTTCCCAAGGGGAGGTCAAAGCACTCATAGTATCCGAACATATAGAACACGCGGGTGTACATTCAGGAGACGCAACGGTTGCACTCCCGCCGCAGAGGCTCTATGTGGAGACCATCCGAAAAATCCGTAAAATGACGAAAGACATCGCGCGCGCGCTTACTATCACCGGACCATTTAATATCCAGTGCCTGGCCAAACAAAACGAGATAGCAATTATCGAGATCAATTTGCGTTCTTCGCGAACTTTTCCCTTTACCTCCAAAGTTATCGGTTACAACTTAATTGATATGGCAACCGACGCATTTTTTAATCGTCCCGTCAAAGCAATAAATAGCAACGTCCTGGATCTTGATTTCGTAGCGGTCAAAGCCGCTCAGTTCTCATTCGCGAGGCTAACAGGCGCAGATCCTATTTTGGGAGTCGAAATGGCCTCAACCGGCGAGGTAGCATGTTTTGGTGATGACATCGAAGAAGCATTTCTCAAAGCCGAGCTGAGTGTCGGAGTCAAAATTCCGGAAAAGGGGATATTTCTCAGTGTCGGAGGAGACATTAATAAATACCGATTCCTCGAAAGTGCGATCTCATATCTATTTGAAGTCGATTTACCGATCTTCGCAACAGAAAAAACCGCTAAACTCCTGAGGAAATACGGACTGCGTGCCAAAAGAGTCTACAAACTCTATGAGAAAAAAACTCCCAATGTTATTGATTTTTTCAAATCCGGCAAAATAGACCTGGTCATCAATATCCCGGATCTTGATCTCAAAAAAGATATCAACGACGGGTATAAAATACGACGGGCGGCAATTGACAATAACATCGCAGTCTTCACCAATCAGCAAAAGTCTGTGCTCTTTCTCAAAGCACTCAGTGAGAAAAAACTGGATGATCTTCCTATTAAAGCCTGGGACGAATATCGAGTAGCGTGATAGAATATGTATATGCCGACTGTTAGACTTCCGGGACTCATCGACCCCCACGTTCATCTCCGTGACCCCGGTCAAACCGAAAAAGAAGATTTCTACACGGGTACTGCGGCAGCACTAGCAGGAGGCTTTAGCGCAATAGTTGACATGCCAAATAACAAAGTTCCCATTACTACTAAAGAAAAGCTTGAAGAAAAACAAAAAACCGCAAGTACACAGATAGTATGTGACCTGGGATTTTATTTTGGTAGCATGGGGGATAACCTTGATGAGTTTGACAAAGTAAAAGGGAAAGTATTAGGACTCAAACTCTATCTTAATCAGACAACCGGCAATTTCTTATTGGATAAAAAACATTTGTCTGAAATCTTTGAGTGCTGGCCTGAGGAACTCCCGATCCTTTTCCATGCAGAAGAGCAGACTTTCGATGATGTCCTCGATATCGTTAAACAACATCCGCGCAAAGTTCATCTCTGCCACATGAGCACTGCCTATGAGTTAAAGCGGGTAATTGAAGCAAAAGACAAAGGCTTACCGGTCACCTGCGGAGTGACACCGCATCATCTTTTTCTGTCTGAAAAGCACTTCAAACAATATGGCGTCTTTGCGATGATGCGACCGCCCCTCAGACCTCAAGTAGATGTCGATTTTTTGTGGGAAAATCTTGCCTCAATTGACCTCATCGAATCAGATCACGCGCCACATACTTTAGAGGAAAAAAACTCCGATAATCCGCCAAACGGTATCCCGGGACTTGAGACAACGCTCCCGCTTCTGCTTACGGCTGTCTCACAGGACGCGCTTACCATTGAAGATGTCGTAAGGCTTTGCCATACAGGCCCTAAGACAGTTTTCGGCATCGATCAGGGACCTGATACGTATATCGAGATTGATCCTGAAGAGGAATATGTGATCGATCAAAGCAAAATGCAGTCTAAGTCCAAATGGACGCCTTTTAACGGCTGGAAAATGAAAGGAAAACTCCTCAGAATTACTCTTCACGGTAAAAAAGTCTTTGATGCCGGAAAAATTACTGCGGAAGCTGGTTTTGGACAACTCCTGACAAAGGACAAATCAATTGAAGAAGACTCCTAAGGAAAAAGGGCACTTCAGTGAAAACGAGATCGCTGAAGTCTTGCTTGTCACGTAAAAACGTGAGGCATGGCTCATGACCCTTCTTCGTTTTACTCTAAAGTGCCCGTACACTCTCCTTTCCTTGCTAAGCTCTTCACCGCTCCAACAATAAGTCGGAGCCATCACGAGAAGGTGATGACGATGCTGTTAATCGTCAAGAGCGAAACCGCGATCAGATTGTACTGGAAGTGAGCTTGAGTTGAACGTTCAACCCCTCCTTTGAAGTACTGACAGGTGAAGAAAACTCCACCAATCGACAGAGGCAGTGCCACGCCCAGTGATACACCCATGAGCATATGAGCAAGGCCAAAGCCGAGACTTCTGGGTATCCCATCCTTCCAGCTCCTGGTACCCAGACGGAATACCATCTCTTCATACCTCGCCAAACCCGGCAAAGCGAACAAAAAGAGAAAGCAAAAGATGATGCCGAAGTACTTGATGTTTGATCCAGCCGTTACCACATTGGAACCGCTGGATCCGAGATAGTTCAGCCATGACCACGACATTTGTGAAGAGTCATAGCTGAGCAGCGCATAAGCAGTGCCCATCACCAGACAAAGCACCAGGAAATCCTGAAAAAGGAGGAGAATACTGATTTGCCGGTAGGCATTGAGTATTCTATTCCGGCTCCGGTAGATGACCGTAGCGAGCTCGATCGTAATACATGCAACAATCGCATGCATCATGAGATCAAAGATTTCGAGGCTGAACAAAGGCATCTCCAAATTCCTCCCGCAGTTTTATCGCATCTGATCGATTGAGTTTGCTCCCTGTGAGCCAGACACCATTCACATATGCTTAGCATCTGGCTCACAGGGATATATTTAGCAAGTTATAAATGTGCAATTAATTTGATGTTAATGGATATTAGATAATTCCAAAAATGACCGTTTACCCCACTAACAAATCAAGTATAGCAATAAACGTACAATATATCAACCTATAGTATGAACGGCGCAGGATAAGACTACTCACTTGTATAATTATTTTTGTTACAATCATGTAGATGACAACAAACAAAGAACCGATTATCAAAGTCAGTAATCTTACTAAAAAGTTTGGCGATTTTACAGCTGTTGATACCATTTCATTTGAGGTTAAAGAGGGTGAGATCTTCGGCATCCTCGGTCCAAATGGGGCAGGGAAGACAACAACCCTTGAAATTATTGAGACACTGCAAAAAGCTACAGATGGCGAAGTCATCGTCGACGGGATCAATGTGGCTGAGCATCCCTGGGAAGTCAAAGCCCGTATCGGAGTACAACTCCAGCAGGCCAGCTTCTACCCTGAACTCAATCTGATTGAACTCCTCAATATGTTTGCTGCGATGTATGACGTCAAAACAAATGCCATGGAAATGCTTAAAAAAGTACAGTTAGAAGATAAAGCCAAATCGTTTGCCAATAAGTTATCAGGGGGCCAGCGCCAACGCTTTTCAATTGCGACCACCCTCGTTAACAACCCCCGAGTTATCTTCCTGGACGAACCGACAACAGGACTTGATCCCCATGCCCGTATCAACCTCTGGGAGATGGTGAGGGAGATAAATAAGACCGGTACGACTATCGTCCTGACTACCCATTATATGGAAGAGGCAGAGCAGCTGTGTAGCAGACTGGCTATTATGGATCACGGCAAGATCGTCAAGATAGGAACGCCTAAAAAGATGATTGACGAGCTACTGGAAGGCGGATTTAAGAAGAAGGTAGAACCTCAGCCTGCAACGCTTGAAGATGTCTTTCTGCATTTGACAGGGAGGACGTTAAGAGATGAATAAAATGCAAAACTTAAAAGTAAAAACGTAAAATAAAATGTATTTTGTTTTAAATTTTTCGCTTTACGATTTAAATTATATTTATGAGTAAACAATTCAGAAAACCAGGGCAATGGAAAGCCTATCTTTGGCTGACTTATTCGTCACTGCGTGCACAGACTCGTAATCCGGCTACTTTTTTCTTTGGCTTTATTTTCCCGATAGTCTTTATCAGTATTTTCGGAGTGATAGGAGGCGGTACCCCGAAAGTAACAATCGGTATCCCGAGTAACATTGACCAAAATAACCCGATCGTCCAAGTACTCAAAAAACAGTCAGGCTATATCACGGTCAATCAGGCAGATGAAGCAAGCCTTGAAAAAGAGCTCAAACAAGGTAAAGTCAGCGGAATTATCAAAGTCACATCGGGAACTAATTCCTCCTATGTAGTCAACCTGCTAACCTCAAGTGCCAACGCAATTCAAACGGCTCAAGTCCAAGGAATCATGCGCGGCATTATCGATCAGCAAAATCTAGCCCTCAGCGGTGTTATAGAGCCTCCAATCACAATAACCCAGCAGGAAATTGCCGGACGACAGGTGCGCTACATAGACTTTGCACTTCCTGGACAAATAGGCTTTTCAATACTCTCAACAGCCATTTTCGGTACGGTCTTTGGCCTGATCTATTTGAAAAAAGCCCTCGTGCTTAAAAGGATGTTTGCCACACCAACAAAGGCAATGACTATTCTCCTTTCTCAGGGAACAAGCAGGCTGATTGTGGCCTTACTCCAAACAATTCTCATCTTAGTGATAGGTGTTGTCGTATTTAAATTTTATCTTCCGCATGGAATAATAACTCTTTTAGAACTGATAATTCTTTCAGCCTTCGGGCTGGTCGCTTTCCTCGGCTTTGGCTACTTTATCGCGGGACTTTCAAGCGATGAGAATGCAGCCAGTCCGCTGACCAACCTGATCACTTTACCGCAATTTCTTCTCTCGGGAACATTTTTCCCGACTGACTCACTGCCCGCATGGCTTCAACCTGTTGCCAATAATTTGCCGCTTTCTTATTTCAATTTAGCCGTGAGAAAGGTTACAACAGAAGGGGGGACTTTTCACGAGACCTATCCTTATCTCCTCGGCCTTCTGATCTGGGGGCTTATCATGTATATCCTGGCGAGTCGTACTTTCAAATGGCAGTAAGCAAGTGAAGGGGTGACTCCTCGCCAAACAAGCTAATGCGAGGTGGCCCCCCCTGAACGTTCAAAGATTGACACTTCAAACCAAAACCTCTACTCTATAACCATGCCGTCCCTCATTGACCGCCTCAAAGTGCCTATCCTCACAGTATTAATTTCACTTGTCCTTTTTTTCGTCACGGTTAAGCTTTTTGGTCCGATACCCTTTGCTGTTACCAGCGTAATGACACAAAAAACAGATTTCTTCACGGTCGAGGGGCTGGGTGAGGCCACAGGCACCCCCGATAGTGCACAATTTGTGGTAGGGGTCAACAAGACGGCTGCCACTGTTGAGGAAGCGCAGACACAGGTAAATCAGGCAGTTACCAAAATCACAGCCGCTTTAAAAGATCTGGGGATAGCAGGTAGCGACATCAAAACAACCAACTATAGTGTCAATCCTAATATCGACTATTCTTTATCACGTCAGACAACTACCGGATATACAGTCGATACGACCATGACTGTTACACTAAAGGATGCAAATAAGGCCAACAAAGCATTAGACACAGCTACAGCAAGCGGAGCTAATATCATCAGCGGCGTAACATTTACGCTCAATGATGATGAAAAGACAAAGCTTGAGGACAAAGCACGCGCACTGGCTATCAAACAGGCGAAAGAAAAAGCTCAAAAGATAAGTAATCAAGCCGGCATAAAACTCGGTCGGGTTATCAATATATCAGTCAACTCGGGTACTCCCGGACCAATCATGTATGACAAAATGGCATTCAATGCAGGTGGGGGAACTGCACCTGTTGCACCAACCCAACTGCAACCGGGGGAGAATAAAGTAAGTATAACCGTCACCCTCTTTTACGAAACTCTCTAAGCCTTATCTAGAGCTGAGGCTGCTTTAGGCGGACTACTTGAGGCTTTATTCCCGCTATGGAATGAGTTATGGACCTCACGCAGCTGTTTATTGGTGATGTGGGTGTAAATTTGAGTCGTCGCGATATTTTTGTGACCTAACATCTCCTGAACAGAGCGCAGATCGGCTCCATTTGTCAAAAGGTCTGTAGCAAAAGAGTGGCGGAGGGTATGAACACTTGCATCAACCGGAAGTCTGGCCAAACGGACGTATTTTTTGACCACACGCTCAACACTTCGCGCAGTCAGGCGCATTTTTTCACCTTCATCAAGGTCTATCTCGGGCCCTGAATAGCGGATAAAAAGAGGTTTGTAGGTGTCCTTACGTGCAGTCAGATAACGGGCAATCCAATCAGCGGCACGGGAGGAGACAAAGACAATCCGAGACTTGCGACCTTTGCCGATAATACCGAATTCACGCCTGTCTAAATTTATCTGTTCGTGGTTAAGCGAAACTAATTCCGAAACACGAAGACCGGTTGAGAAAAGAAGTTCGAGGATTGCCCGATCGCGCAGGCCATCAATTTTACCGGTATCAGGCATGACGACAAGACGTTCGATTTGATCACGCTCGAGAAATTTCAAACTTCTACTTTCGGTTTTTGGTAAATCAATTTTGGACGGTTCAAGGGTGGCAATATCATTTTTAATGAGATAACGAAGGAGCGAGCGAAGAGCGATGACGTAGTAGTTTTGCGTCACTTTTTTGAGATTTTGGCCGTGTCCGTCAGTCTTGTTAGCCAGAAAAAAACGGTATTTGCGGATATTGTCTAAATTTAATTTCTCAATCGGCTGATCGGGGAGAGTGCGGGTATGCCAGGCAACGAATGTATCTAAATAGTGACGGTAATCACGAATCGTAAGCTTGGAAGAGTTTTTTTCAATCTCCAAGTACTCTAAAAATTGATCCACAAGTTCAGGTAGGGCAGCGGGCATAAAAAGAATTAAGAATCTAGAATTAAGAATTCAGAATCAGTAATTACTACTCAGTATGCAGGAAAAGGGAAGGGGAGTCAATATTGTACGACGCTTGGAATTTACTGAGTAGGGCAGCCGGCTTGAGGGATCGAAATAATGACTGTCGTGAAGCCGACTGATTTGAAAAGAGCGGTCAGTTGGTTACGAGCATTCGTCGTGGCAGTATCCAGGATATGCCCATCACATGCAGCCTGGGTAATCATGCTTTCTGCCTGTTCACGAGCCTTGGCTTCTAAATCCTTATCGCCTTTACTGAGCAGGCCTGTACGACGATCATAGACCCTCGTCTGGTCATTATTAAGACTGGTAACTAAAATATGTGCAGCGGGGAGTGTCAAACGTAGCGTAGAACCTTCAACGACAACATCACTTGGGGAAATCTCAGCGAGATCGACACCTGCGATAACATCCCCCTGGGCAATAAGCAGTAATTTGTCGCCAAAGAGAAACTGCTGGAAAGTGCTACCCGTAGTCCCTGCATCAATCACCTTTTCGATTGTGAACTGCGCTGTCTCAAGCCTGTTGAGCGCCTGGAGCTGTTTGATAACAGTCCGTGAGTTGGCTGTAAACGCATAAGGGGACTTCTTAGTGAAAAAGTTAGACAAAGACATGATACCCAGTGCCAGGATTGTCAGGATAATAAGCGTCAAGAACAGGAAGATAACTTTTTTAACTGTTGAGAGATTCATTGACTTAGTATATACCCAATGGCAACTGTCTTGCAAAAATTATCTATATGAAGGGAAAATATCATATATCTTAACGTCGCACAATATTTATGGAATTTTATAATTAATCGAGCAAAACACCATGACATTCTCGTTGATTAAGTAGTAATTTGGAATATCTTATAAAAATAAAATCATTTAAGAGAAATAGTGAAAGAAGTTTCACAAAGAAAATATATAATGCTGACTCAATAGTCGGATATCCTTCATTAGGCTGCTAAAAACGTCTTTCAGAAGTACGTGTCAAACCTTTTAAATTAGGCTCAAATACGAGGCCCTGTAGTGACCTGGAAGGCCTGTGATTTAATTGAGACGACCAATGGGTCATCCTTCAAAATGAGCACATAACAGGAATAAGTTTTTTTGAGCCTAATTATAACGCTTATTAAGATAATAGGCCTATAATAGGGAGCTGGTAGAGAAATAACATAAGTCTTCCCAGGGAGAATAGGAGTGCTTAATAATAAGAGACGGAATTCCAACTCATATATAAATAATAGTGGTTAATTCGAGCTTGATTAGGCCTCCCCTGAGACTCTGCGTGGCGTCGTAAAAGTATTATTGTACGACGTGGTCGATGAGACATTTCCAGAACCTCTCTAATAGAGTAAGAATCTCCTCCGCTGTCAGGAGGAACACAGCTAGCATTACTCACAAATTCATGAATTTGAGGCTGTAATAACCCCTCTCCAGCAGAGGGAATAAATGACTGATTATCCTCTTCTCCACAGGTGTAGCCTTATAGGCTCCGGGTTTGTGAAAAGTCAACATTTTACAGAGGTCTCTCCCTCTTCTCCTCGAGAGAGCCGGAATAGTGTTCTAATTTAGATTGATTTATCAATCTAAATTAGTATTTTTAGCTTCAGAAATTAACAGATGTTCGTATTTTCTTCGTAGGGTGCCGTTAGCGCTTTGGTGCTCCATGCAATTATATGCATGAGATTCTCTTTCTAGCCTCAAATTAGCCATAAATTAGCCTCGAGATTTTTGTGAAAAGTGACGTCGTCTTTTCCTTTCAAGCTCTACTTAATCCTATAATATATCAAACTGTATCAACTTATTATAGGACTTCTACTTCTCTTTCCCCTCTACTTTCCCCACTCAGTAAATAAAAGCAAAACAAAAAAGACCGTCACCCCTACCCACGTATACTCCCATAACACATTTTTAAAAAGCTTTTTTTCAAACCAAACATGTGATAACCCGACGAGTGTATAAAGATATCCAGTTAAAAATAGCGCTATGACCGTTGGTGAGCTCGGCCAGAACCATACCAGGGCTGCAGCCTCAGCTACGCACAGTGTAATCACTCCCGCCCACTCCCTCATCATCGGAACAGTTTTTTGTAAGTTATATGTCCATAACGATTGATAAACGAGTAAAAATGTATACAAAAGAATTGCGGGTATGATAAAAATGACATTCAGATGAAACGTAAAAAGAATGTTGGTCAGGAAAAAATATGACAAAAGCGTAAGTACAAATGAGACTATTCTCCCACCCGACAACAGAGCAATTGTCCGGATGGATGACACGGTAAAAATATTCTCACTGAGAAATAATGAGTAGAGTCCGAAAGCATATAATGTCGTCAATACTAACCGAAAAAGCAACCTGGCAGGAATCAGGAAATAAAACAGTACAAATGCTAAGGTATAGAAAAAAGGCAGAATAAAAATACTGATCGAGAAGTTATCCTTGAGATCGTCTTTGATCGACCAGTACAGAAGTCCTTCAGTAACGAGTGCTAAAAGTGACGCCACAATAATTCCCGATTTACCGAATTGGAACTCTGAGATAAACAGGCAAACAGATAAAACAATGACGCTCAGAACGAACTTCTGTCTTTTATCAACTGAAAATGTGATGACCCTCTTCCCTCTTTTTGTTTGAGTTGCCGGTGAAGAATAATTCTTACGCTCTGTGTTCTCTTTCCGTCTAAAAATCATTGTGTACTCTTTCCTGCTTATGTTGATGCAATTTCAAAATTAGCATAGACTTTTTGAACATCGTTGTGATCTTCTAATTTCTCGAGAAAATCAATAGCTCTTTGGCCTTCAGACTCGGATAGTATCTTACTTACTATAGGACTACTTACAATCTCGGAGGTAAGTATTTTCATGCCTGCAGCCTCAAGGACGGTACGAACTTTATGGAGTTTGTCAGGAGTCGTATAAATAACGACTTCCTCCCCCAACTCTTCGATATCCTCAGCTCCGGCATCGGCCGCAACCATAAAAATATCATCAAGGCTTAGGTCGTCTTTACCGACGGTAATCTGCCCTTTCTGGCTGAATTGATAACTCACACTTCCCGGAACTCCCATCGTCCCTCCGTTCTTATCAAAAAGGGTTTTGATCTCAGGAGTGGTACGTTGTTTGTTATCGGTAATCGCCTCAATCATGACGCTGAAGCCTCCGGGTCCGAAACCTTCATAGACTACATCAACCATCGAACTTGCATCTTTAGCGTTACCCCGCTGAATCGCCCGTTCTATGGTGTCTTTGGGCATATTGATAGCGCGGGCTGCATCAATTGCCAGACGAAGTCTGAAATTACCGTTCGGATCGGTTATACCCCCACCCTGACGAACAGCCATAGTAATAGCATTGGCTAATTTTGTAAAAGCCAAGCCTCGTTTGGCATCATTGGCGCCTTTTTGTCGCTTTATAGTTGACCATTTTGAATGTCCGCTCATAGATGACTACTGACTACTGACTACTGACTACTGACTAAAAACTATAATCATTTTGTTAGTTGTTAGATGTCAGTTGTCAGCTGTTGTAAGTCATAATTATACTCTGTCGCTATTGACTTTTGCAAATAAACTGAGTACAATTTCATCTTATAATTTCTCTTATTTAAGAGAGTTCCCCCAATGACTCAACTGAAAACGCAAGCGATACAAACCGCACTCCTGGGCGACTGGAACAACGCCATTGCTTTAAACCAATCACTCCTTGACGAAAATCCCGATGACATTGACACGCTCAATCGTCTTGCCTTTGCTTATTCCAGCACAGGCAATACAAAAGAAGCCAAAAATCTTTATCAAAAAGTACTCAATCTCGATAACCAGAATCCTATTGCCTTGAGAAATTTAAAAAGACTCAGTGGGAGTGTGGGTAATGGCAAATCCGTGACGTTCGTCCCGTCACATGTCAGTAATCTTTTTATTGAAGAACCCGGGAAAACAAAAGTCATAGATCTGTTAAATGTCGCTGATAAAAAAGTCATAGCACCTTTGAGATCAGGAGAAACACTTCAGCTCGTGATCAAACGCATGAAAATTTTTGTCCTGGATCAGGACAAACAATTTATCGGTATGCTACCTGATGATATCGGCAGACGTCTCATCCGTTTTATGAGTAGCGGCAACCAGTATGAGGCATATGTCAAATCAGTTGATAACAACAAGGTAACAATATTTGCCCGTGAAACAAAGCGGACAGCTAAATTTAAGAACCAGCCATCTTTCCTCCCGACCGAACGGGTAAAGCTTTTCAGTGCTCTTACCAATCAGCGGACAAACAAAGCAGACAAAAAAGTAGAATCAGAAACTGAGGATAATGAGAGTTATGATGAGGAACCCCTTGATGAAGAATAATCGGTCTTGTAAATAATTTTCCCTTTCAATAATTCTTTTTTGACATCCCCTACCTCACGCAAAAGCATCAGATGGCGAAGCGAACGATATGCGAGTCCGACCGAAATAACAATTAAAATAGCTAAAACAATAAGAAATTGCATATTAGTAAGGAATGATACTGCTTTTATCCTTCCCGATCAAAACAATTATATCAGACAGGCCGGCCTGAGCAGAAAGCGTTGGCGAAATACCAAAGAGTAAACTCAAATGGGTAACCGTGTAACTCTTCTCACCTGTGTAGCTAATTTGGGAATGATCCTGATCCTCACTCGCGTTGGTGACAGATATCACATTTCCCCCCAACCGCACAATCGCTTCCTCAAGTCTCGTCCCAAGCCCCGGAATACCTGTACCATTAATAATTGCTATCGATTTATTTTCCTGACTTATCACCTGATCACTGAAGAAGTCCTGGGGAGGAGATAACTCGTCGCCACCTTTTGGAACCTGGAGTTCTTCAGTCTGGAGTAACCGCGGCGGGAATCTTTTGGTCGTATATGACAACCTCATGAGATCATAACTGGTAAGGTCTGTCTTAAGCCCGCCCTTAATTGCTCCGTCAAAAAGAACACGTGAGACCTGCTCAAGGTCACCTAAAGACTTAGGGAGGGTAATAATAGTATCGGGGATGACACCTGCTGTTTGACGCGCAACTGACAGTGAAGGAGCACCTCGTATGATCAGGTGAGACGACATCTCCCCATGAGGACGAAGAGCAAAAATATCCAGATCACTTTTATACGCAAAAGCCAACAAAAACGTATGGGACGAATCGTATTTACTCGTCTCCATAAGGCCTATCAGGCGATAGAATAATGACGCAATGATAGCGACAAGGACTATCCCGCAGAAAATCCCCAGAACCTTCAAGCTACCACGTGACTTTGTTCCTGATTGTTTGACTCGCATGGGCAGGAGAGCGTCTACCACTCGTTGTTTTTTTTCTTTTTTGAGATAACTTCAGGCACAGAATATACCGGAGCTGAACTTTGATTCACACCTGAAATTGACCTGTCTTTATCTTTTTTTGCTTTTTTCTTTTCACCTTTGAAAAATCCTCCTTTTGCCATAAATATCACCTCACCTTCCTTAATTATTCTAAACTTCTGCTCTAAGTTTACACCATGGGGACAAGATGATCAAATACAGCTGCTAACTCGACAGGAAGCGGCGCTTCAAAGCTAATCTTCTCATTACCAACTGGGTGTAAAAAGGAGATAGACGCGGCATGGAGAAAAACACGTTTGAGCAATTTACGATCATCCCGCTGCGTTTTGCGACCGGCATAGAGAAAGTCTGAAAAAATCGGATGTCCCAAATACTGCATATGCACCCTGATCTGATGTGTCCTGCCTGTTAACGGACGAACCTCAACAAAGCTCAGTTGTTCTTTCCGTTTATCATCCATGCGGAAATATCCCTTGACCTGATATCTGGTCAGCGATTCTCTCCCCCCTGCGACGATACCGAACTGTCGCCTGTTCCAGGGAAGCCTGCCGACCGGAACATTGATCTCTCCTTCAGGTGGCGCCAGTCTCCCATGTACGAGCGTGAGATATGTCTTACTGACTATCCTCTCCTTAAACTCTTCAAGCAAGCGTATAAAAGCAGCTTCAGTCTTGGCAACCAGGATAATACCTGAGGTTTCTTTATCAAGTCTGTGCGCGATCCCTGCTCTGTCTCTAAATGCGGACACGAAAGTATCATTATCTTCATCATCTTTTTCATTAGTTGACGACGATACAACCGGTGTCAGGTGGAGATAATCAGCGACCTGGTCTTGGAGAGTGACCTCACCTACCGTTGTCTCTGATTTGTTAACGGTAATGCCCGAAGGTTTGTTAATAACCAGGAGCGAATCGTCTTCAAAGACAATCGATAAAGGAACTGTACTCATAATTTATTTAAAAGGCAACAAATCACGTTCCTGGAGGAAAAGCAAAACCAGCCCACCGCAGAAAAGAAGAATAAGCAAAACAGCATCAACCTGAGTGAGAACCGAAAAACCATTTTTATCTCTGACAAATTTCGCGAGTAATGTCGTGAAGGAGAAAATAACGAAAAAAAGATAGCCGAGCGTCCCGTCTTTAACCTCACCGCGGATATTAAGAGGAAGGAGAACTTTGACGAAAAAAATCAGCATGATAAAAAAGATAATCGGCAACAATACGCCGGTAAATAAATCACTCATGGAGTTGAGAATCTCATACCCCAAAAACCCGAATGGCAATGATGCCAAGAGAGCCATAGTGAAAAAATCAAAAATACGACCGGTCGGAAATCGTTTTCTTTTATAAAGGAGAACAAACACTGCCCCTCCCACTACTCCACCCGTTAGTGACAACCCCGGAAAATACGGAAAAAGGAAAAAAACCAGTGGGTTAAGAAAACCAAAGCTGAAATGTAAAACAATATAGACTATCCGGGCTGAAAGTAAGCCTACTCCCATTGTATAAAATGCGACATTAAAAAGAACTTCAAGCGTCACATTTTTTCGCACAAATATAAGGTCCTCCTTCGCTAATATATGCAGGCTAAAAAGAAAGACTAAAAGACAAACAATAAGAACAATAATAAGTATTTGCATCAGAAATCAAAAAATACTCGAGAAAACCCCAGTCCCAATAATAAAATACCAATAGCAATGATAACTTTATCAACACCAAAAAAGTCGGATAACCCCCCGGCTAATATAATCGGGACGAGGGAAAAAATACCGACCAGTGCATTAAGAACCCCATAGATCTTTCCGCGAAATTCATCAGAGGTTTTCTCAAGTAACATGGTATTTGAAGGAACAAAGACAAACGCGTTGGCAAGTCCCAATACAAAGGCAATAACAACAACAAGATGAAGCGGTGTTATATCAAAAAAATGCGGCAAATACATATTGAGATCCTTAACAATCTCACGGGCCGCGATGCGCGATCCGAAAGGCAAAATAAGCATGGCAATCCCTGACATAAAAAGCCCGAGCGTGGCTAATTTTTCTTTGGAAATGTTGTGCAAAAGTGTTACTAAAATAATAGCTCCGACCAGCACTCCGAGCGCAGCCGGCGCGATAAAGAAAAGCGGGAATTTTTGGATACTGATATTCAAAATCTGCGTAGCATATCCCGGAGCAATAACTGCTAAAACAAGTAAGAGAATTTGCGAGAGAGCTAAAAGAAAAAGAGAGTTGTAAATATCACGCGAGTTGCGCATGATACGTACCGCTGATCTGATTTCAGCTAAGAGCTCTGTTTTGGCGATGTGCAGAATACCCTTGTCGGTGTAGATGATTTTTGGAGAAAGCCGGATACCCGATATAAAAAAGGAGCTGATGAAAAAAAGCACCGCCAAAAGTATAAGCGTATTTACTTCTCCGAATAACAAAATAACAGGCCCTGAAAGTAAGTAAGCAAGGAGAATTGACGCATATAAGCCAAAACCAAAGAGCGCATTGGCCGAATAAAGGTGGTCTTTTTTGACAATCAGCGGAATAATCGGTGACTCGGCCGGTACGAAGAACTGCGTCACAAATGATACCAGAAATGCACTTAAATAAACGAGAATTAAATTACCGTGGAAAATGGCTAAAAGAATAAGGATAATTCCTCTAAGGATATTAACAAAAAAAAGAACCTGCTTTTTGTTCCATTTATCAACGTAAACCCCCGCCAAAACCCCAAAGAGAATGGCAGGTAATGTAAAAGAAATTACGACGAGAGATACCGCGGTATTGGATTTGGTGAGAGCATAGACATGAAGAATAAGAAAAAAATTAAAGAGGTTAAAAGCAAGAATGGTAAAAATTTCAGATAACCACAACAAAAAAAAAGATCTTTCACTGAAAGCCACAAAAAAATGGTTTTTCATTATGCTTTTTCCGAGTAGGCACCGGTTCGGGTATCAACTCGGATCGACTCTCCGATATTGATAAAGAGGGGGACTTTGGTCTTTATCCCATTTTCCAGTGTAGCATCTTTAAAAACATTTGTGGCGGAATTTCCCTTAATTCCTGGCGCGGTGTCGACGATTTTAAAAACCATTTTAGATGGAATGGTAACCGTCAGAGCGTCATCACCTAAAAAGCTGACATTGAAAGTCTCCCCTTCTTTCAGGTAAGGGTGGTCCGGGATTTTGAACAAATCAATCTGGATCTGATCGTAAGTCGAGGGGTTCATAAAGTACGCAAATTGATCATCTTTATAGAGATATTGCAGATCTTTTTTCATTACCTGAACATCACTTACTTTAGCGCCATTTATATAACTTTTTTCAAGTGTCCCTCCACTTTTGAGATTTTTAACCTTTACCTTGATGTTGGCACTTCCCCGCCCCATTTTTATATGTTCGTAGGAGACAACCATAAGTAAATTGCCATCCTCTTCATAGGTAGTTCCGGCGCGAAGATCAGTAACTGAAATCATTTTTTAGTCCCCTTTCTTTTGATGCGAACGAGGCCTGAACAAGCGACTGCTTCAACACCACGCGCCTCAAGTGCATCAAGAAATAAGTTGGCTCCTATAGAATCAGCAGCCATATGCCCCGCGTCAATGACATTAATATGGAGTTCACGGAGCTTTTTAACAGCATCCTCGCCGACATGCATTTCAACGAGTGTTCCGACACCTGCTTTAGCGAGCTGTTCATACAATTTTACTGACGGATTGGTACCGCCGGTAAAACCGATCACTACTTTCCCAGCCCGAGTCGTAGCACTTCCTGAGACTATTGCCGGGCCCGATTTACCTTTAACGGCTTCTAGGAACTCAGGAATCTCCTGGATAAATTCAAGGACTTCTCCCGCAGTATCAAAAGTCTTATTAGTAAATTGTTCCTGCATAAATGCATTCCCCATGTTATCCCAGATAGTATGCAGAGCAATAAGCGGAACTCCCATCAACCTGGCTGCATCAACAGTACGTGCATGATTGAGCGGATTAAACCGTCGCTGTACTTCGCCCTTACGCTCCTGAAAAAGCGCATCAGCGACGTTAGCGGGAACACCCATATCCTCATACATATCAATCTGAATATCCATGACTTCATGCAGACTTGCCAAGGCATGACCGTCCGGATGATGTGAGATAAGAAGATCAATCGCCGCACCCTTCTCATTAAGCCTGTCAACCATGAGCACCTCGGCAGTCTCTGCATCAATCCCGGCTAAGACTTTTTTAACCTGTTTTTTCGGATCGCCAAAGAGGATACGGGAATCTGAATATGGATTGGTTAGAGATTCACTGTCAAAGTAGCGCTTTTTTTTATCACTGAGTTCTTCAAACTCTTTCTTTTTCTTTTTGAGGTATTTTTTTACTTTCTCAGCACCACGGGGATCAGCCTTGATGCCCATATCTATGGCAAGTTCGTAGATTTCTTGAATAGTCATGCTTTCAAGTATATAATACACAGTAGCTATTTTCAAGCTCAATGCGGCTTTTTAGCCTGGATTGACAAGCCGGAGTATTCAGGGCAAGTGGCGGAATGGTATACGCGATAGTCTCAAAAACTATTGGTTATAATGACTATGAGGGTTCGAGTCCCTCCTTGCCCACCTTTGGTCATGTGGAGCGGAGGCCTGAAAGGCCGAGCTCGCTTGCTTGACAAGCGCGGAACTCGAGTCCCTCTCCCGGCACAGCTCAGGATTATTTGACTCCTAAATATAAATCAGGACTCCAATGATCAGGTTGGTCAAATAGCAATCTTGGAGTACCAAGACCTTGGATCACTTTTCTTCCGATAAATCTTACAGTACTATTATTATCATCTTCAACTCTTCTCAATTGCTCTGCCGTCTGAGCTTCTATGGGAACCTCTATCATCTCCTCTAGTCTTTTCTCGGCTACTCGAATACCCACCTCCTGTAATATCTTTTTTACAATGTCAGTTTTAAAATTTCTAGTCTGTTGAAGTAATTGTTTGTTGGTCTGAATAAGTAACCTCCCTCCTGGTTTTAATACCCTATCGTACTCTGTATAGATCTCTCTTAAAGCACGTTCTCTTAAAGCTGGATCCATACTTGCTCTTGCAGCTAAAAAAACAGAAGTATTGTGGTCCGAAACTACGTCAACTGACTGATCTGGGAGAGGGATATTCTGGGCAGCACTTGTCTCGCCTAACCATTCTGGTGTCTGTAAATTCATTCCTAATCGCTGAAGCTCTGCAATCTCTGCAAGAATCCTCTCAACGTTCCCAATGCCAGTTACCACTCCTCCAATCCTTGCTTGCAACTCGGCATATGTCTGGGTATTTTGGGGAGATAAAGGATCTGCAATATATAGTCGCCCTTCACTTGATAGCAGACTCGAGGCCAGTAGTAGCGTTGCATCCTTTAAAATAGAGGCAGACGGTCCGACACTGACAACAGTATCCGTAGGCCTAATGTTTTCAGTGTATATAACAGATGTCGTTTCTGGTCCTTGCTGAACTGTCTCCTTTAATGATTCACCAAGCATAATTGATTATACCATTTTGTAGGGTAGTATAAGACACCGCTAATACTAAAACGAACACCTTCAGGTGTTCGTTTTAGTTCATTCTGCAGAATAAATTTTCCTTAGAATTATTATGCCGCTGGTTGCTCTGTTGGAGTTCCAGGCATAGGAGCAGCTGGTTCCGGTGCTGCTGGCTCAGGGGTCACCGGAGCTACAGGCTCTGGAGCCTGAGGCTCTGGAGCTGGTGGGACAACTGGAGCTGTAGGCTCTGGCATAGTTGGAGCAGTAGGTGTAGTCCCAGGAACTGTAGCCCCGGGAGTAGCCATACCTCCACCCATTCCACCTTGATTATCTGTTGGATTCATTGTTCATTCACCTCCCTTCTTCGTTGTTATTAGCAAATAGTAGATAGTTAATAGTTCAAAGATGTTTTTTACTATGAACCATTTACCATTAACTATTCACTGTGTTGCCTTTCCACATTATAAAATCGTATCCTATCACCTCGGAAAAGTAAATCAATCTCACCTGTCGGACCGTTGCGATGTTTGGCTATCAAAACTTTGGTCGGTATATTGTGGTTATTAATATCATATTCCACATCCGGACGATAGAGGAACATCACGACATCCGCATCCTGCTCAATAGCTCCTGATTCACGAAGGTCTGCTAACTGTGGCTTCTTCTCTCCCCTATGCTCAACGGCACGTGAAAGTTGAGACGCGGCCAAAACCGGTACATTTAATTCACGCGCTAAATTCTTGAGAGCCTGAGAGACGATCGATACTTCCTGCACTCTATTCTCAACTTTTCGACCCGGGTCAACAAGCTGTAAGTAATCAACAATAATAAGTCCGACATTATGCTCCATATGAAGCCTGCGAGCCTTACTGCGCATCTCGGAAAGATTAAGACCCGGTGTGTCATCAATAAAAATCGGTGCTTCAGCCAGCTGACCCATCGCGTCTGATAATTTAGTAAAATCCTCTTCTGATAATTTGCCGGTTTTGAGTCTCCAGGCATCAACATCAGCTTGTGCAACTAAGAAACGATCAACCAACTCTTCTTTACTCATCTCAAGTGAGAAAATAGCTACAGGCCTTTTATCAGCTGTTGCTATGTGTTGTGCGATATTGAGAGTGATTGCAGTCTTGCCCTGTCCCGGTCTGGCTGCCAAAATAATTAAATTGGCTTTTTGCAACCCGGAGAGAAGTTTATCAAGCTCGGTAAATCCCGTCTTAACCCCCCGATACCCCTCCCCGCCTTTGTGGAGCTCATCGATACGATCAAAACTCTCGGTGAGTGTTGATTTGATAGGTATAAAACCCCTCCTGATATTTCCCTGGGAGATAGCAAAAATTGATGACTCAGCTTTTTCTATGACTTCTTTTACTTCTTTTTTGTCATCGTACCCGAATTCTGCTATGTTGGTCCCGGCATGAATGAGAGCCCTTTTGGTCGAGGCTTCTTTAACAATACGACCGTAATGTTCAATGTTGGCAGCTGTCGGAACGATTTCAACAAGTTCGTTAAAGTAGGTTGAGTCGATTGTGCCAAGTTGTTTTTTCTTTTTGAGAAAGTCAGTAACCGTCAGCAAATCGATTGCCTTACGCTCTTCAAATAACTTGAGCATTGCTTCAAATACAACGGCATTGATCTCATCATAAAAATCACTCCCGAGTAGAAATTCACTCACGAGATTGATAGCATCTTTATCTATGAGGATTGCACCCAAAACACTTTTTTCCGCGTCTTGGTTATGAGGAAGCGTTTTGACACTGGCCATGTTGAGAAATAAAAACTATAAAAAAAATTAAAAACAAGTCAGATTTAGTCGCTTTTTAAAAGGACCGTCTCGGTTTCGGCCGGTAATTTATCTCTGGTTAACACATATTTGGTCGTCTCTTTTTTTTCATCTTTGGCAACAGTGTCTACGACGGCGCGAGCATGCTCACCATAGATTATTACTGCGTTCATACCGACTGACGGGGCAAAAGAAGCATTACCTTCATCTCCCGCGCGAATAATAACGACTTGATATTCTTTAAGTTTTTGCTGGATTTTCTCAATGCTGCCGCGATCTCCGACTAAAATGTCTGTATTGTCAAGAGATATGCTGTAAACAACGTTTTCCTCAGACTTAATACCGGTTATCTTGATCCCTCCTGCCTCGTATTCGCCAGGTCCGTCAATAATGACGACGTCATCGCGAATTTTCAGTGATGAGACAGCCGGATGGCCTAGGAGAATAGCCGCGTTATAACTTGATGTTTTGTCTTGGGGATTAATAAATAAGGCCGCGTGCTTACCACGAATCTTGAGGGAATCAAGTCCCTGCACTGAAATTTCCATGAACTCCATACTAGCATAAGATAGAGGGAGTGTCTAGGGTCGCAAGCTTGACAATCAAGGACTTTTCACCTATCATCACGAAAGCTTTTGCTCTTTTTTTCTCCGCTGTCCCAGGGCGTCACGTAAACGCTTTTTTGATCGGTCTTCCACCCTCAGACTGGTAGATGATCAATTATTTTAATATGAAAGCTGAACGGATTATCTTATCACTCATTGCCATTTTTGTCGGGCTTCTTGTCGCAGGCTCCGCTTTTTACCTCTACCAAATGACCAAACAAATCACCCCCGATAATAACTCAATCACCATTAAATCCCATCCGACCCCTACCCCTAACTCAGCTAACTATCTGGTAGTAGATAGTCCAAAAGATGAGAGTATTGCTGACCGTAAAACAATCACGATTAGCGGTAAAACGCTTCCGGGTGCTACAATCATCATTTCCAGTGAGGAAAATGATCAGGTAGTCAAACCCACGACAACAGGAGCTTTCTCTATAACCCAGACAATTAGTGACGGAGTCAATATCCTCTCAATCACCTCGGTCTTTCCTGACGGAACCGAGCAGGCTATAAAACGCAGCATCAGTTATACTAGTGATGATTTTTAATGAATACATATTTTTTGATCATTTGTGCCCTGTTCGTAACATTTTCCAGTCAGGCTCTGGCGGTGACACCTACCCCGATTAAATCGGGGCCGTCTCCCTCCCCTAAACCGACATCAGAGTCAGTCACGCAAAAACTTACGACTGAAATAACTGATCTGAAAGAAAAAATTGCTTCCCGCGTGGCGCAACTCAAGCTGGTGGAGAAAAGAGGAATGATCGGCAGTATCAAAGAAATAAACGGGACGACTCTGACACTTGAAGATATTAACGGAAATAACAGACTTATCGATGTTGATGAGATCACCAAGTTCTCTTCTCCGTCAGCCAAAGACTCCTACGGACTTTCAGACCTCAAGCCGGGTGTAAAAATCAGCGTCATCGGGCTCTACAACAAAGACTCAGAGCATCTTTTGGCCCGATTCGTCCACTCCTACACTATCCCTCTCTATCTCAGCGGTACAATAACTGAGGTCAATAAAACTGACTTTACTGTCACTCTCTCAATGATTAATGGAAAAAGCTATCTGGTCGACATAGAAAATATCACTAAGACTCTGTCGTATGACGCGGACAATGCAGCTGAAAAGATCGGCTTCTCCAAAATCGAGACGGGAACACGCGCTAATGTCATCGGCTATGCCGATAAAAAGCAGGCCAATCGCATGGTGGCATCCCGTATCCTGATTTTCCCTACTCTTCAGAAAAACCCCAAGATCATCAATGCTCCTCAAGCTGTCGATAGCAAAAAGGCAACTACCTCCAGTGGGAGTGGCAAAAAACTTACTCCGCTTAACTAACAATGGCAGACTTCTCCTCAATCCGTACTCTGCTGAAAGAAAAAAAACTTGACGCGATGCTTTTCTCCTCATCGTCCCACTTACTGTACCTAACTTCGTATGCCGGATTTTCAGCCACCGAACGCGATGCTTTTCTGCTTGTAACAAACAACAAAGGCCATCTCTTTACACACTCCTTGCTGGCTCTGGAGCTGAAAGAAAAATTTAAACAACTGACAGTCATTGAGCACAAGAGAGACCATCCGTTCGCCAAGAATCTGGCAGAAGTTGTCAGTAAAAATAAATTGAAAAAAATAGGTTTTGAGAGCAATAACGTCACCGTTACTGAGTACCTGACGATAACTGAGAATGTACCCAGCCGTCTGGTCGCTGTGGATTTAAGGCATCTTCGCATTAAAAAATCTGCTGAAGAAGTAACTAACATCCGGAAAGCATGTCAAATAGCCCAAAAAGCACTCAAGCAAACAGCAAAAAAATTAGAACCTGACGTTACTGAGATGCAGATTGCTGTACTTTTTGAAGCTAATGTAAAAGCACTTGGAGCCGGTCTTTCTTTTCCGACTATTGTAGCTTTCGGTAAAAACTCCGCTGTCCCCCATCATCTTAGCGATGAGACTAAACTAAAAGTAAATGACGTAGCCCTTATTGACTGTGGAGTGCGCTTTAATAATTATTGTTCTGACATGACACGTACTTTTTTTGTCGGTACACCAACTAAAGAACAACAAAAAGTCTATGATACCGTGCAACAATCACAAAATCTGGCAGTAGATTTTATTAAACGCTCTCTTGAGAATAACAAACCGATCTCAGGTGCGGCCGTTGATGATGAAGCGAGAGATTTTATCCATAAAGCAGGCTACGACTCAATCCCCCACTCACTAGGACACGGCATAGGCATAGAAGTTCATGAAGCCCCAGCGCTCTCTCCTACGTCTAAAGAAACCATAGGGGATGGAATGGCCTTTTCCCTCGAACCGGGAATTTATCTCGAAGGAAAATTCGGCGTCCGCATCGAAGACCTTTTCGCAATCCAGGACGGAAAACTCGTCAAACTTACTTAGCTTCAAGTCCTAGAGTAACTTGACATAATTGTCCTATCTGGTATAATAGACAGACAATTTAACGTATAAAGCGCTGACTGGAGTCACGATCCAGGAGCTGAGAGCCAAAATGCTCTACGGAGGTTGAACCGTAAAAGACAACAGACGATGTCGCACACGCGGAGTCGCCATAAAGAGGTCTGATTAGTAATAATTAGACAATAAGGATGGGACCGCGGGAGGTCCTTTTTTTGTACCCTCTCGTTCCTTACACATCATTTTTTGGTGTGTAAAGAACGGGAGTTTTTTTATGGAGAAAACATTAGAACTTACAAAAAAATTGATTTCTATTAAGTCATTCGTTGACAGTTCTTGTAATGAGATTGGCATAGCTGATTTTGTCGTGGGATATTGTAGTAAGGTGCCGAATTGGCAGGTAACCAAACAACCCATTCTCAACGGCAGGTACAATATCTTGATCTCCGATGGGTATCCCACTCGCCTTCTGTATCTTGGACATCTTGATACAGTCCAACCAAAATTTTTACAAAACCGACTTAACACTCGCTCATTCATTAGCAGGGAAAAACTGTACGGACTTGGAACTGCTGACATGAAAGGAAACATAGCTGCATTTCTCACTGCGTGGGAAAAGATCGGCAAAACAAAAGGCATTGCAGCACTCCTTTATATTGATGAGGAATATGACTTTGCAGGAATGAAAGCCTTCATTCGTGAGTATAAAAGCAAAATTTCTCCTCAACTTATTCTGTCAGGTGATGGAAACGATCTAACTCTCGGAAACGGTTGCAGAGGCTTGATTGAACTAACAGTACGTGTAAAAGGAAAAACAGGACATGCCTCAAATCCTCTCAGCGGCGTAAATGCAATAACCCGTAGCTATGCCGTGATCAGAAGGCTCCAAAAATATTTTCAGAAGTTCTGCCGTAGCCAAGAATTGGGCAGATCAACTATTAACTTAGCCTATATGCAAGGCGGGCTCTTACAAAAAAAGAGCTCCTCAGAGTTAATCTTAGGTAAACAAGGAAATAATATTCCTGATTTTGCGGAGTTTGTCTTAGATATTCGTCCAAGCATACCTACACTGAATGCTGAAAGAGTATCATCTCTACTCAAAGGATTCATCGCTGATGAAGGGCTCACCCTTGACTCGATAACAACCAGACATGACTTAGGAGCATGGATTACTCCAAAAGAGCAACTGAATAATGTCGCTCGTGTGATTAGCACGGAAACCTTACTCAGCTGGACTGACTCTGGTAAAAGAGGATTTATTGATGTTCAGCTTCTCGCCCAAGCTCTACCGAATACTCCCTGCTGTACTTTTGGTGCCGGTGACGGAACAACAGTACACCGGGAAGATGAAAATATTCCACTCTACCAACTTCCAGTACTTGAAAACATCTATAAAAAGATAATTCTTGAACTGAAAGGAGGTGAACAAAAATGATTGATCGTGAAAGATTAGGACAGGATGAGCCCCAACGCTTTATACCTTTCCTAACAAATGAAGTGACCAACGTAGCCAAGCTCTATGCAAGCGTTTTCGCTGGAGAGCCGTGGAATGAAGTCACTCGGTGTGGCTGCGGGAAATTCTTTGGCGCCGAGACCGAAGTCGGGCAAGATTGTGAATGCTTTAAGTCAAAACTTGCTGAAGCATACCCTCTTGCTGAAACAATAGGCTACATTAAAAAAGAGCTTGGGAGGACAGATGCAAAGGGATTTACTATGAAAGAAGGCACTGAGGTTGTTGGCTTCTCGTGGGGATTTCCTTATCAGTCGCCAAATCAGTTTAGCTTTGATAAGTATCGCACTCCCGAAATGAGAGGTGGTATGAGTGAATTATTAGCGCAAAATGGCGTTGACAGTAAATTCTTCTACTTTTCCGAATGCGGGGTTGATTCTAATAGCCGTGGCAAAGGGTATAGTAACAAGCTGAGTGGCTCCCTCGTGAACGTTGCTCGATGGGCCGGACTTCCGCTGATTATGAGAACAAATGCACAGTCTCCTATGATAGCTGTCGCTGACAGATTCAATATGACTCAGCTGATGGGACCACAAGCAGAGATAGATCGTGAACAAAGAGAGATTAAGGTCACTGATACGATAGTGAATGATGTCCTTGATTTGGAAAACCCAGATCGGGTATTATTCATGTTAAGATAAAGAATATGTTAGTACAAACGTTAAAAGGTTTCCGGGACTTTTTACCCGGCACTGCAAGAAAAAGACAGTATGTGATAAGCACGCTTAAAGACGTGTTCTCGTCTTATGGTTTTGAGCCTCTTGAGACTCCGGCCCTTGAATACGAAGAAATACTGAACGGTAAATACGGTGAAGAGGGCGACAAGCTCATGTATCGTTTTAAAGATAACGGTGGTCGAAATGTGGCAATGCGGTATGACCAGACTGTGCCTCTCGCGCGGGTAGTTGCTCAGTATCAAAACGAACTCCCCTTGCCCTTTAAAAGATATCAAATTCAGCCGGTCTGGCGGGCTGAGAATACGCAACGTGGCCGCTTTCGGGAGTTCCTGCAGTGTGACATCGACACAGTCGGGACGAATAGCGTCTTTGCCGATGCTGAGATACTTGCAATCATTAATGACTCATTTGAGGCTCTCGGATTTAAAAGCTTTACCCTCCTTGTTAATGACCGAACTCTTTTTGCGGATCTCTCGCCGAAAGCTATTATCGCGATTGATAAATTGAAAAAAATCGGAGCGGATGCGGTTAAAAAAGAGCTAGAGCTACTTGGTGTAAAAGGCGAAAAACTGGATGAACTGATGGGAGCAACACTTCCTGAGAATCTCAAACAAATTTTGGTCAGTGCTCAAGAATTTGGAGTGGATAAAAACAGGATTAAATTTGAACCGACACTCGCTCGGGGTCTTGACTATTATACCGGTATTATTATTGAGGTAGAGATTGAGGGCTACACTGTCGGATCAGTCGGCGGCGGCGGACGCTATGACAATTTAGTCGGGATGTTCGCCGGCAGGCAGGTTCCCGCTGTAGGCTTCGCTTTCGGATTTGATCGGGTGGTCGATGCGATGACAGAGCTAAATCTTTTCCCACAGGATCTGGCCGGAACACAGATCCTGGTTACTGTTTTCTCCCCTGAATTACTGGATCAGTCAATTGAGGCCTGCTACAAATTACGGGCTGAGGGCATAGCCACTGAACTGTATCTTGACCCGAACGCTAAAATGGAAAAACAACTCAAGTACGCTGACCAAAAAGGTATTCCCTATGTCGTTGTCATCGGACCTGAGGAAGTAAAAAAAGAAAAAGTTACACTTAAAGATCTAAGAAAGCGTGAGCAAAAACAGGTTACCTTTGAGGAAGCTTGTAAGCTGTTATCTAAAGACTAAACGCTAAGTATCATCCTGAGATCTCTCTTGCAACTTTAAAGCGCTAATGTAACAATGGATTTATGCGCTTTAGTAAATATCACCTGGCTGTCCTGGCACTCATCGGGACTAATATCATATGGGGAGCAAGTATACCTATTTTCCGCTGGTCGCTTGAATCAATACCGCCATTTACTTTTGCCTTTCTCCGTTTTTTCCTCGCCTCACTGATCCTCCTGCCCTTGACACTGCATCGTCTGAAAATCACAAAGCACGATGCTGTGTCACTATTTGTCCTGGCAGTCATCGGTTTTTTCTTCCATATAGGCTTACTCCTTTTTGGCCTGACAACTTCCAGTAGCGTGAACTCCTCAGTCATCGCCACAGCCGCTCCGATATTTCTGATCACCTCCTCAATCTTCTTTTATAAAGAAAATGTCAGGACCAGAATTATCCTCGGTACGGTGATCAGTCTTTTGGGAGTCGCAATCATCATCCTCCGCCCGATTATCGATGAGGGTCTGGACGGAACAATCCTCGGCAATCTGCTTTTTCTTCTGTCAACACTGACCTTTGTGGGTTATACCCTGCTACTAAAAAACTATGTGACCCACCTGCGATCAGTGACCGTAACGTTTTATCTTTTCGCATACGCAACAGTTATTTTCTTTCCTTTTTTCCTGATGGAATCGTCACAACACCATATCCTCAGTCTTTTAAATGAGCAAGCGATCATCGGGATTGTTTTCGGAGCTATCTTTACGTCAATTTTTGGCTATTTATTCTATAATTTCGGGGTCAAACATATTAAGGCCAGTGAAATCGGGGTGTTCCTCTATGTCGATCCGCTGGTCACCGTACTCGTCGCAGTCCCGCTCCTCCATGAGAACATCACACCAGCTTTCCTGACGGGTGCATTTTTCGTCTTCTTGGGAATTTACGTGGCTGAAAAACGCATCCATTACCACCCGTTCCATAAACTTTTCAGAGGCACTTAAGCTAGGTCTAATGAGGCTTTCTGAGGGCGTCAGCTTGTCCATTAAGTACTTTTACAACCTCCATGAGAGTTATCTCAGTTCCTTGAGGACCGATAATCTCAGTAGAAAATAAATTCCCCTCAGGATCAAAAGTATCCAAAACAGTATCAAGTGATAAATCAGGGATCTCCCTTTGGTGTTCAGGAGTGATGCGACTTTTTAATTTACATGCAAAATAAGCTCTAATAAATTCCATGATTTTTTGATCGTACCTAGGCAGCAGCTTCTTATGATCCCCAGATCCTTCTTCCCGATAGATTTGAAATCCTCGAGTGTTAAAAGCCATACCGACTATACCCAATTCTCCTAAGACATAATCTGCTTGTGAATTGACTCTGTCTCCAAGTGATAAGGGTAAGCGAGTCTCCCCGGATGATGATCCCCCTCCCCCTCCATCGTGTGGACTAAGAGCCTCAGAGGGTATAAATGAATTTTCAATAGACATAGCTTGAAATAAAGTCATTTTTAGGCTATAATGACTTAACCTGGCGTATTATAGATACGCATGAGTTAAAAAGCAATATTATGCAGACTGCAATCCATCCCCAATATTTTGACGCAACTAATGTCGTTTGTGTCTGTGGTAACCGCTTCACTATCGGTTCAACCAAAGAGACAATCCACGTTGAGTTGTGTAATAAATGCCATCCTTTCTATACAGGCGAACAAAAATTCGTCGATACGGCTTCCCGTATCCAAAAATTTGAAACAAAGATCAAAACCGCAACCGAATATAAAGCAACTCATATCAAAAAACAGGAAGAAAAGAAAAAAGCAAGTGAAGCACCAAAGTCTCTCCGCGAGATGCTCATGGCCCTCAAATAACTTTTGTATGATAACCACAGATTGGAAACAGATAGACACAGATCTGTGAAAATCAGTTATTAAATCCGCGTCAATCATTCCTATGAACGACTACCGCTACGTCCAATTAGAAGAACTTGCCAAAAAAATTGCGGAGACTGAGTCTCTGATGACTGATCCTGCTTTGCAGGAGTTAGCGCAGGAGGAACTGTCTTCACTCAATCTCCAAAAGCAAGCACTTGAGGACAGTCTTAAGCAAAGTCAGGAAAACGCAAAAAGCGATGATCTTGACACACGTAATGTGCTCCTTGAGATCAAAGGTGCCGCAGGAGGAGACGAGGCGAGTATTTTTGCTGAAGAATTGCTGCGAATGTATATGCGTTTTGCCGAGCGAAAAGGCTACAAAGCCGAATTTTTGGAAGACAAAGTCCTTGAGATATCAGGTAAGCCTGCCCACAATGCTAGCGCAAGCGTTGCAGGCGGGGGGGTCTTTAACATTCTTAAATATGAATCAGGCGTCCATCGTGTCCAGAGGGTTCCCAAGACTGAGAAAAAAGGTCGCATCCATACCTCAACAGTAACAGTCTCTGTCCTCCCTGAGCTACAGGATATTGATTTACATATCAGCCCTGATGAAATATCCTTTGAGGCCTTCCGGAGTGGCGGTCATGGCGGTCAAAACGTCAACAAAGTCTCAACCGCCGTCCGTCTCATCCATAAGCCAACAGGCTTGACGGTTGTCTCCTCAGCCGAACGTTCTCAGATCCAAAATCGGGAGATAGCCATGACCTTGCTTCGCGCCCGCCTCTGGGAAATGGAAGTTGAAAAACAGCAAAAAGAATACGCCTCCCTCAAAGCAACACAGGTCGGACGTGGTATGCGAAATGAGAAAATCAAAACCTACAATTTCCCGCAAGATCGTCTGACAGATCATCGACTGGGTAAATCATGGGGTAATTTGCCGGTTATTATGGACGGAGCGATACCTGAGGAACACCCCACAGAAGATTCACCTACATTGGATGATAACGAATCCTAAATTCGAAGCACGAATATCAAAATCCGAAACAAATCCTAATCTCAAAATTAAAATGACCTATATTTTTGATTTAAAGATTTATTTTTTGGATATTACTTCGAATTTCGTGCTTTGGTATTCGGATTTATTTACTTGAGGTATTCAAGATCCTTTTTTTTATATTTCTCTATCATCTCCAGATCATCATCGTTGAGTAAAATTTTAGCCAGATGATGCCCACCTGCTAAATGTGGCAGGACGACATAATCGGCTCCGGCTTTGTATAACTGCTTGGCGTCGTTGGCCTCAAAAGCCATTACTACAATTTTAGCCCTTCTGTTCAAATGAGTGAGACCCTCAATCAGTAATAGATTGTCTTCAAGATCAGGCACTGTCGAGATGACCATTTTGGCGCGTTCAAAACCGACCCGTTCCTGGATATCAGGATCGGCAATATCGCCAAACATGGCAGGTGTTTTCTCTTTTTTCAGTCTTTCGATGACATCCGGGTCAAAATCGACGACCAGCACTTGCTCTTTACTTTGTTTTAGCGCATGCATGATACTCTTACCCATCTGGTGTCCCCCAATGAGAATAACATGCTTGTCAAAATCAACGAACTCTTCACCACTCGTCAAATCATGATCGTTAGGAGTTTTACGCAGTTCAATGAGTGAAAGCCACTTACCGAATATTTTATACAACTTATTGGTATTTTGGATGAGGTATGTTGAGGCAGTAAAGGTAATCATACTGACAATAATCATAGTCGTTACGACGTTTTGCGGAATAATTCCCTTACTTTGGCCCAGGAATAAAATAATCAGACTGAACTCAGAAATCTGAGCCATAGTGATCCCGACAAAAAATGATGTTCTTTTACGAAACCCCAAAATGCCGGTAATAAGCATGACCAGGAATGGCTTGAAGATAATGACAAAAAGAGACAGGAGGATTGCCGGGACGATACTTGAGGCGACATTGGCAAAGGTCATATTAATCCCGAGCATCACAAAAAATATCGTCATGAAAAAATCCCGGAGTGCTTTCATACGCGCGATAATCTGGTAATTCTCATGCGTATTCGCCAAGGCAAGTCCCGCCAAAAAGCCTCCGATCTCAATTGAAAAACCAATCGGCTGCCAGGTGACAAGGGCTGTCACGGCAAAGACCCACGCCAGGCTGAAGAGAAAAAGTAATTCATCAGAACTAGATAATTTGTGCAGGACTTTCGGGAAAACATAACGGCTGAAAAGTAAAATCCAGCCGACAAGCACACTTAATTTCAGAGCAACTAAGAGAATCTGTTGCAGTACCTCGGCGGGTGAACCGAGATGAAAACCATTCAGGAAAATGATGGTCAAAATAGCGAAGAAATCCTGCATCAAAAGAATACCGATAGCTAATTTGCCGTGCAGACTGTTGAGATCTTTTTTGTCTGAAAGTAATTTAACAATAACGATCGTACTCGAAAAAGAAAGAGCTATCGCACCATAGATGGCAACAGTGTTTGAGAAGCCTAAAGCAATACAGAGGCCATATCCTAAGACAGCTGTCAAAGCCATCTGCAACGTGCCTATAATCGCTGCTGTCTTCCCTATCGACTTAAGCTCATGCAATTTCAGCTCAAGGCCTAACATAAAGAGAAGCAACGTGATGCCGAGCTGCCCCAATGTCTGGAGAGATGCTGAATTACTCAAGTGAAACAGGCCAAGTGGACCAAGAATAATACCGGTAAGAATATAGGCAAGAATTGAGGGCTGCCTGAGGTAACGGAATACGATTGAAAGGACAGCCGCAACGATAATGACCAGGGCAATCTCGAAAAAAATACTCTCCATATACTCAGTATACAGTATACAGTAGATAGTATTAAGCTAGTTCTTTATACTTTATACTAAATTCTGTATACTAACTCCCCATGCTGCCGAGTAAATTAGCCTTCGTTGACATCGAAACCACCGGTACCCGCTCTACATGGGACCGCGTTATTGAGATTGGCATTGTCAAAACAGATAATGGTGAACTGATCGATACCTATTCAACTCTCATCAACCCCCAGGCAAGCATCCCGCCTGAAATCGAGCAAATGACCGGCATTAGGTCCCAGGACTTAGAGAGCGCTCCCACCTTTCGGGAGGTTGCCGGTGATATCCTCATGCATCTTCGCGACTATACTTTCGTCGCACATAACGTCAGATTTGACTATGGCTTCCTCAAAGCAGAGTTTGCACGCTTGGGTGCTTCTTTTTCACCCCGACATTTCTGTACCGTCAGACTCTCACGTACACTCTTCCCCAGACACAAAAGACATAATTTAGACAGCATCATCGAACGTTTTGAGATCAAGTGTGAGAACAGACATCGCGCCTTAGGAGATGCTTTAGCAATCCAGACATTTTATGATCTGGCAAAAAAACAAGTCAGCCCCGAAATATTTGAAGCGGCACTCGGACTCGTCCTCAAGAAACCATATTTGCCAGTAAAACTCAACCACAATATCCTCGATAAGCTTCCTGAGACACCAGGTGTGTACATATTTTATGGAAAATCCGAATACCAAAACTCGAAATCCGAGACAAACTCAAATGATCAAAAATCCAAAACAAAAATTGTTTCGAACTTCGATATTCGTGCTTCGAATTTAAATGAATCTATCCCCCTCTACATCGGAAAAAGTGTCAATATCCGTGACCGCGTGCTCTCCCACTTTGCGGGAGACATCCACTCCCCTTTAGAGATGAAAATAGCCCAGCAGGTGGAAAGTCTTGAGGCAATCGAGACAGCCGGTGAATTGGGGGCGTTGCTTTTGGAATCACATCTGATCAAGACCAAACTTCCGATTTACAATAAAATGCTTAGAACCAAACAGGAACTGATAGCTCTCAGGTCATATACAGACAGTGACGGGTATTTATGCGTCAGCCTCAATCCTGTCACGCAAGTTAAGCCTGACGAACTCGACTCCTACATCGGGTTTTTTCGCTCGCGTCGCCAGGCCAGAGACTATTTGGCAAATCTGGCCAAGGAGAACTCACTCTGTGAGAAATTACTTGAACTTGAAAAGACAACGACCAGCTGCTTTGGCTACAGACTTGAACGCTGCAAAGGAGCCTGTGTTAAAAAGGAGCTACCGCTTGCCTACAACATGCGTTTTATCGGCGCATTCAGTAAAAGCCGAATCAAACCCTGGCCCTACAAAGGCCCGATACTGATTGAGGAGAAAAACGAATTGACCGGCAAAAATGAATATTTTCTGGTGGACAAATGGTGCTATCTGGGCAATATAAAAACTGATATGCTTGGCAGTCTTAATGAGAACGAGATGAGCTATGACTTTGATCTCGATACGTACAAAATACTTATCCGCTACCTCTTCTCCAATAAGAGTCAAGCTCGTATTAGAACATTATCAAATAGCAAAGACTTGGGTGTAACCTATCAGTCAGTGTAGTGCTACTACTCCACAACTATCGTCCCGGTCATACTCGGATGAACTCCGCAATGATACGTATAACTGCCAGCCTTAGTGAATGTGAAACTCCCTTTGGCACCCGGTGCCAATACGTTGGTCTCAAATGTCCCGTCATCAGCAACTGCTGAGTGTTCGACACTGTCACTATTTTCCCAGATAACTGTCGTACCTACTTTCACTGTCGTACTAACTGGTGCAAAAGCGAAATCCTTGATAACCACCGTGTTCTGCGTTTGGTTGGCAGTCGTCTGGGTAGGAACTGTTGCAGTCTGAGTCTTTCCATTAAAGATCATGAACCCGACAATAAGAAGAACTACCAGTCCACCTCCGGCAATAATTAAAAAAGAATGATCGTCAATACCGCCATTGTAGGAAGATCTCGTACTTCGAGCACGATGTGTTGTTGTTTTTTTCTTTTTAGGCATACACTCACCCCCCTCCTGCCCGCCAATCGCTAGCGCTCTAGGCGCTTGCAGGCGGGTCGCCCCCAACGTAGCTTTAGCGAAGTGGGGTCTCGCTCCTAAGGTTTACTTTAATCCCAAGCTTAGTCCTCGGGCTCCGGAGGGGCAAGCCCTCTTACTTATAATACAGTACCTGAGAGATGAGTTGTCAACCCCGATTTACTTCGCCCGACGAAGCCTAGGCGAAGTCGGGATCGGAGATTGTTATGAGGACGGAGTTACTGAGGAATGAGGTAGGTGATCTTTGCTTTTTGCTGTAACCCTGAGATAAGTGCCTGGACTTTTTCACTGTATTTTTGCTGGCGGAGAGACTCTTTCGCTTGTGTCTTGAGATCTGCTTCACTGGCATCAGCAGGGAGTGAAGCTTTGTTCTTCTCGATATAACCGGCGATTTCTTTGTCACTGACAGTGATAGTTCCGACCAATTTATCAAGAATCATCTGAATCCTGATGCGGGCTTTATACGCAGGCAAGCTATCCCCCTGAAGAGCTAAGGCCGATTCCAGCGTCTGTCCTGATTTCTTCAGACTTTCTCGAGTCTTATTAACTGAATCATTGATTTCTTTATCGCTGACGGTAATATGACGGCGATTTGCTTCCTGAGATAGCAGGGTCTTAGTAATGATTTGATTCATCGCTTGCTTACCCGCGGTAACTCGAGCATCCGGTACATAGACTGCCTCAGTTTCCTGAATATATGAAAGCCGTGAAATCGGTTGACCGTTAACCGTAGCAACGACAAAGAGACTTCGATAATACACAACAAGCCCGACGAGGGCGATAATAACAAGCGCGATAATAGCTGTTCGACGCTTAACCTTAATTCGTGAACGAAGAATACCCGGAGTACTAACTGTCGGACGGGTAGATGTCATCTGAGATTCGGGTTTTTTGGTCTTAGTAGTTTTTAAAGCAGCTGCTTTTACCGGAGCTTTAGAGGATTTTTTAACAGTTCTTGTAGTGGTTTTTCTTGTTGCCATAATCTAATTATAACTAAAAAAAAAGAAAAGTCTAGAGGCAATACTTCAGTTAAAATCCGCACAAAAAGTTCCGATGATCTTATCATCGGAATCCCGTATAGAAACTACTATCGGGACAAAAGCTATTGTTCAGGAGCTGAGTTGAGTATCACTTTTTTCTCAAAGGTGGAAGCTGTACCTGAATCATCCTCACGATATATTACCAATGTCATACTGTCGCCGACTTTTTTCCGGCCGATCAGAGTTGATAACTCTACCTTCCCTGCCACCAATTTCTCACCATCAACTTTTTCGATGATATCCCCAACCTTAATCCCCGCCTTATCGGCCGCGGAGCCAGCGACCACTGTCTGGATATACGCTCCTTCAGGCAAATCGTTGCGGAGAGCCATATCCCGAGTAATGACTTGATATGCAACGCCTAAATACGGCCTATTAAACTGTCCTGTTGAATTAAAGTTATTAATGGAATCTTTGATTTTGTTAATCGGCAGGGCAAAACCGATATTTTGACCGCTTTGTGAAACAGCCGTATTAACACCGATCACCTGACCACTCGCGTTAAGCAGAGGGCCACCGCTGTTGCCCGGATTGATCGCGGCGTCAGTCTGGATGACATCGCTTAGCTCCTCAACAGTCCCTTCCAACTGACTACCCGCGGTAATACCACGGCCAAGCCCTGAAATTACACCTGTCGTCACGGTGTTATTAAATTCTCCCAGTGCCGTACCGATAGCAATTGCGAGCTGGCCTACCTGTAGACGTGATGAATCCCCCATCCTGACAGGCTTTAAGGTGTTGCCGGCATTGTCAGAGGGATTAATCTGAATGATCGCGATATCATTTAACGGATCACGGTAAATTTTCTGGACTGAATAGGTCTTCCCGTTATTGGTCGTCACACTATATTTAAGCGACGTGTCATTGACGACATGCTTGTTGGTCACGATTAGCCCGTCTTTAGTGACGATAAAACCGCTGCCGATATTTTGAGGCTCACCAGGGCGGGAAGGTTGTTCCTCCTGGAAGGGCAACCCGAAAAAGAAAAAGGGATTTACTTGATTCGAAGTCTCCGGAGACTGGCTGAACTTGCCTGCAATAGTCACAACTGAAGGGGCAACGTCTTTGGATACGGCAATAACGACTGATTCTTCAGAGACTATTTTAACAGTATCTATTGAACCGGGTAAAACAGTTTGTACTGGATTAATGAGGTGACTAAGATCCCGAAGAGATGAGGTACTGATACTCAAAAGTCCCAATAAAACGATCAAAATGACAACAAGAATGATTAGTTTTCGCATATCACTTTTCTCTAACTATTTTGTCAGCTCTTCAACCGCTTTTTCAAGTTGGGTATCATGGGTCGGGTCTTTAGTGTCAAGTGTTACGACAATATCGGGTTTGAGTCCCTGACCATTCTTACCATTTCCTACCCATGTACTGTTGGGAGTCAGCCAACGCGCTATCGTGACATGGAGTCCTGCTCCGTTACCCAGATCATCAGCATTTTGCATCGTGCCTTTACCGAATGAATCCTCTCCGATCAGAATGGCCCGTTTATAATCACGCAGTGATCCCGCGACAATTTCAGCCGCGCTGGCTGAGCCTTTGTTGATGAGGACGACAAGCGGGACAGTAAGCATGAGGCCGCTACGCTTGACTGTCAGCTCCTCTTTATGTCCCCCGCCGAAGTCCTGGACGACAACTGTTTTGCCGACAGGCAGAAATTCTGAAGCGATAAAGACCGCGTCAGTTACATAACCGCCGGGATTATTACGCAGATCAAGGACCACTCCTTTGATAGTTTTATCTTTTTGGATAGAAAGTGCCAGGCTATTAGAGAGTGAGAGCCACTCCTGGTTGGTGTTATCCCCGAACTGGGAAAGTCTAATATAAGCAACTTTTTTACCCCCCTTACCCAAAAGTTGTGGCGCTGACGCAGGTGTTGCTGTAGGTTCTGCTTTACCGGTGGTCGGATCTATCTTGACTTTGGATGGTGAAGTGACAGAGCTGATGTCCTCAACCGGTTTTACCCATGACGTCACACTTTTGACAGTGATCGTGTCACGAACGATTTTAATATCTTTAGGAGAACCTTCATTTTTATGCAGGACGCTAAGTAGTACACTCGTTCCTTTGGGGCCGCGAATCTTATCGACCGCCTGGCTGACTGACCATCCAAGAGTAGAGTCCCTATTCACTTTGACTATCGCATCGCCTGCCTTGATACCAGCTTTTTGAGCCGGACTTCCGTCAATTGGGGCCACAACAATAATTTGCTTATCTTTAAGTCCGAGCTCCGCGCCAATTCCCGTAAACTGCCCCGACATAGTCTGTTTGAAATCATTATTTTGCGTCGGCGGCAGGTAGACGGTATACGGATCGTCAATACTATTAACCATGCCTGAGATAGCACCGTTGAGCATTTTTTGCGGATCAAGCGCGGTCTTATCGTAGTATTTGTCCTCTACAGCCTGGAATACAGTCCAGAATTCTGACATGTCCAGTTGCGAGGTACCGCCTGGCGGCTCTTTGCTGAGAATCCGGACACTGGGATGATAGTCCTTCCATGCCATATTGACATGGTTAGTACCCAGATAGTACCCGACGACCCCGGCAATAAGAATAACCAGTAAAAAACGGATAACTCGCATATTAATTAGAGAATAATTGTTCGCTCTTGACCGTGAATAACAATATCATTTTTGGATCTAATAATCTTTTTCCCGGTCTCAGGAGCGACACTGATCACCGGCAGATCAATCTTGCGTGATTGTAAATAAGCAAAAAGGTCCTCTTTGATGTCAGTCCCGATGATACCGCTAGTACCGATCGCCGCGGCTTTGGCCACAGCTTCTTTATCAATATCAGGCAGAAGTAAAATAGCACCTATCGCGTCTTTAGTGATCTGTGCTCCGGAGACTACCCGTTCGCCCTCCGGCGGCTGGATGACGACCACTCTACCTCTGGCCGTTCCTCCCCTACCTTGTATCCCGACGAGATCGGTACTGTCACTTTCAATGACAATTGCATCATTATTACATACTGTCACTATCCCTTCAAGAGGCGAGGTTATCTCCGCGGGGCTTACAAAAGGGGATGCTTCGTTCTTCTCTTTCCCTTCTGTCCGAATAAATAATCTACCTGTATCCCGTTCGTAGCGAACAATCGTCCCACTGACGGTTGTGATGATCTCTTCGCGCTTGAGTCCGAGGGCCTTAGGTTTTTTGGCAATGACATCCCCTTTAAGAATACTGTCTCCCGGACCACACGAGAGATACTTACGAATTGCATCCCCTGAGGCAGCCATGGCTGAGGAAAGATCAATGACAACCTCATTGTCTTGGACAGCTTCATCTACTGAGGCTACCTGAGAAGCAGTGTCAGGATCAACTGTCGCGACAGTCTGTCCGGCTTTGACGGTATCGCCTTTTTTAACGATAGGCTTATATCCTTTAGGAAGCGGAATCGGCAGTGACGTCATAACAAAAAATCAAAACTTAAAAGTCTCCACCAAGGGCGGATCAGCCTCTGGCTGAAAAACTAACGTACTTTTATTATACACAGTTTTAATCTTTTGTTGTGAATTAGTCGCGGGAGACAAAAGGGATAAGAGCTAAATGCCTGGCGTACTTTACAGCCGCGGTCAGACGACGCTGATGCTTAGCACAGACACCGGTACGGATACGGCCATACATCTTACCTCTGTCTGAGGTGAATTTTTGCAGCATGGAGACATCTCCATAGTCAGGTGTTTTTTTCTCATCACAAAACACACAGTTCTTTGGTGCTACTATCTTTCTTTTATTACGTAATGGTGTCTTTTTAGCTGCCATAGTCATTTACTCCTAACTGATAACTTCTTACTTCTGACTTTAGTGTCAGTAGTTAGTCGTCAGTTGTTATTTATTAGAAAGGTATATCATCCGGCGGGACCATGTCCTCACCCGGTGTCGGGACATCATCCTGGGCCTGTCCTGAGCTTGTCGAATGGGCCGGTTCTGCCTTCTTTTTGGAAGGCTTTTCAGGTTCTTTTGACTCCTCTTCTTCCTTCTCTTTCTGAGCCGGCTTGGGCATCATTTTTGGCTCATCTTGAGAAACAGAAGCCGGAGTGCCTGCGCCTTTACTGTCCAGTAAGATCATGTCATCGATCACGACTTCAGTCGTTGATTTTTGCTGACCGTCTTGTCCTGTCCAATTTCTGGTAGAAAGTCGACCTTCGACATAGATTTTTCGACCTTTTACCAAAAATTGACTGCAAAGCTCTGCCAACTTGTTCCAGGCAACTATCCTATGAAACTCAGTCTCTTCATGCTTCTCTCCGGAATCGGTTGTCCAATAACGATTAGTTGCGAGCCCGATAGTACAAACTGCAGTTCCCTGCGGAGTGTAACGCAATTCCGGATCTCGTGTGAGATTACCGATCAACTGAACCCGATTCAAGCTTCGTGCCATATCACTTTCCTTCGGAAAGAAATTCCAAATCCGAATATCGAAATCCGAAACTATTTTGTATTTATTATTTTATATTTGTTTCGAGCTTCGAAATTCGTGCTTCGAGTTTACTTAGTTCTAAGCAATAGGTGTCGTAGGACACCGTCAGCTCTAAAAACTCTTGTTTCAAAATCATTAGGAATTGTCTTCTCAGTCTCTAAATTGAACTTGACATAGACTCCTGCCGCTTCCTTTTTGATCGGATATGCGAGAGGCTTTTGACCCCAGTCATCAACATTCACGACTTTGACATCACCAAGCCAACTCTTTACCTGATCGACAACTTTAGTGCGTTGCGCCTCAGTAAGTGATGTCTTAAGAACCAAAACTAAATCATATAATCTCATAGATCGTAGCTGTAATGATAGCAAATTCGAGGCTCTTTTAGCAAGTAGCAATAAACTTCTACATAAATGTAGAATAGTATTATAAATATCAAACTCTAAGCATCAAATTACAAATAAATTCAAATGAATCAATCTTCAGATAGAAAAATTTACGATCTTGAGGAAAGAACCTCACTATATGCAACGAACGTTAGAGATTACTTGAAAACTCTTCCAAAGTCAATCTCAAACATTGAATATGCAAAACAACTAGTACGATCATCTGGTTCTGTTGCAGCAAATTATATTGAAGCTAATGAGTCGTTAGGTAAAAAAGACTTTGAAATGAAAATCAAAATTTGTAGAAAAGTAGCAAAAGAAAGTAGATTATGGCTTGATTTGGCCGAATCAACAGAAGCTTACCGTCAAACAAGACAGTCGTTAATCGCTGAATCTACCGAGTTAATAAAGATTTTTTCTTCAATATTAAAAAACGCCAGGTAATTGATCATTGATATTTATTTGATGCTTGCTATTTGTTTTTTTTATTTGTTTTTTGTCCTTTGGAATTTAGCTTTAGCTTCCGATTTTAAATTCTATTACATCTCCATCAGCAACTATGTAGTCTTTGCCTTCTAGGCGCGCTTTCCCTATTTCCCTCGCCTTTTTACGGCCTCCCGCTGAAATATAATCGTCAAAACTAATTACTTCGGCTTTAATAAACTTTTTGATAAAGTCAGTATGGATCTCCCCTGCTGCCACAGGCGCAGTACTACCTTTTCTTACAGTCCAAGCCCTGACTTCCTTCTCCCCGGCTGTTAAGAAGGAAATCAAACCTAATCTTTCGTAGGTCTTTTTAATCAATCTTTCCAAACCTGACGATCCTACTCCTAATTCGGCGAGATAAACTTGTTGATCCACTTCATCAAGCCCTGCAAGTTCTGACTCAATCTTGGCACAGATCACGACAAAGCGGTCTTCAGGAAGTGATAAAACCTTGGCATAAGAAGAAATCCTCTCCAGAATTGTGGATTCATTATATTCTGCTTCGGTGACATTGAGGACGATGACCTCCGGTTTATTCGTCAGTAAAAACATGTCCCGAGTGGCTTCTCGTTCCTCATCAGATAACGAAACATCAAATGCCCGTGTACCATTATTAAGCGCTGCCATTAATTTGATCGCGACTGTATGTTTGATCGGCTCCATCTTACGATTGTCACGGATTTTCTCCAGCGTCTGGAGATCTGCCAGAATTAATTCTGTCTGGATTGTTTTATAATCCTCATCCGGTGTCGTACTGCCCTCACGGATCACATCGGCATCCTCAAATGCCCTCACGACGTGTGCGATAACACTCACCTCACGGATGTGACTTAAGAATTTATTTCCCAGTCCCGCACCTTCTGAAGCTCCCTTCACGAGACCGGCAATATCTACAAATTCCACGGTGGCTGGCTTAATAGGAGGCAGACTTGCCATTTTTTCCTCTTCTTTTGTAATCTCTGCAAGTTGGGTCAAACGATTATCAGGCACAGGGACTATCCCGACATTGGGCTCAATGGTGGCGAAAGGATAATTGGCAGCCAAAGCCTGCTGTTTCTTCAAAAGCGCATTAAAAAGCGTGGACTTCCCCACATTTGGCAATCCAACAATTCCTACAGATAGATTCATCCTGAGATTATAGCAGAACCTGCAGCCTTATTCGAAGAAAAGTTTTGCTTATTTTTGCTTTTTTATCTCCTCAAGAAGTTTTAAAGGTATTGGCCAACACTGGCAATTCTTTTGGTGTTCAGTATGCCACTTAATTCTTTGCTCAAGGGTTGGGTTCTTAGACATTTTGTTGGCTTCGTGCCACTCTTTATTTATTTTTCCCATACTTTCATTCTAGCAAAAGTGGAAGGTAAATCCGTTATAATAATTTCAGTGTGAGAACTTCAGTCATTACCCATCCTAATTCAAAGAAGCCACGAGTAGAGATAGACCTCTTAGAAAATCTTCATGTCTACGTCAGTGAACCTCCTCTTGAAGATAAAGCAAATAAGGCAGTCTTAGAGGCATTAGCCAGACACTTTCACGTTAAAAAGGGAGCTGTCACCTTGCTATCAGGACACAAATCTAAAAATAAGCAATTTGAAATAACACAAACTAAAACGTAAATCGTGGATCATTAGAGTGAATATCTGAAATGAAAATTATTGAAGAAATGAATACTTTTTAACCAAAGCCTGCTTACTCCACCATAAATAGAGACTATACCGACGTCCAACCTCACCTGTTGAGAATACGAGAAAAATTAAGGAATAAATAAGATGTTCATCAATGACCGGATTATTTTGGGGTGGAAAGACTGACAAATAAAGTAAAACGCCAAAGACAGCACCCGCATATCCCGCGATACGTAATCCGATTCCTGACAGCATCGCCAGTCCAATCCCTAACAACCCCAGCATAAATAACCAGTCAATAATTTGAATTCCTGAAAGAAACTGGAAGATGGGTGAGAATGTTCCATCAGTAAATTTTAGAAATCCGGAAGTCGGAGATCCGCCATGAATCCACGCCCTAGCAGAAGTCGTGGCAAATCCGAGTCCGAAAACTTTATCAAAAAAAGCCCACGTGAAAAGAACTCCCATGGCAATTCTTAGCAGCGATAACATTACCTCAGCCTTTTTCATAAATTAGAAGGAAATTGCGTCAAGAATTCTTGCACCTAAGGACTCATTGATAGAAAGAGCGTTCCCCGTCTCAGCTGAAACAACAACTTCTTTTTCAATTACGACTGGGATAAATCCAAGTAGTTTCTGATCTGAAACTCCGGTTATTTCATAGATAGGTATTCCGTTTTTCTCACCAAGAGTAATTAACTGGCTTACAGACGTTAGATTATTATTTGTTGCTTCGTTAACCAGTGCTTCTCCTCCGATTCTATTCACAACATTTGCTGCGATGAGGTTTTGAATTGCCTGTTCAGGAAGTACCGTCAGGGATTTTTCTCCATTCGGCGTATCCACAAAGACAGTATTCGTTGCAAGATCAACTGAGACAGGAAAATCTGTGATAGCTGCTGTAGCTCCTTTTTGGACTAAGAACTTCTCCGCTCCGGCTGTTGCTATTTTGATACTGTTTTTTGCCAACCTATCATCAATCTTTAACAAGGCATCATCTTCTAACTCAACTTCTGTACCATCTTCCTGCTCAGCTTTTATGACTACCCGATCATCTCTGACCTCCAAACGTGTTTTGATTCCACCAGATGTAATATCGATACGGGTTCTGCCGTCTTTTATTCTTGTTCGAATTCTTTCGGTTTCAGAAAGCCTGACTTCAGTTCTTTCTTCGTTTCCATTGGATTCTGTTTTCGTCTCGACGCCTGAATCATCATCTTCATTTTCCACTTCTGGTGTTTCACTGATTGAAGGATTAACAGATGGTGCTACAGATCGAGTACGTGTTTCTGTTTTTACAGGTTGTGATTTAGATTTATTAGGAAGCACGGTAAAGCTGACAGGTTTATTCCATGCTTTATTTAATTCTTCACAATCTTTACGTTTTGTTTCGAATTTCTTTCCATCAGGTCCAGTACATATTACCCTTGTATTATCTGAGACACTGATGCTACTTGATCCACCACTTGAAGTACTGGATCCTGATGAATCACTCCCACCGGATCCGGAGCCGCCTGAGGTATTCCCTGATCCATTGCTACCACCGGTACTGCCTGAGGTACCACTGCTTCCAGAATCAGAACTGCCCGAAGAGGCGCTTCCTGAGTTACTACCTCCCCCACCATCACCACTACCGGAGTCATCCCCGCCTCTGGCGAGAAGCGTTGAAGCTCCAAGTACCTTGTAGTTCTCATGGAGCATTACTGATCTGGCAATTAAAGCAATTCCAAGGAGTAGTAAAAATATAACGACAATTTTTACCTGAGAAGTACGAGTGGCACGGGATCTTTTTACACTAGTTTTTCTTGCTTTCTTTCCGGGCATACATCAATTTAACAAAATCGGGGCTACTTCTGTCAAGGAATATCCCCAAAAGAACACGAAAACAGACTATGATCTTGCTGAGTATTCTGTAACATGTAATACTAGAACTGAACTATGATAAAAGAAAAAGTCAGACCATACTGGCATGTCGATCTCAAATGGATTTTCGGGATTCTGACGACATTACTCCTCTCACTCACTATCAGTCTCTCTACTCTCTCTACCCTGACCAGCGCACAAATCGCTATACCACTGGCAACTGCAGTCGTCGCAACTCAATTTAGTCCTGAAGGACTTGACGACTCTAAAGGTATTGAGGAGGTAAAGCAAAAACTCGAGTTATCCGGACAAAACGTGTTACATCCCCTGCCTGACAAGAATATCACGATAACAAAATCAGATCTTGAAAAACTTTCTCCCAGAGAGATTAGGTTGAAAATCTTCAGACAGGTGGTTGAGCCGTTTTATTATCAACGAACTGATGAACAAACAAAAAAACAGGCGGGAATTCTTGCCTTTATCAATGAGAGTCTGCATTCCACTATTTTTACCCTATTTTTACTAAGTTTCATTCCGCTTACTTTATGTATGGCCGGCTTGATTTATTTTAGCTATCGCTATGGTAAATTGATCAGTCCGGCTGTTGTATTGCTATTAGTGAGCACTCTTCCTATGATATTTTTACTACTTATCAGAACCACAAAACCTTCCATTGATGCACAAGGAAGGGGCGGGCCAATCCCAATTCTTCCTCATGAAATAACAGTACAGGTAGCTGAAGTATTAACTCCTGCGTATTACCTGCTCTTTTTACTGGGAATTGGTCTTATTGGAACAGCAGTAATTATAAAACTCTTCAAAAGATTTTCTCAGATGGATAAGCACTAGCAACACTAACCTGATAGTGTGTCTACTTTCTGACTCAGATCAGATAATAAGCTCCCCTTATTTTGCCCAACGGTTATAGAGAGTAATTGTCGCGTAGGTTGTCACCCAAACTAAAACAGCTAAGGCTATCCCTCCGAATAAAAATGTCCCCAAATCCATTGGACTTATTCCCCTTAAGCTGTCAACACTAATTGTATGAAACCAGCTTTTAGCAATACTAAAAAGAAAGTCAGGCGCTACCAGTGATACGACTCGACAAACTACATATACTGCGAGAAGTACAAGAGTACTTGCATTCGCAAATGCTTTTGCGTTCAACATATTCCTCACCTCCTTATATCTCCCAATTTTGCAACCAACCCCTCATCTGGTCTATTTCATTCGTTTGGGCAGTAATAATATCATTAGCAAGTTTCTCCATTTCCGGACGCTGTGTTCCATCTTTCAGCATACTTGCCATCATGACGGCCATTTGATGATGCGGAATCATTTCTTCAACAAACGCTCGATCAAAATCCTTTGCTTGTTCAAGCCTTGATAAATCAGTTTCATCTCCCATCACTCCCATGTGCATCCCATTACTGCCCATCATCCCATGTCTACCCATCACATTTACCCCGGAAGGTACTTCTTTTCCATACCAGTCTTTATACCAACTTTTCATCCGGTCTATTTCCTTCCCTTGTGAGTCAATAATATTTTGAGCTAACTCTTTTACTTCTGTCCGTTTTGCTTTTGTAAGGGCCAGCTTTGCCATAGTTATTGCGTCTTCGTGATGAGGAATCATTTGCTCGATAAAGTGAGCATCAATCGTGCTTGAGCTACCGATCATACTCTGATATCCCCCGCGCAATCCCATCATCTGCATCATGCCATACTGGTTATTGTTCACTGCTGTCGTTGCCAAGAACCACACGATGACACCTCCGATAAGAAAACTAACTATTCCATATACTAACGGGTCTCTTTTCATACTACTCACCTCTTTACTCTTATATATATTCAGCTTATACCTTTTTTGCAATCTTATAAAGAACAAAAATAAGAGCTGCTACAAATATCAGGTTAAGCAACATGTTCCCTCCCGCAAATTGATTAACATAACCGCTCGCATTGGTGATCATCTTCGTAAATCCTTCTGTGTCTTCCATACCAAGCCTGCCGATAGATTTAAGATAGATTATTAAAATACCTGTGAGGAAAAAAATGATACTTGCAATTAAATTACTAACAATCACCGTACGTTCTTTACCTAAAAATTGAAAACTGAATACTTTCTTTCTCAAAAACATGAACTTTGTCATCTTTCCCGAAAGAAATACGGCAATAAATAAAAGTGGCATGACCATTCCCAAAACATACATACCACCTATTGCTAAGGCCCCAAAAAAGTTAGGAGATAAAAATGTCAATGCCAATATACCGATGAGAACCGGCGCGCAACACGCGCTGGTAATACCTGAAAATATACCGAGGGTAAATACAGACAAAGGATCAGTTTTTCGTGTATCACCGCCTGGTAATTGGGGCATTGGAAATTTCAGCCCTAAAAAAGTTATGACTGCCGAAAGTATCATGACAAACCCGCCAAGATAATAAATACTGTCATGATATTCAAATAAAAACTTAGATAACGCTGCAACACCCAGAACGGCGGGCATCATAACCGCAAAAATACCGGCACCAAAAATGAGCGTCATCAATACTACTTTTTCTTTCTCTTTAAAGACGTTACCGAGGTACGCCGGTAGTAAAAATGAAATGCAACAAGGGGCAAACAATGCTACGATACCTGCGACAAAAGCGGCAATAAGTGATGTTTGTAAAAGTATTGATTCCATATTAGGCTGCGCATCCTCCCCCGGGCGCTTGCAAACCAGGTACGTCTTGTATGGACTGACTGACTATTTGTGCTCCCTGGGCTGAGGAGTATTTTTTTGATAAGGCGACTTTCGCATCGATACTGCCCCATGCCTTAGCTTGCTTTTGGAAATATATTGCCTGCTCTAGATATGTTTGTGGAAACCAAAACGAATTGAGCGCAAGAACGTCTTTATAGATTTCTCTTTCTGAAAGACCCTGGCTGACAGCGAGCTCAATATAACCAAGTGCTGCCATGCCGTGATTACAATCAGGAAATGATGTCGGATTGTTACAGCAGGGACGATACACATTTTGAGCAATCTTTTTAACAAGCTCTGCTTGCTGAAAAGAAAGACTAATAAGCGGAGTCGAAGAATACAGCTCTCTGGTCGGTTTTGCGCCTAAATTCCATCCGCCTGTTGAGCTGAATTTCATAGGATTCCCCTCTCCTTCTACTTTCATGTCTCCCTCGTCTAAAAGTCTGTTTTTATTCACCAAACCAATAGCCCAAAGTGTATTCACCATAAAACGCGAGTTTCTTTCATCAATTTTCATGTGGTCTTTTGAAGAACTGGTCAAATACTTCATCGCTTCTTCCTCTTGAGGGTCATTAACAAAAAGTTCGTCATACTTTTGTTGATCAATAACCCCTGAGTCGAGTAACTGCTTGCCGATATCATGCCATACAACGCCGAGAGTGAATCCTTTTTGTGGAATTACTTGCTGTTTTACTACCTGAAACAATTCTTCAGATGATTTTGTTTTTTTAGAAAGTTCAACAACAGTATCGTTAAAAATTTTTTTCATGAAATAGTACTCGGTAAATCCAACAAGCATTGATGAATTAATGACAAGGAGTATCACTAGCCATAACGGAATTGTTCTGAAGATAATCTGAGGTATTTTTAATTCGATATATTCATCATTTTTTTTCATTTTACAACGGTTCCTGTAAGCGTAAATGTAATCTTCGGAGTACCTCTATCATTTGTTTCTATGGAAACAAAACGGGTAATGGGACCAATACCTTGTGGGCCATGAAATGCTTGATCAAAAATAACAGTTACTTTTGCTTCTTTACCGACGGGGACTTCTCCTGCCCAGCTGGAAATACCACTCATTCCAAAATCTGGGCTGTCTTTCCCATCAATTGTTACATGCGCTTTCGTACAATGACAAGAGGTTTTAACATTAAAGAGCTTGAGAGGATCACTTCCCGTATTCCTGATAGCAAATGTCTTTGTTGCCTTAGTACCACTATACGAAATGTTTCCCCAATCATAGCTTGTTGGTTCTACTGTTTCCGCTTTTGCCTGCCCGCCATCGCTTTGCGAAGACAATTGCAGGCGGGCGTTTTCTGAGCTCAAAATTTGAGGAGTTGACGAAGAACTATTAACCAAAGCAATACCACCAAGCATGATAACTAAGGTGATTATTGCAACTATGATAATGAATTTTTTATCTGCCATATTATTTATCGTTACTTTTGAAAAGTCTCATTATTTCCTCAACTGACTGTTTTGCTTTCCCTTTATGAACAAGATCTACCACGCAGGTTTGAAGATGGTTTTCTAAAAGAAGATAATCAATCTCTTTTAAAGCATTTTGCACTGCTCTCGACTGGTTAATAACATCAATACAATATCTCTCCCCCTCAACCATTTTAAGAACAGTTTCCAGATGCCCCTTGGCAATTTTTATTCTGTGAGCGACTCTTTGCTGGTGAGTCATACCTTCAATCCCCAATCCTCCCATAATGGATATCTTATGCTTAAGATAAATTCCCGTATGTGATTTCTATCACACCCTGATATTGAGCCCTAAAAAGTATCTTTGACTTCGATTCAACTCGCCTTGCCCGCCTAGACTCCCGTCTCGACTCGGTTGATCCGAGGTGGACGGCGAGGCTGGCCGAAGCTTTAGACGAAACGCAAGTCGGAGTTGACTATAGGATCTTATTAGTATACAATCCCCTGAACAATTATGATCGGAACTTCAATTTTAGGTTTATCGTCACTTTCAGCACTCGGCATATCATTGGCCAGAGGGGAAATGCTCTATCATTTTCTTTTTGTTCTTTCTATACTTTGCGGGGCATCAGTTATCTCTATTGCTCTCGGAACGCGTATTTTAAAACTCCTGCTTCGTTAATATATGCTCTTTTTTCTTCAGATTATCACCTTCCTTATCATATTTTTCGGCATCATTAACCTCATAAGAATGTCGTTATTTTTAATCGGCTCGGATATTTATTCATTTCTCCACCATCTCCGGTATAAAAATCATACGATAAAAAACTACCCCAAAATAAGTGTCGTCATCCCCGCTCATAATGAGGCACCCAGCATTCTTCATTCTGTGACATCTGTGCTGGGAAATAACTATCCGCTCGATAAAACCGAAATTATCGTCGTGGATGATGGCTCAACAGATGAAACCCTCGCCATACTTACTTCTTCAGGCTTTACTAAAAATAACTATGTAACGGTAGTCAGTCAAAAAAGATCAGGAAAAGCAGCCGCACTTAATAATGGCATGAAAAATTTCTCAACAGGAGAACTTGTGATGTGTCTTGATGCTGATTCCTATCTGGATAAAAATGCTCTTCAAAATATTGTCAAATACTTTGAAAATCCTCAGGTAGCAGCGATTGCTTCAAATGTAAAAATTGAAAGAGATAAAGGAGTCCTTAACCTCATTCAAAGATTTGAATATATAGTCTGTTACCGGATGAAAAGAGCTCAGACAGTCTTTAATATCGAATATATTATCGGCGGCATAGGGTCTGTCTTCAGAAAAGAAATCCTTGATCAAGTCGGTTATTATGACGGAAATACCGTAACTGAAGATATCGATCTGACGATGAAGCTCCTTAAAAACGGGAATAAAAATACCAGAGTTGTGTATGCCTCTGACGTTATCGCCTATACTCAAGGTGTTGTTTCGATTAAAGACCTTATCAGGCAGCGATACCGCTGGAAATGGGGTCGATGCCAGACATTCCTCAAAAATAAATCGATGTTTTTTACAACAGATAAAAGATTTACCAAACCTCTCACCTGGATTTACCTTCCCTACGCGATATTCAGCGATCTCGCGTTCTTGCTCGAACCTTTTTTTGTCTTATATATTCTTTTTTTACTTATTAAAGTTCATGACGTCTTCACTTTTTTATCAGCCTTTCTTGTTATATCGGGTTACTTAATACTGAATATCCTAACTGAAGAATCACTCAGTTTTAAAAATAAAATCCGCTATATCATGCTTGCTCCTGTTATGTATTTCCTTTTCTACGTTTTAAGCTATGTCGAATACACGGCACTTCTTAAGTCATTGATAAATCTTCCCGCCTTACGATCCAGCCTTGGGAAAGACATCAATCACTGGAAGCCGGTTCAGAGATTGGGCTTTAGATAAGATAACTGAGGTCTCCTCAGATCAGGTCGATATCTTTAATCAGACAAATGAGGAGGAAACATTGATTCTCTATACATGTTCCGGCTTTGCTGATATTAAGCGCTTTATCGTTATCGCGCGTCGTGCTAAAAACTGATAAAACCTGCTTTCATTGGTACTTTCTTTTAAACAGCCGAGATTCACCTGTTGAGAACTATAATGGAGAAATTCAAAACAGCAGCAAAGCTTACCCACGCTATATAAGGGATGAGTAAATAACTTGCCGGTTTTGAGATATGATAAAAGACTTTGGCAGTCAAAATGATAGTCAAAAGCAGTAAAATAATATCCACAAATCCCAGAGTCGCATTTTTAAATCCAAAAAAGAAAATAGACCAGGCTATATTCAGCATTAATTGCAGCATAAAAATCCTGACGGCTTTTTTTCTTTTTTTATTCTCTGACATGAGAACCAGATAGAGGGAAATTCCCATCAAAATATAAAGCGTTGTCCAGACAGGTCCGAAAATCCAGTTTGGCGGAGAAAAAGCCGGTTTGTCCAGATATATATACCACGTGGGGATAGCAGAGAACGTAAAAAATGACCCTATCGCCCCGGCCCCAAGGCAAAATAAGATTGAGAAAATAAGAACGGAATACTTCATTTTTTAAATAGAGCCTTTTGAGATACTATTTCCCCTATTTTTTTCTCCGGGAAAGCGGGATCACTACTGGACATTCTTTAGCAGTCTGTCCATAGCTTTCTCTCTACATTTTTAACATCTCCAATACCTTATAGAGAACAACTCCCGGCCAGAAAATCGCTTCAAAAATCCCGATTACCCCTCCCAGAAAAGAGGTTGCGTGTTGGAGAAAATAGACCAGTGCGCCCAGGACTCCGATACCATAGATTGCGCCACTCCCTGCATTATTTTTCATCTATTTTCACCTCCTCAAAATTCCGTATTTCTTTTTCCACCTTTTTAAGAATATCACCAAATGGTCCCTTGAGTTCGGTTACGAATTCGATCATAAGTTTTTTCCTCAATGAATCAGGGAGATTCTTTTTTATTTTCCCAAATAGTGGCTTATGAGTACCGATAACTAACGCATCAATTCCGTTCTGCTCTGCAAAAAGACCGGCCTGCTCCCCAGCGTTGGTTAAATGTCTCGTAAGTTGCAACTCAATACGACGAGATACTTTATCCCTTGCGTCCCTCACACCACCCACATGCTTGACTGTCTTGCGTACATAGTCATCCTTAAGTTCTTTCATCTGCCCAACGGCGCCGTTAAGCAGTAGGAATATTTGTGCATGTTCCCGATCGACAAGGAGTACGAGGTATGTCTTATACTTCATTCTTTCTGAGAATATATCTATTCCTTGATAATGGCTGTGATCCAAATCACCGGAGTTTTAGGGGGTATATCAACGATTTTCAGGCATCAATGCACGAAGTGTAGACTGTATCAATAAGAGCTGTTTTTGAGAAATAAGCGGGAGATTTTCAAAAGTGAAAAATCCATAGTCTGATACTTCATGTGTCGGCGTAAATTCCCCACCGATAAACTTACCTATCACTGTTACGTCCAGTCGGGATGACTCCCGATCTGTCCTGATCTTGAGCTGCTCCTCACTACTAACGACAAGTCCTGATTCTTCTTCAATTTCTCGTTCTAAGGCCTCAAAAGGATGCTCTTTAGACTTGATATACCCCCCGGGCAGACTCCATCGGGTCTGACGATACGTATGTTTGAAAAGCAATATCTCTTTTTTGTCATTGTAGATAATTCCCGTCACACCGATCAGGAATTGATCCTGAAAGATGCGCATGATGGAGAGTTGAATACCCTTGGGAAGAGCCAGAAGACGCCAGATTTTAGCGAGTAAACTTTTCACAGAGACTTGTCATCAGGAGGAGAGTCGGTCTCAGCCATAAGCTTGGTGTTCTCGAGTTCTAATTGATGAATTCTCTTCATCAGATCTGCATTCTCTTTTTTATAATCTTTAATTTTGCTCTCTTTCCCCCGCATGGCAAAACCTGTCGAAATATTATTTACTGCGCTGATGATCCAGGATAGAAATAATCCTACTAATAAAGCACCCACTACAACAAAATAGGTAGGAATCCCGGGAAATGAATAAGTAAAGAAATGAAGTGTCACCGGCCCGGTATTTTGTGTGGCAAAATAAGCAATAATTAATCCTATTAAAAAAGTAATAATGAGTGTTGCCATTGCCATTATCATAGACACTACTTGTAGAGATTGCAAACAATAACTGTGTAAGAATATTATAAGACATGTATTTACAGGTTGCGCAAGCTATTTTGTGGCTAAAGGAGTATAATAGAGACTATCTCAGAAGCTCGACCAACCATTGTTTTTCTCAGTACCTATCCTCCACGGGAATGCGGCATAGCCACCTTTACTCAGGACTTACTCAAATCCAGTCAAAATTTCCTCGGTCCCCTGGTCGAATGCCAAGTCGCAGCTCTCAATCTCTCCCCCCTTGATACCTATAAATACCCACCGGAAGTCATGTGGGAAATCGACCAAAATAGTAAGAAAGATCATCTTGATCTGGCATCAGATATAAATGCTGACAACGACATCACGGGTGTCATCATCCAACATGAATACGGCATATTCGGTGGTCGCGAAGGTGAAATTCTCCTCTCATTTATGGAGAACTGTACCAAACCTATGCTTGTAACTCTCCATACAGTCCTCCCTGTCCCGAGTCCTAAAATGTGGGCAGTTACCGACAGGATTATTCAACTGGCTTCAACAGTCGTCGTCCTGACTGGCAATTCAAAAAAGATCATCGAGAACCTTTATCCTGCATCACGAGGTAAAGTATTTATGATCCCGCATGGTATTCACCCTATCAGTTTTTCGGCTTCAAAAAAATACAAAGAAAAATTAGAACTTGAAGATCATTTTGTCTTCAGCACCTTCGGACTCCTCAGTCGCGGGAAAGGGATCGAATATGTTCTCCATGCATTACCTGAGGTCATCAAAAAATACCCACAAGCTCTTTATCTTATCCTGGGCGAGACACATCCTGTCATTAGACGTCAGGAGGGCGAGAAATACCGCATCGAACTGGCTAAATTGATCACCAAGCTTGGCTTAGAGGAGCATGTCCGCTTCTATGATCAATATTTCGGCCTGCCGGATCTTTTTGAATTTTTAAAAGCCACCGATATTTATATCTCTACTTCAACCAACCCGAATCAATCAGTCAGTGGGACTTTGTCCTATGCCCTCGGGACCGGCCGCGCAGTCGTCAGCACCGAATTTACTCAGGCAAAAGAACTGGTAACTGAGGCAAATGGACGATTAGTCCCGATTAAGAGTTCGCAAGCTATCACCACGGCTCTGCTTGATCTCCTTGGGGATAGGAAAAGACTTGTCAGAATGCATCAAAATGCGTACACCACAACTCGCCCTATGCTTTGGAATACGGTGGCCGGAGATTATCTTTCCCTTCTTGGTCGGATGATTGTCCCGGTTCTTAAACTGGATCATTTAGTGAACATGACCGATGGTACAGGCTTATTCCAATTTGCCAAATTAAGTATCCCCGACAAAGATTTCGGCTACACCCTCGATGATAATGCCCGGGCACTTATTGTTTGCAGCTGGCTTTACCAACGCTCCCCAACTCCTGATGTGGCGAGGCTTATTCAACTCTACCTTACCTTTATCAAAAGATGTCAAAAAACTGACGGTTCATTTATGAACTACCTCAGTTTTAAAGAAAAAAGACCGACAGAGCAAAATAAGACAGAGGATATCGAAGATTGCCAGACGAGAGCAATGTGGGCATTAAGTGAAATTATGACAAATAAAAAACTTAGCGAAAATATTCGTGCAGATGCAAGCAGGATGTTTTGCAAATACTTTTCATTACATCAACCACTCCATCATCTTCGCTCCAAAGCTTTTGCTATCAAAGCATATGCTCTTGTTGTTCCTCTTCTGAATGAGAAAAAAGATGAACTGCTACAACGTATTGCCTCCTATGCTGAAGATTTAATGACAGCCTTTGCTCAGAACTCGATTGATGATTGGCATTGGTTTGAAAATCATCTTAACTATAGTAACGCACTCCTTCCGGAGAGTTTGCTGATTGCTGGTGATTTGTTGAAGAATAAAACCTATGAAAAAAGTGCCCTTGCATCACTTAGATTTTTGATTAGTCAAACATTCGGAGCAACGTACATGCCTATCGGTCATGCAGCCTGGTACAAAAACAATGGTGAACGCAGTTATTATGATCAACAGCCTGAGGACCCGGCCTCAATGATCCTTGCACTCACAACTACATATCACTACACTGGTAATGAAGAATATAAGACTTTAGCCAAAAAATGCTTCAGTTGGTTCTTAGGAAATAACAGTCTCAAAGTAGCTCTTTATGACAGGGAGAGTGGTGGCTGTTATGACGGACTCCATCCTGATCGAGTCAATCGTAATCAGGGAGCGGAATCTCTCGTCTCATATCTTATGGCAAGTTACATGGTCACCGATCTCAATTAATGAAAGTTCATCAAATCAAAGACATTTTCCCAAATATTACTCTTGCTCGTTTTAATGTAGCAGTTTGGCAAAAAGCAGGCGAAGATTCACTCTTTTTCATCGGTCGTGAAGTCACCAATGCAGGAGATAACGGAGAACCTGACACCGGTATTCTCAAACTTTTCGAAGTAGCGAAGGACGGGAGGATACTCCATGATAAAGTTATATGGCAACCTATTCATGAGGGTATCAATCTGGAAGATCCCAGAGCTTTGGAACTCGCAAATGAAAATCTTATTATCGGACTCACGGCTGTTTTTCGCGACAGGAAAGGACATCCTATCCCTTTTCCGGCAATTGTCAAAATTGACTCTCATAGTTCGTGGAAAAAAGAGCTCCCCCCTTTTCTTGTCGTTGATTCTTTCGGACCCGGCAAGAACCTGACTCCTATTGATAAAAATACCTATCTCTTTCGCCCCGAAGTAGAGGCATACTACCACAAGCTCTTAGTCTTTTCGCTTCATTCGCAAATTGCCGAAAAAATAGATGATATCTCCTTTCCCACAGATCTTCCTTGGGCGAAGTGGCGGATTGGAACAACTATGCCACCTATCTGGTTGACACCAAATGAAGCACTTTTTATTATTCATGGGATATCACTGCACACTATCAAAGGAAAAGAGAAGTATGTTTATAGTATCGGCAGAGCGAAATTAATCCGAAAAGGCAATTCTTTTGAAGTAATTGTAAAAAAGGAGCCTATCCTCACTCCGGACGACTTTTTGGACGAGGCGGGATTGCCACTAGTCGAGGAGCTCCATCCGGACACCAGACGGGTAGTCTATTCATGCGGGGGTGTAATCAAAAAAAATTATCCCGATATCTTATCGCTGTATGTGAACGTCGGTGATCGAACGACATTTGAAGTTGAATTCTCAATGACGGAACTCAAAAAGGGACTTTTCATTTAAAAGGTCTTTGCACTCTATAGACTTTGGAAGTACAATACCCTTATGAAAAAGGCAGTTTTCGCTCTTGTGGCTCTTGTCTTACTGGGAGGCGGTATATATCTCTTCTACGGACCTGAGTTACATATACGAAGTGGGCTTCCTACACCTTCTAAAGCAGTTTCTACCCCCCATGAAGATTCTTCTTTTTGTCAGCCCGCAAACCTTAAAGCACTGATCGAACTTGAGGGGGCAGCTGGAAATATCTACGGCATACTTTCAATACAAAATACTTCAACCGGAAAATGTGATATCATCGGGAGCAATTTCGTTAATGTCCTGTCATCTGCCCGCAACTTGACGACAAAACGTATGGGAAAGAAGGGTCAAGCTACTTTTTTACTCACCCCGAGTCAGACAGTCTATTCTCAAATCCATTTCCAGAGCGGCCCTCAATGCAGCGGCAGCACCGAACAGTCCACACTCACCACCACCTATAATATCTCCCCGACTGCCTCAGTTACCTTTCAGGATCTAATGAACAAATCAACACAATCCATCACCGTTTGCGCCAAGGACACTGATAGTACCCAGGTTGACCTCTGGAGCCTCTCTCCCCAACCGATTAATCAATAAACAGATAGATCACTTATATTATCATTGACCCCCGATCTGATCGGGGTTGACATTACAGGCTTATTCAATGATAGAAATATGGATTTTTGATTGCCTCAACAGACGGTACTACTAAAACTTTAACTATGGAGGGAATACGAGTGACGACTGACAATGCTATACTTTCAGCATGGCATATAACGACCTCACAACTGAAGAATCACACGTCATCATGGGCAAAGGGACTGAAGCGCCTTTCAGCGGTGAATATGACAATTTTTACAAAGACGGGACGTATATCTGCCGCAGATGTAACAATCCTCTCTATTCTGCTAAGACCAAATTTGACGCTCAGTGTGGCTGGCCGGCTTTTGATGACCATTTCGAAGGCGCAGTCGTCAGGAAAACAGATGCTGACGGCAGACGGACTGAGATACTTTGTGCCAACTGTAGTGGCCATTTAGGTCATGTCTTTAAGGGCGAACATATGACTGATAAAGATACCAGACACTGTGTGAACTCTCTCTCCATCAAGTTTATTCCCAAAGATCGTGAGCTCCCCGAAGTTCTCCATGAAGGAAAATAGCTTAAAAAGCGGACTCTTTAGCAACACCTGGTCTAAGGACCTTAAAGGAAAGCCAGTAACAAACCATTATTAAGATCGCTCCGACGAGAAATGGTGATGGAATTGAAATTGTAGCCACTACTCCACCTAAGATCGGCCCGAAAATCATCCCGATACTTTGATATGAGGCATTCAGTCCCATGATTGAGCCCTGAGATTTGGCATCGGTCTCTTGTGAGAGGATGGTCGGGATCAAAGTCTGAACGATACTATTGAAAAGGCCCAGGATAAGAGATCCGGCAATGAAAATCCCTAGCGTTTTGGAGAAAAACATGATGAGAAATGAGACAGCTGTCAGAAGAATAGAGATAGAAAAGGCTTTTTTCGCACCGAGTCGCTTGGTGAAAAATTGCACCAGGAAAGTTTGGGAGATGAGTCCGACAATACCGAAAAGCGTGAACAGGAGCGCGTTTTGCGCGGGACTGATCTTGAGAATCTCCATGGTGAAAGGCTGGAAGCCATACAGAATCGCACAGGCAAATGCGAGGAAAAAAATTAGGGTGATGATAAATGTCACTCCGACATTGGGATCAAAAAGTGTATGCCAAAGTTTGGGAAGATCAAATAATTTTTCCTTCTTCACTTCCCCCATATGCTGATTGGTCTCAGGCAGAAAAAGTGCGGTGAGGACAGCCGCGATCACCGTGATCACACCGGCAATGATAAAGGGAATTGCGAGACTGTAGCCAGCAGTGAGGCCGGAGATTGCCGGCCCGAAAACAAATCCGAAGCTAAAGGCTGCCCCGATGAGGCCAAAGGCTTTGGCACGCTCTTCCACTTTGGTAGAGTCTGAAATGACAGCAAACGCCACCGGGATATTCCCGGCTGTCAGACCGTCAAGTCCCCGCGCCAGAAAAAGGAAAATCGCACTCGGTGCAAAAGCCATCATAAAAAAAGACAAAGCTGTACCGACAATCGAAATCAAAAGAAGAGGTCTACGACCGTATTTGTCAGACAGCCTACCGATGATCGGGGTTGAGATAAATTGACAGATTGAAAAGACGGCAAAAAGCAGCCCGTTCTGGAAAGCATTCAAGCCGAATTTGAGTGAATAGGCAAAAAGGATCGGGATGATGATGCCGTAGCCAAGCATATTAACGACTGCGATGAGGGCGATGATGAGCAAATTGCGATTCTGACGTAACATAAGAACGAATTATTATTCTATCAAGACCTGAATTATCACCGCAAGAGATATAGTCTTAAACAAAATCCTAAATCCCAATATCTAAATCCTAAATAATATCAAAATTTTAATCCAAAGGTCTGAAAGTTTTGGGATTTGGTAATTCGAATTTGTTTAGAATTTCGTGCTTCGAATTTAGGATTTAAACTTAAACATTATGCAGGGTGCGACCGTGGTCTTTCAGCCACTTCATTTGCTGTCTGTATGACGGGGTGAATTGCCGGACTTTTGACCAAAAAGCTCTGGAGTGATTTTTTTCCATAGTATGTGCCAACTCATGGATGACTACGTAGTTGAGGACGAGCACGGGCGCCATGATGAGTCGCCAGCTGAACTGGAGTCTATTATCATGGCTGCATCTTCCCCACTGTGAGGTCGTGTCTGAAAAAGTGAGACCTCGGTACTCAGTCCCCATCTGTTGACTATACTTCTCTACCTGCGCTGTGATAAGTCTGCGCGCTTCCCGTTGGTACCACTGATCAATCTCTTTCTCCTTACGAAAAAGGAGTGACTGAGGAAAAAAAAGATGCTCTCCCTCAACCCTGATCTCTGTATAGTTACCCGGAGTCACTTTGAGACGTTGGCCCAAAAAAAGATATTCATTATCAGCTTTTAAAGAGGTGGCGATGTGTATTTTATGGACATGTTTATCAATCCAGTCTCGATGTTCCCTGACGAACTGATCGATATGACGCTGCAGGGCAAAAAATGGCGCTCTAACCTCGACAGTACCGTCGGATTCAATGTGAAGAGACAAACTGCGTCTACGTGAACGGACAACAGTTATTTTGAGGCTTTCGGGCATAGACTGCCCTATCCTAACACATATTAATAACAAAAAAACAGAGACCAGTAATCAGTAAATAAAAAATCCTGCTTACAAGAAGCAGGATTTTCATCCGCCTTCATCCCGCGAAGCGGAATTCAGGAGGAAACTATAAGTTCAGGCTCACGACTTACTTCATTTTCTTACCGGTAAGCATGACGTATCCGACCCAAACAGCTGAAAGTCCGACTAAGACTTCAACTATATCAGCAACTCCCGTGCCAACAGTGTTAGTAAGGAGATCGGTATTAGTTACGCCCATATATCCCCAAAGCAACCCGCCAACAACAAGAAGCCATGTAGCTACCATAAATAATGATTTCATATTCTCACCTCCTTTGCCCGCCGTAGTTTTAACCCCAATTCAATCGGGGTTAACGAAAGCGGGTTTCGTTTTGTAATATGTATGTTTCGTCGGAAAAAATTTTGAAGAAAAAGGAGTCCCCCTCCTCGATGAGGAGTTACAGTGAAATCCCTGCCGGAAACATTAATCTGTCTGCGGGCTATACCAAAGCCCAAGTGAACGGGCATTACTATTACTCTACTCACATATAGATGAGCGCGTCAAGAGATATAGTATGTAATTAGATATTAGTTGTCAGTAGTCAGTTACTTTCTTTCACCTTCAACAGTAACTTCAGTTTTGGTCGCGTGCTGTGTAGACTGATGCTGGTTAAGTGACTCCAGATCATTGAAGTCAGTTCCGCAGGGTGTACAGGTATATTTAACTTCTGCCATAGAGCTGCATTGTACCAATAAGTAATCTGCTAAAGATCACAAAGACGTAAGAGACAGGTAAGGAAAAATCTTTATGGAGAAAGATATTTCTTGAAGAACTCGACTGTCCGTTGCATGGCGAGTGTAAAGCTCGCTCCCTCAAGGTTGTGCCCGCCTGAGGGATAGGTATAAAACTCATGCGGAACGGTTGTTTGATCAAGTAATGTCACAAGATCACGGCTATAACCGATATTGACGACAGTATCATCCAGTGCGTGATGGACCTCGATTGCACCTTTGAGATCCGCTAGATAGTTGGTCGGTGCCACCTCACGCCAGAAGGGACTTGTCGCGCTCGGACTGCCGACTTTTTGGAAGAGGTCACTTCGACGTCTATTTTGTTGCGTGGGAGTCCCGGACGGACGGTAACTCTGATCATTGATCCCGTATTTACGCTGATCGGTATATGAATAGACTGCTCCCGCCCAGATCACCGCTGCCGGGATCTCAGGCTTGACGGCTAAAGATCTCATGACGATATTGCCGGCCATACTATGCCCCCACAGACCGACTTTATCTTTATTGACGAAATCCGCTGACTGCAAAGCCGCTCTGGCGTTAAGTGCATCAACGACATAGTCAGAGCCGAAATACCCTCCCCCTGCTTGCCCTTCCGACTCCCCATGACCCCGCAGATCGATCTTAAAAACGACAAATCCGTTCCGGGCCAAATAGTCAACATAGTCGTTGTAGCGTTCAGTTGTAACGTAAAGAGTCGGCGAGAGGTAGCCGTGGATAAAGACAATAGCCGGCCAGCCCGCATTGCTACGCAAAGCGTTGCTGGCGGGCCAACCATAATCCTCTGGCTTACCAGTTGGTATGGTTAACAAACCATTCACCTTCAAACCATCAGAGGTATAACTACTCAAGTATGAAGTATAACTACTCCCTTGTGAGTAAAGCTCTCTCTGTCCCAAGCTACTTGTATACGATCTCGCCCGCAGATATGGGATAGTCATCTCCACAAAAGGAAAAGGCGTCGGAGAGGAAACAGTTTTACTCAAAAGAGAGGGAGATGATGAAGGTTGTAAGGGGATAAAACGGAACAACAGTAAAAATATGCCAAGCAAAACCACAACAACAGACAGCAAAATAACTCGTGATCTTTTCTTAGGATCGTCAGGAGGGAGTGTGGCTATAGGTATAGGCTCGACAGGTATATCCACCATAAAAAATAATTATACCTTATATCTTTGAGGATAAAATTAATTAACAAATGTCAAAGCGACACCACGACGGTCCGCGCGTCCGGTACGGCCGATACGATGGACATAGTCCTCATATGAAGCAGGCGCGTCAAAATTGATGACATGTGAGACATTCTCAATATCCAGTCCTCGTGAAGCTACATCGGTTGCGAGTAAGACCTGAAGCTGATTAGTCTTAAACTGCTCCAAAGCACGCTGACGCTGACCCTGGGATTTATTACCATGAATAGCAGCCGCGCGAAAGCCACGATCAATCAACGCTCGTGTCAGCTTCTCGATCCCCCACTTGGTTCGACCAAAGACAAGAACTTTATCAAAACCTTCTGTCGCCAGTAAGTTATGTAAGACATCAATTTTCTGCTCACCTTGCCGGACGCGCACGATATCCTGATCGATATTGGCACTTGTCTCACGTTTTTTAACCGATACGGAAATAGGATCAGTTACAAACGTATTCAAAATAGCACGCTCCTTATCAGCAATGGTGGCTGAAAAGAATAGTGACTGACGAATTTTGGGAAGTAACGAGACAACATACTGGATATCCCGGATAAAACCGATATCGACCATGCGATCGACCTCATCCAGTACGATATTTTGAAAGAGATTCAAATTCAATGTTTTACGTTTGATCAAATCTTTAAGCCTGCCTGGTGTTCCGATGACAAAATGCGGATTATGATGGAGCTTTTTCTCCTGACGCTGGAGGTTGGCTCCTCCGATACACAAAACGTGCTCAATCTCCATGCCCTTTGTAAAAATACGCAGCTCATCTGAGATCTGCATCGCCAGCTCTCGGGTAGGCGTCATGATAAGCGCACGCTGATTGCGATCCTGAGTCATTTTTTCAACCAATGGGATCAGAAATGCGGCTGTTTTACCGGTACCGGTGTTGGCAATACCTATGACGTCCCGACCTTCAAGTAAATGCGGGATAGTCTGCTCCTGAATAGGAGTCGGCGTACTATAGCCGTGATCTGCGATATTGCGTTTTAATTTATCAGAAATGCGAAAATCAGTAAATTTGACTGTCGTTACCGGCTCCTGCTCAACTTCGACAGCTTGAGCCTTATTGATAAAGAGACGTTCGTCAAGTGGCTTGGGCTGGCCGCGCCCGGGGCGTTGTCCCCTATTGCCACGAAAATTACCACCCGGCTGCCCCTGAGAGCGGGCCTGACGGGTGAATTCTTGTCGATTAGAGCGGGAATTGGCGTAGTGACGGTGCATAAAAAAATGTTAATGAAACTGTCGCGCTTCTGCTTAAATGTGGAGTAAATAGTTAGGAGATACTGAAGTAAAAATAAATAGTAGGGTATCTTTATCTAAACCTAATTAAACTTTATAAGCAGAGGCGTGACAGTACCATCTGCATGCGTGTAGTATAGCACATATTTAACCTATAGTCAACCCCGATAGCTATCGGGGTCAAATATTAGAGTGCTTTGCAAGTATCTCTGAGGCTCCTTTCACGCTGCGTTTTTGCCGTTGGGAGGCACGATTTTTGTCTGCTTCGTTTTTCTCTTCCTGAAGCTTCATACGCTTTGCCTCATCTTTGTCCTTTTGAGCCTGGCACTCGACGTTAGAACAACGAAAAATCGAGGTCGTTTGCGGGAAAAGCGACCCTTCAGGGTGTGACTCGATCTTGCTGATCTGGATCAGGATTGAACCGCATTGAAAGCATTTGGGAGTTGGAGAGGCGAGTTTCATAGCCATAGTATACCACACTTTTGTAAGAAAACCTGACAATCAAACTCCTCATAACGCCGGAATGACGCGCTTGTGGCCCAGCTCAGCTGGGTGCAAACCGCGCTGAGCGCGGTGGTGAATGGTGATTTTGAAATAATTCTCTTTACATTCCTGATTGCAAAAAGCATAGCCTGTCTCTTTGTCCAAACACTCTGAGCAGCTTATATAGTGCCTGTGGCATTCGTTATAGGCACAGTTGACGTAGCTGTCACAGGACTTACTGCAGTGATCACACTTCCCCACTATCTCATGTTTGGAATCGTTAACGTTAAACCCTAGGGTTAATCTATTATCGAAAACATATAACTTGCCTTTAAAGTGCTCATTGGGGTATGCCTCCATATAGGTCTGGATACCGTCTTTTAATTGATAGACATCACTGAAGCCGTTTTGGAGTAAGAAACCTGAGGCTTTTTCGCATCTAATCCCACCGGTACAGACGGTGACAATGGTTTTAGATTTTAGATGTTGGATCTTGGGAAGTACCTGTTTGAGATCATGGAAATTGGCAAGACCCGAGGGGACAAATCCCTCAAAGTGGCCTGAAGCGTACTCATAGTCATTACGCATATCAACGACATAAAATTCTTTGCCTTCTTCATACCACACATGCAACTCATCAGCGGACAGGTACTTACCGGTTGTTTGAGTAGGATCCAAACCAGAAACCCCTGTGGTGACGACCTCAGGTCTTATTTTCACGGACAGCTTAGGGAAAGCCTGCCCCGTTCCCTGGCTTTTTTTGTAATTAATACCTTTGAAGTATCCAGACTCCTCCATCGCGTGAATATAGGCCTCCGTGTCGGATACCAAACCTTCAAGCGTACCATTAATTCCCTCAGTGGCTACGATAATTCGCCCTTTGAGGTTTAATCTTTCACACAACTCCCGCTGCTCCTTACGAACTGCCTCAGCATCAGATACGGCCACATATTTGTAATACAACAAAATTTGATATTTCATAGCTGTAATTATACTGTTATGTGTGATTAATATCAAAAACAGGTTAAGACCTAAAGAAGATATGGTAGCTTGTGAGTAACAAATCGATAAATGCGCTAACTCCAAATTCAATCAATATCTCCTTAACTACTTTATTATTTTTACGACTGAGCTCTTTATTCCTATTCTTGTCTCCCTTTGTGATCTCAAACATTGAATAATCTCTTAAGCTGGAAATGCTTTTTATAATTCTGCGGGAGACCATCCTCCCAATGTATCCAAAGGCGTATACAATTATCCACATTACCCCTAAGGAGAAAGCTATATCCCTAATACTCTCGCCTGAAGAATATAGTTTGAAATATAAAATTACCCTAACAAGTGAATACCCAACCAGCACTCCACCGATATCGAAGAGCAACTCAAATCCATGAGTAAACGCATCATCATGTTTTACAAAAAAACCTACAACTTTATTTTGGTCACTGATTTTTTCCAATCCCAGATACCATTCTTCTACTAGATTGAGCAATTCTGTAGAGACAACAGGATTAATATAATCAATTTTACATACTACCTTAGCCCTTAATTCTTCTGCGTCAATATCGCTTTCAGTCGATAAAAGGATTTGCAGGGCCTCACCTGGTTTCACTGTAGAGCCTATTCTCAGCTTCAAAGTATGTCTCTGTGGTAATTTATATCTAGGCAAAACAATATTAAAATCCCACTGGATATCAATATGTGTTACATACGAAGAATAGTCCCACATATGCTCAAGAAACTCTTCCCAAGTAGCAATATCAATGATTCTCTTATCTGATAATGCGACTTTAATGGTGGTAAAACTCCCAACTATGTTATTGTTGCTAAGCTTCTCGCCAACTTTCTCATTTAGTTCGATCAGGTCTTCCTTATGGACTCTCCTCGACTCTTTAAAGATTTTTATTGAAGAGTCGGGCTTTGCATTAAGATGATAAAAGAGGGATTTAAACTCCTGGAGAGAAATAGATTTGTTTTCTGATTTAGCTAAGCTCTTCTTTCCGGTCATTTGCCGTATACTATATTATGTATATTTAATTGTAAATACTCACTTAACCTCATCTTTGCAAGTAATGCAGGTAGTCTTTTTGCTTTTGCTCTTTGGTCTGTAAATCTAATTTTTGCAAATCCAGCACTGCTTCATCTGAGAGACGGCGAAACTCCCTATCCATTTCCGCCACATCAGAATTCACCGTCAAAGCCATCTGATTCATCCCCATAAGCTTTAGACCCTTGAGGCCTCTGAGTCGAGATAACGCTACATACCCCTGCCCCGGGACAAACGAACGTGAAAGGTCAACCTCCGCAGCATCCAGTGACATACCTTGAGACTTATGGACAGTAATCGCCCAGGCAAGTCTAAGCGGTACCTGGCTGATGGCTGCCAACTCAGTGTTTTCCTCTTTCACTTCCCAACTCATCTGACTGACAGCGATTTCGGCCCCGTCAAAAGTCCGGACGATAGGCGCATCGACCTTATCAAAGCCGATGACCTCACCTAGTGTGCCGTTGACGTACCCCACTTCATAATTATTTTTAACAAACATTACCTGTGCACCTTTTTTGAGAATGAGCTTCTCAGGCGCCAGACAGGTCTTACGCAGAACTTCAACCAGGTTAGGATTGCCACGCCCTATCATGCGATATTCATGTGCTTCTCCCACAAGTGCATCTAAATGGGTCTTGTTCACCACGTCTACATCCGCGTTGTGCGTAAAAAGACGGGTCGGACGGGTATATCCCTCCGGCTCTTTGTTGAGCCGCTCGGATAAGACTTCGACTGTGTCTTCATTGACATCCCCACTCCTGATATCATTGAGAACTCGCAGGAATGCCCGATCACTCTGACGGTACTGCTCATCAAGATAGCAAATGCGCAGCTTCATCTCGTTCCAGATCGTCGAGTCGGTGACAAATCTGGACTCACCATCTGCTTTGGAGACAGGCGGGAGTTGAAAAAAATCTCCGCACATCACGACCTGCATTCCGCCGAAGGGGTACTCGATTTTTTTAAAAGCCCGACAGATACTGTGCACCAAATCGAGTTGAAAAGCATGCAGCATCGAGATCTCGTCAATTATGAGGACTTTGGTCTTTAAAAAATGCTTTCTGAGATACTGTCTCTTGAGGAGATCTGCTATCGCCCGCTCATCCATCTCGTCCCGGATCCCCATCCCCGACCAACTATGGATAGTCGTGCCACCCATATGAGTGGCAGCGATGCCTGTCGAGGCAGTAATTCCGACACTGACATTGTTAAGGCGGAGATATTTGATAAATTGATTGAGGAGGTAGGTCTTACCTGAGCCTGCCGGCCCGGTGAGAAAAGCATTGTGGCCTAATTTGAGAATATCGAGTGCTTCAGCTTGGGTCATAAGTTAATGACAGTAAACAGTAAACAGTAAACAGTAAACAGTAAACAGTAAACAGTAAACAAGACTAACACGAACTCTGTTCTCTGTTCTCTGTTCTCTGTTCTCTGTTCTCTGTTCTCTGAGTGAAATATACTCTAGCAGAAAGAAATGGGATTGAAAACCGCTCCGCCCAAAGGTATACTCGGGATGATCATGAATCGTAAGCTACGGCGTGCTGTCATCTCTCTTCTTATCATCATTTTCCTCATAGCCGGTGAAAAAGCCTACACGTCACTTGTCCCTCATCAATCCGCTGTCGAAGGCGTGAGGACAGTCGCGACCCCGACAAGTATCCAGGAGCAAAACGGACTAATAAAAGTCACTAAGGTCGTCGATGGTGATACGCTGCATGTGATACTCAACGGGAAAAACCAGACAATCCGAGTCATCGGAATTGACACTCCCGAGACTGTCGATCCGCGTAAGCCCGTTCAATGTATGGGTAAAGCCGCCTCAGACCGTGCCAAAGAATTACTTTTGGGGAAATATGTCTTCCTCGAGTCTGATCCGACACAGAGTGATAAAGATAAATACGGACGATTATTAAGATACGTCTTTATCAACGGATCTGATGACTATGGCCTCGGGGCACTTGAGGAAGGAATGGCACATGAGTATACCTATGCGATGCCGTACAAATATCAAGCAGAATATAAAAAGGCAGAAAAAGCAGCGATTGCTGCCAGGATCGGCCTCTGGGCGGATAATGCCTGTAATTAGGCACTACTATTCTCAGGAGGCTTTGAAACTTTATGCCCAACAAGAAACCCCCGGACGGTCTTAATACTAAAATAAAGGCTCGCCAAAAATAAGACCGATAAAATTTGATTTATCCAAAAATAAAAATCGTTTATAGAATAACGAAGATATGAATCCGCTGCATAGTAACCAAAAATAAAAACTCCCCCGATTGAGATGAGCAGATCCATCACAGCTATCCAAAAAAGTGTAGGGTTGGTTAATCCTGAGAAAATACTCACAGCAAGAACAACCAAGAGTCCCTGACGAACAGTGACAGGGATATACTCAGTAAAAAAAGGCATAAAGAAAAGCATTAAGAAAGCTGAGGCAAAAAATAACTTACGGATCGTATCACCGTAGTAGTGAGGTCGCTTGGACACACCTCCACCGGACTGAACATCTAAATCCATTATAGCTCTTCCGATATTCATAGCGCTCTCCTTTCAAAAGAAGAGTACTCCTTACTGCTATAAGCAAAGTCCTCAAGTATCTTTATCACTTCTCTGTCACTTATCTCATGAAAGTCTTCATAGTATGATCCCACAGCTCCTAAATAGTCCTGATCTGAAGGGATGGAAAGAGCTACCAGATCATCGACTGAATTTTTTATCAGCTCTGCAGTACTTTCGGGAATTACAGGAACCGCGACGATAAGCTTGAGGGGATCTTCATCTCTAATCTCAAGAATTCCCGCCCTGAGTGTGAGACCTGTCGCCACTCCGTCATCGACAATGATGGCTGTCTTTCCTGTAGCTCGCATTCTCTTTTTGCCGGCTGAATACATCAAGCGGCGACGGGCTATTTCCGCAATTTGTTTTTGGATTGCCTCTTCAAACCAACCCTCAAGCATTTGTTCCCTGCTGATCTTACTACTTACCAGGTAGCCTTTTTCAGATATTGCTGCCTGAGCATATTCAGGAGACAGAGGATGAACTATTTTACGTGTCAGTAAGAGTTCGAGGGGAGAACGGAGATATGTGGCAATTTCAACTGCAGTGACCACTCCGCCTCGCGGAAGGGCATAAACTATGCAATCTGATCCTTTAACATAGCCCAGCTCACGGGCCAGCATACGTCCTGCCTGGACACGACTACTGAAGAATCTGTCAGTCTCATTCATACGGCTCCTCCTTGGCAGCATCTTTTTTGGTCTGATGGATAGTCCCGTCTTTATGCGCAGGCGGTGCGTAGACTGTATAGAGCTTAAGAGCATCAGAACCTTTGTTGATAATATTATGCTTAATGCCTGCAGGAACGAAAACCACCCCGTGTTCTTCTACCCAAAAAGGGGTATCGTTGATAATTGCCTCGACCTCCTCATCGCCTGCGACAAAGAACAATACCTGATCTGTTGTCGGATGTGTTTCCTCGCCGATTTCCTCACCCGGTCTCAAACTCATCAAAACAAGCTGCGCGTGTGGCCCGGTATAGATTACCTGACGAAAATTAGTATTTTCTTTTGCCAAATGTTTGATATTGCCTGTAAACATAGTTTTTTAATTTTCGAGTTCCGAGACGGGAGTTGATCTGCCTCACGAGCTATCACGCTCCCGTCCGGCTGACTCTGATGTACTCACACATTGCGATAATCATTTGAGTACACTTCAATCCCTGAAACAAACATAAGCACTACTCCCGCAAGAATAGATGCCCAAAAAGCCCCCGTTATGGAACTAAAACCGAAAATAAATGGAGCAAGCAATGCAACCAGTCCCATAATCCCGGCTACCCAATATTCCCATTTACCCGGCTTTGTGACCACTCCCTCAACTGTTGAGACGAGGATAACTCCTACTCCGACGATAAGACTTGTCCAAAAGGCTGCCGCGTTGTCTGTATAGCCAAGAACAAATGGAGCAAAGAGTAATAATAAACCTGTTAACCCTGTTAAGTAGTACATAGTTTCACCTCCTCTCTTTAAATGATCGGCGCTGTATAAAACCGCGCGAGAAGCATTTCCTCCTTTCGCAAATAGCGTATAACTTTATAAATCAGCGAGATAATTCTTTTCATAATATTTTCATTATCCGAAAGTCATAATACAAACAAAGATCCTTTTAATAAATGATACGTATCACTTTTTCTTTGTGATATAGATCATTGTCTGAAAACTCTTTATTACGTAAAGTTGTTTTTATGACAAAAAGAATGGTAATAACCTTGCTGCTGGTTCTTGGCTTTATCGGATTAGTAGGTTTTTTTGGCAAGACCAATAGCCAGGCTTCTTCTCAAACCGAAAAACCGGTGACGATTATTATTCCGCCTTCCCGTACTATCAATCATGACTATTTTGCCGCAGGTAATACAGTGCTGGTACTGGGGACTATCAACGGAGATCTTTACTCAGCCGGAGGTAATGTCACGATCAAAGGCAAAGTAAATGGTGATATCCTGGCTGCAGGCGGGACTCTCGCAATAAGCGGAGATGTGACACAGGATGTAAGAGTAGCAGGAGGAAATATCAGCGTCACAGGGAAAATTGACCGAAATCTCACGGTGGTTGGTGGTAATGTCGATATCGGAGGTAGTGCCGAAATCGCAGGCAGCGTGACGCTGGTCGGCGGACAAATCGTCCTTAACGCACCTGTTGGTCGCGATATCAATTTCGCTGCCGGTACGCTGACACTCAATAATACAGTCGGCGGAGATGTCACCGGATTTGTCGGCGATCTGATCCTCATGCCCCAGACTAAAATTGCCGGCAATCTGACCTACACAGGCAGTAATAAGGCCACCATAGAATCAGGAGCACAGGTAGCAGGTAAGACTATCTATCATCAGACAACTCCCCGGCAGGCCAGGGCTCAGGATACCGGCAAAAAGACAGCTTTCGGTGTCCTAGCGATTCTGACCTGGATCAAGATCATCAGCTTTATTTCAACAGTCATCGTAGGTTTTCTGCTGATCAAATTGCTGCCTGTTTATACTAAGACGCTGGGAGAAACAATCTTTTCTCGACTGTGGGCCAACCTGGGGCTGGGACTCGTAACCCTCATCGTCATGCCGGTCATTCTCATCCTGATCTTTATAACCGTTATCGGTATCCCCTTATCCCTCGTGATCTTTGCGGCCTATCTGATCGCTCTCTATATGGCAAAAATTCTGATAGTCATAGCCTTTGGCCAGAGACTGGTACGGCTCGTCTCTAAAGAGGCAGGCATGCTTTTGGGCCTACTAACCGGTGCCCTGGTCTACGAACTGCTCTCCTACATCACCCCGCTTAACCTCATTATGGCAGTGCTGGCCTACAGTATCGGTCTGGGAGCAATACTCTTCACAAAGAAAAATTACTACCACACGCTTCGCAGTAAAAAAATTATTTAAGGAGAGACAATGATCACAACAAATGCGCAGGGAAGATATCGCTTACTTGAGACCAAAAAACAGACCAAAATCCTCACCCTTGATGAGGATCGCTCATATGCCTGGATCAACGCCGGGGAGATAGGTGAGATACTGGTGACAACACATAATCCCTACAAGACAGACGCGATACTGTCTATGGGCAATTACCGGCTTTATGAGGTAGAGGACGAACCGGATTTGACAGACCTCCTCCATTTGGAGTTACATACGGGAAATGGAACCTGGCAGGGATATCTTCTCCCGACAGGCTTACCGACTGGTGAAAAAAAACGCAACCGGATTATCCCAACCACCGAACTCATCACAAGGACACTTTAATCCTCCACCAGCTCATTTTCAAGGTATGAAAGACTTTGTATCAGGACCACATCCCGACGCAAAGTTATCAGATTTTTATCCTTGAGCTTTTTTATCTCCCGACTCACCGTCTCACGCGTAAGACCTGTCTGAGCGGCTAAATCTTTTTCTGAAATTTTTAACTCTACCGCTCCCTCTTCTGTCTTTTCTCCGAATCTTTTGGCAGTTATCACAAGTTCAGCGATCAAACGTGTATACGCATCCTCACCCATGAGATAACTCATCCGCTGCAAGATGCCGTCTACACCGATAAAAACCCGCCTGAGAAGATCAAAAAGCACATCCGGCTCAGTTCGGAGGAAAACAACAACGTCATTTTTGGGAGCACGCCATAACTCAACTTCTGTCAACGCCTCATAAAAATACGTATTGGGGCTGTCAGTGACGGCCCATGACATCGGGAAAAATGAACCTTCCTTAAAAATATTGACGATTACTTCCTCACCCTTGCGGGAGATGGAATATGCTTTTACCCGTCCCCTGGTCAGATACATCGTCCCCTGCGGCTCATCATCAGCACGGATAAGCATTTCACCTTTTTTATAGCTATGCTTTTTGTATTTGCGGAAAAAGCCATCAACTTTGATCTGAACGGTTTGATCCATACCGGAATTATACGCTTGAGGAGAAAAAGAAGCAAAAATTACTGATATTTGAGTGAAGAAATGATCTGAACAGAACGTGCGATATCAGGAAGTGCAAAAAACGTCGCATCATCCATATCCTTAAGATTTGCCTGCGGATACGGATTGTTAAAACTCCCTAACTCCATATAAAAACCTGCCTGATCACCTTTATGATTTTGGAATATCAAATAATATGGAAAACCTTTTTTCTCTCCGACAACTGGGATAGTTATGTATTGGTTGTTATCCATTAAGCTCACAATCCCTATCCTTTTGATCCCCTGATAACTACTTTCAGTCAGATACAACTGCACTTCACTCCCTGTACTCATCAATGGTTTGACCAGGGATGTTTTGACGACCGGACAATCAGCAGCATCACATCCTCCACCAAGTCCTGTTACGTAAGGCAGAAAATAGACTTTAACACCTGTAGGAGAAGTAAGTGTTACTTGTTCTCCTTCCAAATATTGATTGGTAGTTGTCTTGATGACCCAATCAGCTGGATATTTAAAACTCGCTCCTTCATAGACAGAAGTATATGTTTTCCAGTTAGCCGTTTCATCTACAACAATTGTCGGAGTTGGTTCTTGCGTAATCTGAGCTTGGGGTTGTGCTTCATTCCTCTCAGGAGTTATGGTCAAATCAGATTTTGAACCAGTACGAAGTCCGAGAAAATACGCCCCACCTGCGACGATAAGTAAAAGAATAACTGCACCAACTATCATCATCAGCGGTGGGCTTTTACGCATGGGCATAGGACTTGGCGGTGGGACAACAGGTGGAGGCGGTGGTACTGGCTGTGGCTGCGGATCCATGGTATTATTATCGACCAAACTCTGCCGAAAAGCAATTTCAGAGCGTTTTAAGGTGGAATTTGAGCGTATAAATCCAGTCCAGATCATCGGGGTTTTGCATTTTTTGCTCAAGCAGCCACTCCACATATGGCCGATCACTGATGATGACCTCTTCAATTTTACGCCCTTTGTGCTTGCCGAAGGGGAAAAGCGTGAACAGACTCGGTTCAAGTGAGATTTTGATCATCTCCTCAACGACTTTCGCATGATCACCATGGAGCTCGAGCATTTTGGCGTATTGCCTCTTAAAAAGTGCCTCAACGACTTTGACATCATCTTCTGCTTCATGGGCCTGTGCCTCCACATCCAGCTCCAAGTAGTACCGCAGGTACTGCAAATTGTATTCAGGGATGACACCGTTTTTATCCAAATAGCGGGCAATTTTGAGGGTACAGATAAATCTGGGCACACTCACCTCTTCATGGACGAGCATGGCGATATCAAAGACGGCATTGTGTGCCACCATCACATGCGTTTTGAGTAATTCATGCAAATCTTTCTTCATCTGACTGTCTTTGAAGGCGGGTTTGTCCGCCACCATTTTGTTGGTCACATGGGTGATGCTTTGGGATTTAACACTGATCGGCACAGGAGGCTTAAAATATTCTGACGTCATCTTACCGTTATGTTTGTAGCAGACCTGGAATAGGCGGTCAGCCAGCAAGTCGTTCCCGGTCGTCTCGGTGTCTAAGAAAATTAGTTCATCCATAGATATCTATTATACCTGAACTTGCTCAGAAAACGGAGTAAATTTCGTGGACAGACTGATTAATAAGGCTGGACGGTCGAAAGACTTGAGTAATACGCGATCAGGCAAAAAATAATAATACCCAAGAGGATGAGTACCAATGCGCTACTGGTTAGATGCCAGGCAGGATGAGCCTTATAACTCGGACGGAAGTGACGATGAGCTGAGTGATGTGCAACTTTCTTTGTTATTTTCGTTTTCTTCTTAGCCATGTCTCTACTATGGCAATTCAATTAAAGTCTGTCAATCCAAAAAAGTACGAAGTTTTCGAGAATATAAATAATTCCAATATGGATTAAACGAGAAGAAGCACCTCAAGATGTTGCGGGCCGACCCCGACATGCTTCTCTTCTCTGTGCTTATACAGAAAGCTCGCTCTATGCGGGTGTAGCCCCACCTCGGGGTGCTTCAGTGACTACGTAGTTGTAGAGTGGGATGTTTTGAGAGAAGTAACACGCACGCACAAAGGCGTTGGTGACGTGGTACTTGCCCAGCTCGTCGCGAATAAGCATCTCGAGCTCGATCATCTCCTCCAACATCAGGGAGTAGTGCTCGAACCTCTGTCCGGCATGCTCGAGGATTTCATCTCGAGATAGCCAAGTCCACCTGTTTTTTTTCTGGCAGACCTTCAGTATCATTGTGGCCGTGAGAGCCAACTCAATACTTCCGAATACGCCAAAAAAGTGTCGACGCGAATCGATCTGGCTTGGCTGTACCGTATAACGGTCAACCTGAGCCTCAACCATCCTGACGATCATTGCCCTTCCTTCTTGAAAGTCCCTACACCAAACGGTAGTAAGGAAATTATAGCAAAGTGGAAAAACTAAATCAAACTATGGGATAAGGTTGAGTTCTGGAAGAAAAAGAGAAGAAGCACCTCAGGTGTTGTCAGGGACGCCCCGACGTGCTTCTCCTCTGCGCATGTGCAGCGGTTGGTTACGTCTGAGGCGCCCCGCCCTGGGGTGCTTCAGGATCTATCGACTGATAGTGACGAATCCCAGCTGACGAAAAGCAACCTGCCACGAACAAATGACGCAAGATGTACGTCGCTTTCATGACCTTCTTGTCTTTCCCTGTGCGGGGATCCTGGACCGTCACTTCGCGCTCATCGATCACGTAGACGAGCCAACGACTCGCCCACTTTTTCATGACCCTATAGATGTCTAATGGCTTTTCCTCGATCTCCACGAGGTAGGCCTCCACCTCTTCTTGAGTGAAAGGCCCCCAACTCTCGCCACGATCTTGACAAAAATTGATGATGGCCCGAGCAAACGGCTCTTCATCCGGGTCGACGCCCGTAGCGCCCACGGAATGCTTAAGTGTGTCGAAATGCCGAGGTTGAATGAGATACTCGGATGTTAACACACTTCTCGGTGAACGTGCCATGGAAATTTCCTTCTACGAAGAACGAACGAATCGGTAGATTAGGATCAATTATAGCGAAAAACTGATACTATAGCAAACTATAGGTTTATGGCTGAGTTATTGGGTGTGGTTGAGGGAGAGGATAACTGCTCCGACGGTCTGATTTTTAGTATCGAGAAGCGGAATGACGACTTCTGCCAGACCTTTTGGATAGTCGCGGCTGTTCTCAACAAAAGTTCCGAATCTCCCCTGCTGTAGGGTCTGATCGATAGCTTTGTTGTCATCCTCCGTGTACTTACTCCCGACATTGGCAGGGACAGTATCTGCCAGGATGGTACGCTCTGTATCTATGATAACGATGTCGCGCTCCAGCTGCTTACTGAGCAGGATGATATGCGCTTCTAGCTGCGCAGGAGCTAAATAAAGAGGTGATGTGATAGATGGCTGAGTGGTAATAGTCGTGGCGATGATTTTGGCCTGCTCGGCGGTAGATTGGGCAGCCTGACGGGTCGCAAGGTTGTTATATGAGAGCATGATTTTTTTGGCAGTGAGATACTTAGCAGACACTGCAAGGATGAGCAGGATCAGCCCGACGATGATGACCATGAAAAGTGTCGGAGTCCTTTTAATTTTTCGAACACCTGCTTTTGGCATATCATTATTAAGCAACAATCCCGCTTGGCTGTCAAGCGGATACGAAAAAGGCGGCCCGATGTACTTCGGGCCGCCTCAATCACACGTGAATCGTGAACTAGAATGCCGGAATGCTGGTCTCATCAGCCAGCTTTTGGCCGAAATGAGTAACGAGCTCGGCATGAATTTCCGAGCATTTTGTAGCGTTTAGCTGACCGAGCAACAGGAAGTCATCGTCGCCGTGATTGGCGTAGACCCTAAACCTGTCAGGGCACCCAATCGGCCCAGAAACGACCCAGATCAAAAGATATTTGAAGTCCTGAGGAAGATCCTCCATAACACCGCACGGGTGTGAAACCGGCTTCGGCGTAGAGACGGGCCCTGCCCTAAGCGACTGAAGAGATACGACTTTGCGAACTTGATTAAAACTGGCCACGGATCTCCCCCTGATTTTACTCGAGCTCAGGCACGATTGCACAGGCTCGCCCTGCTTACGTGTAGTAAACACGGCGAGCCTGTGCGTATTCTAGTTCGATATCAATGTACGACTTGCCTGCCGACAGGCAGGAAAAAATAAAACAGGCACGAACATAACTGCAAAAAACTGTCACGCCGTTCCTGTAATATCAGGAATTATACCATATTATAGGATAATATTCAGATAATAGGGTAACTCCATATGTAGGATAAAACATTGACGAACAAAATACCTGACAAAGAGCTAACAAATAGGCTGTTTTGTCAGTCAAAAGATGGTTAAATCAGTACGAGTTACGCATTTATTCTTCGAGGAGATCAGTCAGAGGACCTATGTAGTAGGATTTCCAGCCATCCGCGATATCGGCTGCTTCGCTATCCGGGATATTTTCTTGCTTGAGTTCTACAGTCGTCACCCCATCTTTTTCTGACAAGAGGAAAACAACCTGAGATGACTCGTCCCACTTACCGCCAAACCAGTCCTGAGCGAGTTCGCGTTCAGCCACAACTTTGATATTGGTACCCTTGATATCCCCATCCCAGAGACTGAATTTGCTGCCGACATTGGCATCCATGACAGCCCTGCTCCCGCTCCATTTCTCAATGACTTTGGGATTGACGAGCGCGTCCCAGACTTTCGCGACTGGCGCTTTGATGTGGTAGGTCTGATGGAGATCTTTCACTCTATGAGTATAGCAGGAAACAAGAAGCAGCAAGTACAAAGGCGGATTATATATCTCAAAAGACTAAAAATAAGGAGGAAAATACTTTAGAAGCCGGAGACCGAGTGAGTCGGAGTCTGTTCCTGAAAAGTCTCAATAGTCCTGGGTCTTGCTTCATCGCCTTGGGGTAAATCCAGGGTACCGGAAAAACCCATAACCAAAATTTGCTCGGGGTCCTTTGATACCCCGATCTGACCCGCGTCGACAGCCGAAGGGTCGTTCTCCCGCAAAGAGATCAACTCCTCAACGAACCCGTCCTGCTCCGCCAACTCTGAATGTTGTGTCTTTGTGTCACCGGGTTCAGTCACGTAGAGCCTCGTACCGACTCTTACAAATTTGGATTGATACCTATCGTGCTCTGTACTCGGACCGTGATATTCAACCATAGTGAGAGGATTATATACCTAGTGGAGCCTATAATTCAACTGGAGACGAATCAAGTGTACGGTTGCCCGCCCCGAATGACTCGGGGCGGGCATTGGTTGGGGGGCGGAACGGATTTGTTCGAGCTAGACAGGGCGATTGAGATGCGCGACGATCGTCTGGACGACGTTCCCACTTCCTGACTCGGTCAGGACGTGGTACTCCCAGTCGCCCCAGATCGCCCAGTCGGGATTGCCCGTGTAACGGGGATCATCCGAATGGACGATTTGGTAGTTGAAGGTCGCGTTGCCGCCAAAGCCAGAGCACCTGATCATGTTGCTGATCACGCCGGTGTCCTGGTACGGGTCGTTATTGAAGGAGCCTTTGGTGTGGACTTGGTAGTCACACACCGAAAGCGTGTCCTGGTCGAGGTCGTCGATCGTGGTGATCCCGGCAGACGTGTAAATTCGTCCGTCGCCGAGGTCCCAGTAGTAGGCGTCGCTGCTGTCGTAAGCGTACACCGAGGTGTAGTTGCAGACGACCCGGACGCCGGCGTCACCGATGCCGTTGTTGTCTGCATCACCCCCGTTGGGGATCTTGCAGACTGAGCTACTTGCGGCCGAAACCGGGCCGCTGTAGGCGAACCCGAGCGTGAGCCCGAGTGTCAACGCGAAGATTGCGAAAATCCGGCGCATGACGTTGTACTCCTTTTTGGTAAATCCGTTCGAAAGTTAAAGATCCGTATCGCCCCCCGGCGATTTCTGAAAACGCGCAAGGAAGAATTCCTCCCTCCCCTGCATTCACAGAAACTATATTGTAGCATATTTTGACCAATAAATATATACTATGAGACAGTTAATTTAGCGGGAGAACATGGAGAGGACGAGGGCTGCGACTTCCAGGCACGCGAGTGCCGCACCGGCCTGGACTGAGAGTTTTTTGACCAGCCATTTTTTGTCATCATTGCCGAAGATGATGGCGCTTGCCTGTGCCGGGACGGTAAAGCCGAGCCAGACGAGGAAGGCTACGACATAGGGGTTGGACTGAGGAAGATTGGTGATCAGGATCGAAAGGACAATAGTGGCCAGGATGGTGACGAATAACTGGAGGGCGTAATACGGCGTGATGTCTTTCTTCATTTTGTCCTGAGTCTCTTTAGGCAGTTTGTGAAAGCCGTGAATATCGCCCCACAATTTGCCGAAGATAAAAGTGTACCAGACTGCACCGACCGCAAACTGCAGGACAGTGGCGATCACAACAGCGAGTAAATTTACCTGATAGTTCATCTAAGAATTAGTATAAATCCCCAAAAATCAAAAAGCAATATGGAAGAGTTGGGTATTTAGAGCTCCACTTTTTTAACTGCTTCGCGGTAGGTACAAAAATCACTCTATCTTCGCAGACTTTTCTAGATTATGTTTCATACAAAGAAGTTGAACATTTTTTGAGGTTAGACTTGTCCCACCTTTTGAAAACGGGAGTTCATGGTCAAAATGTAAATTATTACGACTTTCACAAATCACACACTTACCCCCATCTCTTTTCCAGACTTCTTTTTTAACCTGCGACGGAATAAGTCGAGTGTGAGCCACATCAATTTTTTCAATATTTCTCACTGACTGGTCATTTGTCAGTCTTAAAATAAAATGAAAAGTATTTCTAGCCCCATCATGTTCTATTTTATAATCCACTAACTCAAAAAAGCCTTTTAATGACCAAACCCCATCCATAATTTTTTCATAGGCTTTTATTAACTCTGGCTTTCGTTGACCACGCTTATATTCTTCAGCCGCTTGAAGAAATAACCCATTTTGAGTTAATCTTCCAGATGGGAGTCTTGACTCCTGATCATACGCTTTAGGATTATGATCATAGCCTTTTCTCGATATATCATGACCCTCATATTCAATAGAGATGCCGTCTTCATGAATCTTGTCTTGATATGGAGCATTAGTTCTTTGAGAGAGGAGAATCACTGAATAATCTCTGTTTAATCGATAATTCATACCTCTTTGAAGGGTTTGAACATTTTCGATATCACACATCTCTCTGTAAGAAATAATATCGTCTTGTATTTTCATTCGTCGCAATTATACCACTACCTTATAGTTTCTTGACAATTTAATACTATAGGAGTATAGTCTGATAACTGCCCGGCTATAAATGAGTACTAAAGGAATTACTATTGCGGCTGTGGTAGGGATTCTCGTCATTGGAGGTTTATCTTCATATGGTCAACCTTCTCAAAGCGAAGTAAAAGGCTTAAATACTGTCGTTACCTCTGTACCTACAGCCGTCCAAGAAATCGTTACTCCTACCCCACTTCCTACCAACACTCCAACTCCTTTTCCAACCGCAACACCGACACCTAAAAAAATCTATGTCGCTCCAACTAGTACACCTACGCCAATCCCAGCAGCTACAACACAATCAGGGCTAAGTAATGATAATTACTATACAAATAGTGCTGGAAATGAAGTCCACTCACCTGCCTACTCAAATTCTGTACCTGCAGGAGCAACAGCTATCTGTGGAGACGGGACATATAGTTTTAGTCAGAGTAGGCGTGGAACATGCTCTCATCATGGCGGTGTCAGCCAGTGGTTATAAACTTGAAGTAAACTATAACAAATGAAAAACAATACTAATAAATCTTGGCTTATTATTATCCTTTTAGTTCTTGGAGGGTTATATTATTTTAATCAAAATAATTCTACTAAGACAGTTTATGAAGGATCTCAAGTCATGACTCCAACAATCGGAATTGTAAAGTCTGCCCAAAATAAGGTTGAGGCCTCGTTGGATATACTAAATGCCTTATCTTACTATGAATTAGCTGGTCAAAATACAAATACGCACCAAGACCAAGACGTTCTTACTCAAGCAATTACGACTCTATTAAAACAGAATGATTATATGAAAGATGGAAATTCTTCTGTTCAGAAGTATGTTAACGACCCCAATCAAGTAATTTCTCTCAGTGCTGAAGGTATGACTCTAGGAGCAAATAAGGTCATAAAAGCAAATAATGATTTTATTGCCTATTTGCGAAAGATTGACTATAACGACCCGAATTATGAAGAAAATTTAAGTTATGCGGTTGCTAAGCACAACACTGATAGAGATAGTGGGTTCAAAACAATTTTTATATCGGCACCCCAAATTGCCTCTCTCTATTATGATTATCCAAAATCTGATAACCCTACTGGAGAAATTCCTTATCTTCTTTCAAAAAAAGAAAGAGCAACTATAATTAACGAAATTAATAATTTATTTGGAGAGCAATTAGAACAATATCCTCAAGGGTATGATGAAAGTACTCAGACTTATGACTCAATATTAGTTGCGGTATATTCAATAGAGAAAAATATTATCCCTAACACCTACGAAGAAGCTTCATTGTTAAAATAGTTTCCTTATCCGAAGATTATGATTAGAATAACGAGCCCACTGATCAAAGGTTTAATTAATTCTTCTTTTTCTTTGACCTTCTTTTGTGCATAGCCTTTGCCCTATTCATTCGAGAAAGATTTGATTTTTCGTTCATAATTTTTTGACGCAAAGCTTGCTGGTTATTGATGTTCCCTGCTAAAACCACATAATCCGTTCCTCCAATACTCGGTAATCTATAACTCATAACGCTACACCCATTTTCTAAGTACAGCGAAAAGTCTCCCTCACCAATAATATCCATTCCAATTAAGACGTCAGCACCACCTGATAACGCAGGGACTTCTGCGATTCTTATATATCCTGCACAAACATTGTTTGGTAGGTATACATTAACGAGATATGTATTCTCCAAAGTAGTATGATTCACTCCAGTAATTGTAGTTTTCCCCGAAGGAACAAGGCCAATTTTCTGTGCTAAGTTTTTTGAGATCACACTACAGCTAGCACCGGTATCCCAAATCGCCATTGCTTTAACGGATTGAGGTCTATTCACTTTGACTACTATAGTGGGATCAAACGCGGCTGAAATAGCTACCTCGCTTTGAAGTACATTAGTTCTACCAGAATACTTTACAGTAAAAGCTTGAAAGTCTTGCATTATTTTTCATGAAAAGATCACTCTTGAGTGGAATGATTGCACAGTTTCATTATCAGGCACACATCTTTGAATAAGAAACGTTCCCAGTGGATGAACAGATACCGTTGCATCATATGCAACTGCTTCATCGTCATAGACACCAATAAGCTTTTCTTCTTTTATGACTAAAACTTTCCCTTTATACTTACTCAGGAAATCCTTTTGATTGTCTTTATAATATTTATATTCTTTCTCTAGCATGAGGTCATTATACCACTATTCCATTACCTAGAGAACGCGACTCTCTTTTTACTTGGAGAGAAGGAATTGGGAAGCTGGGGTTACCAAGACCCTCCGCCACCTCCGCCTCCTCCACCTGAGGAACTACCGCAAAGACTGATGGAGATAATGGTAAACACGGAGATTGACAACGGGAAAATATAATGGTACTATGGGAAGTATGAGTTATAACTTTACTAAGTTTGAGAAAGACTTTACTCCGGGAGCTGCAGAAATCTCTATTACTCAGCACTACGCAATAGCCTTTTCAGCCAAATTTTGCAAAATTACTGATATCTTAAAATATGACTATGTGATTTTATTTTTTGATAAAGCTAAACGAGCAATAGGAATTTTGCCTACTAATAATAAAGATAAAGCAACCTTTAAAATTACCAAAGAAAAGTTCAACGCAACGGTCTCAGCTACCAGTTTTTTAAAGGCACATGATATCGATCCTAAAAAACACAATGGAAGATACGAATGGACTCAGGAAAACGTTCCAGGAGTAGGAAGACTCTATATTATTGAACTTAAAATATGAACCAGCTCGTTGAAAGTCTTTTTAAAATAGGGGCAGATTTCTCAAATTTTCTTCATTTTGAACCCCACAACTCACAAAAAGTTGAAAATAATTTTTATGGTCCTGTAACCTTTATTCAAGATCGATCTAAAAAAATAAAAGGTTCGAAGATAAAAGATTCAAAGTTACTACCGACCCCCAAGAAAAATAAAAGAAAAAAACTACCAAGACCCGCCGCCGCCACCTCCCCCTCCTCCACCTGAGGAGCCACCGGAGAACCCACTGGAGGAAGATGGGGCACTGGTCGTGACGTTACTGCTTGCTGTTGAGTTGAAAAGCGGATACATCATATAGAAATTCCCCCGCCCGCTGTACCAACTCGGACTATAATTGGGCTTAAGTAACTTCAACTCTTTCATGTAATCCTCAATCACCCCAAGTGCCATCGCGTACGGGATCATAGACTCGAGGAAAACAAAGTTCTTGGTCTGCCAGACATCGTATCTCTTGGTCGCTTTGAGAAAAATCTTTAGCCCGTCTAACTTCCAATCCATCTCATCCCCTTGAGTCGTCCGTCCATTTAATTTGCGTGATAAATACAACAGCACCGGGCCAAGGATGATCGATCCTGAAAAAAGTGCCATGAGGCCAAAAACCAGACTGAATGATTTTTGTGTTTTGGGATTTTTGCTATAAAAATTGCGGCCGATCAATGACGCGAAGTTCTTGGTCTCAAGATCTGAAAAAGTCGTATAGGTCAGCTTGGCCGTTTTTAACGTCGCGGTCTTCTCACCTTTAAACAGCTTGTCCATAAGATAACTCTCAAACTGATTGAGTGGCTCGGCATATGAGTGGCCTGCCCGCCTTTGGAGGGGCTCAAGTCGGGTGAGGGTAAAGTCTTGGCTCTCACCCAAACCAAATTTGGTCTTTTTGATTGTGCCTTCGATCTTGAGATATTTTCTGATCGCCAGATCAAAAATAGTCGCCACGACATCTTCTTTCTCAAGCTTAGTGTTATCGATCGTCCCCGCTTCTGAGGGACTGATACGCTCCCCATTAAAAGACTCCGGCAGATCAAAATTCACCGTAGGCGGACCAAATCTGGTTTTATTGCGCTTTTTTAGATACCAGGAGAGCAGGAATGGCGCGAGGATAAAATTGAGGAGTACAAATGCTATGCCTACAATAATCAAAAATACTTTGACATCCGGGTCGGTAGGCATGGATTTTTGCAGGGTACTTTTAGGGAAAGTCCCGACCGGAAATTTCGAGACAAAGGTCAATCCTTGCGACTGAGGAAGAGAGATAGCTGTTGCGACTTTTACTGATCCATTCGTATTGGTCACTTCACAATTACTTTCTTTTGAGCCTATCAGTCCCGTAAAACAAATGGTCCGTCCAACCGGTACACCAAAATCTGTGGCAAGAGAAAGCGAAGCAGCCTCGATAGGTGCTCCCCACTCATTCCCTGTCACGTTCCAGTAGATCTCGTCATGATCCGCGTAGTTACTCCCGATACCATTTCGCACGATGTAATCGATCTCATAGAGATGCGGACCGGATATGGTCTTGTCGGCATCCCCTATCTTTACTTTTATCTCCTCCCCACTGCTATTTATGGAATACTGTTCTTTCTTCCCGTCGCGGAGAATTCCGGTAAATTTGATGTCGATTACTCGATATAGATCACCTACTCGTGAAACGAGTGGAATATAGCGATAAATGCCGTGCCTGTACGAACTACCAAAGCTATATGCGATCTTTTCCGATACCTTAAGATCTCCGTTTTTCTCTGCAGTCATGGAGACATCAAAGGAATTAATAGCTTCCTGTGCAGAGACTTTCACGGGGAGAAAGAGGAGAAAAGTGACAAAACTAAAAATAAAAAATGTCAAAAACCTATTCACTACTGTATTCTACCACGCGCGTTAACAAAACCGGTGTAAAAGATGTTGACCATATTTGCTAGCTAAAGCTTTACTCTGCTATACTGCGCGTGCTGAAAAAGGTGCCCCGGCACACGTTGTCGGATGCAACTTACAAAGCATTCAACTTTTTGTTTCTAACTAACAGGAGGTGGGTATGAGCAGTTCCAGCAGAGGCTATTGCTCCGCTCTCGCTACGAGAAGGGATCTCATCGGGCGAGATATCGCTGTCTTTGAAGGTGGCGAGTGCTTCCGAGGGCCGCTCAAGCAAATCACGCTTGATCGTCACCTGGTCAAGTTCACTTGTCATAAGATCGCTGTCCGGGATGAGGTCGCCGAAGCCAACTGGCGAGCGCCACAGACCGACAATAAGTCATGTAGCGTGCAGGGAACGCAGCCCTACTCCGTCAAATACGACGGGACGATCGAATTTGCTCTCCCTTACATTGGCGTAGCCGTAATCTACCCGGTGGGACAAAACCTGGATCTGGCGAGACTGCCCGGCATTATCCAGGCGACGACCACCGACTGAACGTTGGAGAGAAAGTATCCGGGTTTGGCGGCGGGTATTCCTGTCCGCCAAACCCGTTTTCATTTTTAGGCTACATCAGAAACTCTATTTTGGCCGCGAATTGGTATCGGCTTAGTATCATAACGCACTCCGTATTCATCATAAAACCTATCCGCTTGATCTTGGACATACCTTTGTATGGCATTTGCAAATGCGAGTGAGTCGTCCGGAGGGTCGTACACACCCTTAGTGGCATTACTTGCAACGATCTCTTTTACCATATTCCCGAATGCACCTCTACCCGCACGATCTCCTCTCAACCCAGTTATAGCCGCATGAAGGGCTTCCCGCCCACTTCTCTCAGTACCAAAATCATCCGGTCCTTCGCCTGAGGTCGCATGCCGTATCGCTTCCCCGTGCCCGGTTATCAAATCTTTTACTATCTGTCTTGTCTGGGGGGAGATTTCTCCTATTACGGGCCTCTCATCTGCGCCCACATCCATAACAGCCTCCTCGGCTTCAGGCACATCGGAATTATAAAGAAGCAATGCTTCACCCGGTCCTATACGTTGCACATCAAGCCTACGAAACTGGGAGAGGTCAACTTTAGAGGCTCCATGATGAGGAAGAAGATCACCTTCAGGACTCTTGCTTACCATACTGGATATATTATACCAAACGCGTCAAGGCTATCTAGGGATCACAAACAGAGTAGGATCTACAGTCCAATCACTGCAGTGATAAGCATATTTCTGGGCGAAAGCATTGAAAGCCTGCTTATCCGTACTTGACGGAGCTCCCATCTGCGTATAGGGCATGGTTGTTTTTTGCGCTGGTGCGATACTCGTCCAGATCGTCATCGTAGTCCCATCCCCCACAGCATAGGCTGTCATCGCCCCGAGTGTCGGGACAGTCGTATGTGCCTCACTATGCACTTTACGTCCTGATAGGTAGACGACCCCATCCATAGTCTGCCCCCCAGTCGTTCCCGACCAGGTACATTTATGATCTCCTCCCAAGCTGAGGAGATCCTGAAAACTCATCTCTGGTACCGATGTAGTTGTCGGTGATGGTGCACGAGTTGGACCGGCGGATGACTGGGTTGCGGTTGATGTGGTATCGGAGTCAGGACGGGAGAGGAAAAATCCACTGACAGCGGCAATAGCGATGACGCCCAAGCCGCCGATCAGAAAGATCCGATTCATTCAGACGGATGATAGCATACACTGGAGAGAAATTTCGTAAGAAACAAGTAAGGAGGTCACGAGTCAGACTCGGGGCCTCCTTATCTCATAGGAAAAACCTTATTGCACTATGAGTTTGCCCACCATACCCTTTTGCCTGTGGTTACCCACAGTGCAGTAGTATTCATACGTTCCTACTTTATCAGCCACAAAACTGACAGTCTCTGACTGCCCACTGGCAATAACCTTGGTTGAGACACTGAATTCGTCAATTACAAAGTTATGCGAGCCGCCCGAGTTCACAAAGGTGACTTTGACCGTGTCCCCCTTTTTCACAGAAATCGTAGCCGGGACAAATTTGAAAGATGAACCGGTCACGGTGATCTCTTTGACTGTTCCTGATGTCTTTGTCATCGCCTCCGACGGTGCTGCTGTCGGAGTCTCCTCGATAGCCGCAGTTGTCGGTGTAGGAGTCGCAACAGGGACAGGTGCAGTCGTGGTCGAATTCTTTGTCAAAAGATACACTCCTGTACCAAGTACTACCAGGAGTACAACAGCAGCTATAAGAATTTTACTATTCATTATCTATCACCCCCCTTCGCCCGCCATAGCTTTAGCGAAGGCGGGTTTCGTTCCTCACTTTAATTTGCATTAACCCTATGAGGTCAGGCTTCGGAGGGCAAGCCTCCCAAGATTATTCCCCCACTAAACCATATTTGTTTAGAAATTGCAAAGAGGCAACCTAAACCTCACCCTCCGCAAGCGGTACCACCCTCTCCTATTAGGAGAGGGGTCAAGAGAAAAATTATTATACAAATCCCGGAAAGAAATCCTTTTTAATAAGTGATGCCGGCAGTCCCATTTGCCTGAGCGTCGTCTCAAAACCCACGACCATCGCATGCGGACCCGAAAGATAAAAAAATCGTTCTCTCCAGTCAGGAATATTTTTCTGGATGATCTCAGAGGAAATTCTTCCTTTCTCCCCTGTCCAAGTCGGTGAAATTTTATCAGTATCGGTCAGTGTGTAAACAGTTCTGATCCCGAGTTCACGTTCTGCCTGATCCAAAATATCTTTATAGACAATATCCGACTCATATTTATTGGAGAAAAGGACGATAATATCCCGCTTTTCTTTCGTATCGATAAGATATTTGAGCATACTCCTAAAAGGGGTCACTCCGATACCTCCTGCCACAAAAACCAGTTTTTTTGTCTTATCATTAGGCAAAATGAACTCTCCTGCCAGCTGTGCAGCAACAATCGGTACTTTCTCATCCATTTTTTGCAGTGATTTTTTGTAACTGCTGCCGCCTTCATAAAATTTGACCCCGATCCGAAGTGTATCTTCTGTCGGACTTGATGCAAGTGTAAAATAGCGCCTGTTCCCCCGGCTGTCGGTCTGGGGGTGTTGAAAAGTCCATTCGAAGTACTGACCTGCTGAATAGCGGAGGCGTTCAGGAGGCTTGAAAACAAAATCCATGATATCAGGGGCGATTTGCAATTTTTCTGAGAGAAGCATGACGAACTTTTGCCGAGGGCTGATCAGATAGGCAAAAACATTGCCGATGACAAGTGCCAGCTCAGGCGTGGTATACCAGCTTCCCAGATGAACTTGAGGCGGGAAAAGGAGACCGATGAGGACCGCATACATCAGCTGCAGACTTCGTGTCGGCGGAGTCGTGAGCGGCTCGGTGAACATGAGAAAAGCAAAAAAGAAAAATGACGAATGGAGGAAGACCTGATCAAGCATCAAGACATATGAGTTACCATCAATAAGGGTAAAAATGGAAATCACAGCCAACGCAACTGCCCAAAACATGAAGACCATATGCTCGCGTCTCGTTTTACGCATGACGAGTAGTCCGCCAAGTACGATAAAAGGCGTCATCCAGGCGTTCCCGATCCACCAGCTCGCTGAGACCCCAAAGCCGAAAGCCGTCAGGACGACAGCAATCGCCACGGGATTGAAAATATGTTTTTTCTTGATGGCCAAGATATATTTGGATGAGACTGCCAACACAGCCGCAAAGCCGAGCATCGGCAAATCCTGCAGACTCTTAAAAGGCGTGATGATACAGGCGAGAATGAGAGATGTAATATAGACAGACTCGACGTTGGTCGGAGCCTTAAAAACTGAGGCAAAAACTCTATTGGTGATATAACAGATAACGACCAGAAAAATACTGTTAAATAAAATCCCGAGTGGATTATAGTTGAGAATGCCTAAGAGACTCAATAGGAAAGCCGCTCCGAGCAAGACGATCAGATAATACAAGACAAGCCTGTACATCGTAATCCGATCGAGATATGAATCAATAAAATTAAGCATGTTTGTATTAAGTATTAAGTATTAAGTATTAAGTAAGATTATTCTTTATCTTTTTATTCTGTATACAATATACTTAATTCTGTCTTCTAGACTTACACAACGTATTTTTCAAACCCAGTTGTGTATGTCGCCGTTCCCTGCCTATCAATCATATACCCCTCCACATCTGCTGTTTTTTCTAAAAACATAATCCCGCTCCTCCCCATCGCAAATGAGGCTGTCGCCAGAACGTCTGCTGTTACAATATCCCCGGCAATAACACTCAGACTGACTAGGTTGTCATCCTGCGCCCCTCTCAAGAGGTAGTCCCTTGCGGAAGCTGGTTTCAGGATCCCCTTCCGGTGTGGATCATAGATATGATCGCCGCGCAGATATGTCCCCGAGGTCGCAATCGCCCCAGGTATTCTGACTGTTTTGACGATCTTATCCTGTATAAAAGGATGACGGATACCGACAAGCCAGTCTGCGTCCTGTGCATTTCTCCCGCTGACCTGGATATCTCCTCCGGCATTGATATAAAAGCGAGCTAAGCCTTTCTCTTGTAATAATTGAGAGGCTTTCTCAATTGCCCAGGACTTAACAATCCCTGAAGGATCGAAAAAGCCGCGGGCTGTAACATCAAAATAGCCCTGAGTCTCCTGCTTGGCCTTCTCTGCCAAAACCAAAACCTCCCGCATCTCAGCTGAAGCTTGAGCAAAAGTAATTTCTTTACGATTCAAACGTGAGACCTCGCTCGTTTTTTTATAAGGACTAAACTGCCGGTCAACACGACGAAACCAGGCAAAAACTTCCTCTAAATCTTTTTTCAAAACACTCCGGTCAACTACTTCAACGATGATCGGCATCCCCATGATAAACTTTGTAACTTTCATAACAACTAACTGCTAACTACTGACTTCTAACTTCAAATTCTTAATTCTTTTATTGTGCCTGTGCCAGCGCATTGGCAAGTGATCTTCTGAATCCCTTACTCGAGTCTGTCGCCCCACTGACGATATCGACATCAGCGCTCTGAGCCGTGATGGCCTCCTGCCTGAGAATCGGCATCATCGCCTCATTAATTTGCACTGATGTAGCCCGATCAGCCGGGTAATTGAGAAATTCTATGTCTACGATCCTCCCCCTCTGGATAGTCGCCCTTACCTGAATATCTCCGTAAAAAACATCCTCGGTACTGCCGATATACGTACCGTCTTTATACATTCCCATCATTTGCTGCCCCTTCATCATGCCGCCTGATTGAAAATTCTGAGGTGGCTGGGTCGCGGACTCGGAAGTCGGGGTGACAAATGATTGGGGATTGAGACTTTCCTGCTCTTGAGACGTCCTGACGACATTTACGGCTTCTTGTGCTTCCTCTCGCTCATGGATACTGTAGGCCACAAAACTGCCAACCACCACAACTGTTAGAACAATTTTCTTGATATCCATAATATATTGTTCGAGTGAGGTCGCAGCGAGCGACCGAATAGAGAACTACTAACAATTTAGCAATTCCACATGCAACAATCTCTCTACTATAATAGCGCATTCTGAAAGAAAGCTGAAACGAAAATGACTAACGAATTTCTTGCACGCCCGATGCATTTTATTTACAATCATTTTATGAAGAAGTTTATTGTCTTTTTTGCACTCGTCGGTGTCACTGCTTTCCTTTTTGCCTTCCATACTTCAAACGGCTACCTCCTCTCCGGTTCATACTGTGATACACCTATCAGCTACCACCTCGGTTCACTTGATGATCGCTTCAATCTCACCCGTGAAGAAGCTATCGCTGATCTGAAAGAAGCCGCCGGCATTTGGAATCAGACTCAGGAAAAGACTATTTTTGAATTCGAGCCAACAAGAAAAGGTGTCACTATCAATCTCGTCTATGATGCCCGCACAGCTCTGAGTAATCAGATCAACAGTCTTGAGCAGAAGGTCGATACGGATAAAAACTCACTCAATCCTAAAGTCCAGGAGTACAAAACACGCTCAGCCGCTTTTGACCAAAAAGCAGCTGCTCTCAATGCAGAAATTCGTAAATGGAACAGTCAGGGCGGTGCGCCCCCTGATGTGTATCAGGGGTTAAAACAACAACAATCAGAGCTTCAGGCCGAGGCCTCAGCCCTTAATGCCATGGCTGCTGAGCTCAATCAGTCAACCAGAGATTACAACTCCCAGGTCCGCAGTCTTAACAGCACGATCGATGCTCTCAATCAATCACTGTCTATCAAGCCTGAGGAGGGACTCTATGATGGCGCCACGAACACCATCTCAATTTATTTTAATAACTCCCATGACGAATTGATCCATACAATGACCCATGAGTTGGGACACGCCCGAGGCATGGATCATATCAATGACCTCAAAGCTATCATGTACTCCCAGTCAACGGAAAATATCATTCCGACAGTAGCAGATCTGGATCAGCTTAATGAAATCTGTAAAGAACGAAGTCTGGCAGAAATTTACTGGACTGAGTATATTAATTTTGCCCGTTCCCTCAAAGCCCGCATCTTGCAGCAGTAGTCAAATAAGTTAAGCAAGCATATTCAAAGCAGCCTGCATATCTTTAGAAATCGCAAAATCTTCCATCTGTATTTGCGCGAGCTGAGTTTCGATCTCCCTGAATTGCCTGCGCATAATTTTCCGTCCGACTTTCGTATTGCTTGTAACTTCTGCAAGAGCATCGGCTCTCGATAGCACCCCAACACCGCTTATCTCAACAGTATCATCAGTTAAGGCTTCCAGCCGTGCCTGAGTCAGCTTGGTAAATTCCTCCCACGTCAATTTCTGTACTCTTCTTACCATCGGTCCGCCTAGACCTTTTAGTGATTTAAGACGTTTGTCAGTAACAAATTCTCTCCCTGTCTGATCACGTAATAAGTCAAGAAAGGTAAACGGTCTATCTTCCTGTTCGTTCCAGGATACTGCTTGGGATAAAAGGCCATTACTGATCTCAAGCGGCTTTTCCTTCATCTGTGTTACCTCTATTGCTTCTTCTACCTCCCAAAAATCCCATTCTCTGTCTAAATTGGGATTTTGTGATCTGAAAAGAGGTGAAACTGCCACCGTTCCTTTTCCCCTTACCTGAAGAGTAAAGCCTCCACTACCCTCCTTCAAGATAATGCCGTGTGCCCCCCGCTTAGGTACCTTGGTCAGAGAAACTTTCCCATCAAGACTCTCAGGAAATGCTGCCGTAAATTTTTCAACTACTTTTTCAAAGGAATCGGTAGTCTCATCCTCAAAAAATAAATCTTTATCTATATTGCCATAGGCTTCATCTAGATACTCTTCAGAGTTAAGAGCTCGTACTCGTGCGTTAACAGCCTCTGTTCCAACAGTAATAGTCATAGGACGAGAGGGAGTGAGCCACCGATTTAGCCTATCATAAACTTCTTGATAATCAGCATTTGCTGGAAAGGGCATAAAGATATTACGAGGAGATAACCAGGTCATCGGCTGAGGTTCTGGTTTATATTCATATGGCAGCATGAGATTCTTTTCCGAGATATTGATGGCCGGCTTGGCTTTATAAGCTGGGTCTTCCTGGCTAAATACAGATAGACGCTCCTCTGGCTGTCCGGTCTGACTATCGACCACTGTTCGCGACACGAAGTGCAATGTGCCGGGTTTTTTTTCTTCTGAAGGAGTGAGACGGAACATGGTTGGGACAGTACGGCGGGAAAAAAACTTGCCGCCTTCAATTGTCCCCGCGAGTGGAAAAGGAAGATTATCTGGTGATTCCGGCTCAAAACCAAGCCTTTCTGCTAGCATCTCAACTGATGTAATTGATGCTTCTTCCTCTGGAGTATAACCTGGTTGCTCTCCCATGAGCTCAGTATAACAAAATACCTATGCGAAATCTCATAATAATTATTTACTTCCCAAATCGTCGCTGGCGGGAGGCAAAATCCGAAAGTACGGTATCAAAAACCTCTGGACTAAAATCAGGCCAATAGGTATCAACAAAGGCTAACTCCGAGTAGACTCCCTGCCATGGCAGATAGCCACTCAGGCGCTGCTCTCCACCAGTACGGATTATTAAATCAGGATCAGGCTGTCCGGCAGTATATAACTTCTCGGCAAACATTTCCTCTGTCACCTCACCTTTATTTTCCTTAAGCAACCGATTCACCGCCTGAAGGATCTCCTGTCTCCCCCCATAATTTAAAGCGAAATTAACCGTCAGCTTGGTATTCTCCTTGGTTTTCTCGATAAGCTTATCTACTCTTTCAATAATATCTGAGGGGAAAGGTGTCATGTCCCCAATCACTTTGATCCGTGCTCCACTGCTGTCCAGGCGCTTCATCATCGGATCATGGAGGGCTTTACGAAAAACATCCATCAACGTCTGCACTTCTTCCTCTGAGCGCTTCCAGTTCTCAGTTGAGAATGCCCAAAAGGTGAGATACGAAATACCGATCTTTATGGCATGATCAACGAGCGGTTCGATCACACGTGCACCCCTTTCGTGTCCGGCAAAAAGTGGGAGATGACGTTTATTCGCCCAACGTCTGTTCCCATCCATAATTATGGCCACAGATTGAGGGACATGTGACTTCATCTTATTTTTCCCTCTCCAATAAATACGACGTCATACTCCAAAGAAGCTGTGCTTGTAAGCTGTTACCTGTAAGCGTATCGATTACCTCACGCGCCTGGTCGATATACGCATTCATTTTTTTCTGGAGTGCAGAGACTGCCCCGGTACTGACGAAGAGCTCTCTCACTACCTCTGCCTCCTGAGAGGTAAGATCATTTTTGCCGTAAAGCCGACGGAGAATTTCTCGTTCAACATCTGCTGCATGCTTAAGCGCGTAAGTATACAATAAGGTAACTTTACCTTCCATGATATCTGAGCTGGTGGATTTACCCAGTGTCTTTTCATCAGCAAATACTCCGAGGTAATCATCATGCAGCTGATAGGCTATACCCAAACTAATTCCGAATTTTTCAAGTTGGGTGAGGAGTTCCTGATTGGCACCCCCGAGGAGCGCCCCAAGACCCAGTGGCCCGGAAAATGTATATGAAGCTGTTTTGAGCGATGCTAAGCGAAGAATATCTTCCTGTGTGTAGACAGTAGTTGTTGGTAAATAGACATCGATCATCTCACCTTCTATAGTCTTGAGTACTTTTTGGCTAAAAAAAACTGCAGCTTTATTTTTTAACTCATTGAGAAAGTCACTTTGTAAAAGAAGCTCAAGACTTTTGAAAAAACCAAAATCTCCAAGCGAGATAGTCTGAGAGATAGCATAATGATCTCCTCCTAAGCCTTGAAAAAGTGAGGGCTGTCCTCGTCTGAGAGGACTTTTGTCGATAATGTCATCGTGTGCAAGAATGGCAGTCTGAAAGATCTCAAATGCCACACTTGGCGCAAGAATTGCCTCAGGTCTATCCCCGCCTGCAAGCTCATACCCCAGTCTGACCATCGTTCCCCGTAGTCTTTTTCCACCTTTACAGGACCGACTAAATGCCTCAAAAAGTGGTAGGAGGGCTGGATTTGACTCGGCTACCTCATCGCCCCAAACAACCAGCGTGCTTTCAAGCTCCCGATCTATTTCAGAAGCTGCAGCAGTAAGATAATCACTAAAATGAGTATTATAGTCAGTATTTTGTTTGACTACTTGCTGAATTTGACTCATCTCCGCTCCCTCCGTTCAAGAGTGGCCATCGCGTGTTTGGCCCAGGGAGTATAGTCATCAGGAGAGTGACGCATATCCCTAAAGAACTGCTCCGGATTCACCCATCGATACTCATAAACGACCTCAGAATTGGGAGTAAGCGGACCGTCATAGTTGCCTTGAAAGATAGCCACAAATTCATTTTCGCATTGTTCACCATGCTTAGCATAATAATTAAATTCTCCTGTCCGCTTAAGCGGTATCTCAGGAATACCCATCTCAACTTTTAAGGCTCTGGTTGCTGCTTCAAGATAACTCTCATCGTGATCGGGTAAATGGAGGGTATGACTCGTCACTGAAATATCCCAGACATTATCCCACCTGACATGTTTTCTCTTTTGCAGTAGTGCTTCACCTTTTTTATTAGTAAGAAAGACGATAAAAGCGCGATGATGCACGCCCTTTCCGGTATGGCAGGTCGTGATATCTTTATACTCCCCTAAAAAATTATCCTGCTCATCAACGAGCATCAGCATTTGCTTGGGTAACATATTTTAATCTAATAATCCTTTCCTCCTCATATAAAATCCTGCCGCCTCACGTGGCCGTAGTGGGGAGGAATCCATATATATACGCCCCTCACCGGTCTCTATCCCTTCATCCTCATCCAGATCACGACCTTCTTGATCAGATACATTATCTTTATTTAGAGCAATTGGGCCATAAACCAGTCTTTCAAGATCTATCATTTTTTTTCTCCTACTTATATGTCGTCAAACCTGACAAAATCATTCGTTTTTGCGTATAATATGACCATGAGAGAGCTAATCCAAGCTATTTTGGAGGGTGATGAACAGGCTGTCACTAAATTTTACTACCAATTTTCTCCCCGGATTGCCCGTTTTCTCTCACGCAAACTCCCACCCCAAGACGTCCAGGGCTTGGTCAATGAAGTCTTTATGGAAGCAATTGATGCCCTGCCTACTCTCAAAGAAGATGCCAACTTGTCCTCCTGGCTCTATAGCATTGCTCAACACAAAATAGTGGACTTTTATCGCAAAAGGAAAGTTAAATCACTGGTCCTCTCCCAACTTCCTTTCCTGGATATTCTTGCCAGAGAAATTGATCAACCCGAGTTCCAGATGGAAAAAGATAAAATTCGTGACCGGATGGAAGAAGCCTATCATGTTCTGTCTGAAAAATACCGCCATATTCTCATGCTCCACTACGAACAGGATCTCCCGATCAAAGAAATTGCGCTGCAGCTTGATCTCTCTCCCAAAGCAACCGAATCGCTGCTTTTCAGAGCCCGGCAGTCTTTTAAAAAAGCTTATGAACGAGAGTGAATTTATTCGATCATTGCAAGAACGTGCTAAAGAACAGCATCAGTTATTGGAAGACATGCCACTTCCCCATCTTTTCGCACTCGTTACGACCTGGCTGTCTGACCATCCATGGCGGTATCTGATACCACTTGCCTTGCTCATAACACTTATTGCTCGCAATCTTTTAGGCCACAACTTTACGGAGTTGGTACTCAAGGTTTTTTATCATCTATGAAGAAAAAAACTTTTATCGTTTTTGCCAGCTATATCTGGACTAAGACACTCCTGGGGCTTACCTTTCACCCCTATAAAGAGATAAGACAAACTGTCCGTAGGCCGGTCCTTTTCCCTGTAATGTTCACGCCCCTGATATTAATAGCTATTTTATTGATAGTCAGCAAAATCGGTGGCTATTTGCTGGATATCAACGGTGCGCAGCGTGATATGATCGCGATCTTTCTCTCAACCACACTCCTCTCAATTATTTTCTGGCAACTTCTGCTTTTTTACTTGCTGGGGAGCTTTCTTGTAGCTTCCTGGAAGAGAAAACCCTCATGAAAATCGGAGTAAAACCTACCCACTGTGCCACTTAGCCTTACCTCTAATCTCTTTTCTATCCCTCGTCTCCAACTCCACCTGAATATATTTGACACTCGGTACAACTTTACGGACTTCTGCCTTTATCTCATCCATCAACATCTCAAGTTCGCGCGTCTTTAAATCACTATGCATATGCACATCAAGTGCCACCAGTAATTTTTCAGACCCTACATGGACAGTCTTAATCCCGAGCACATCCTCAACCTCAGGGACATTAAGAGCAGCTTCTCTGATCTTTTGCTCAACATGGGGAGCAGCACTGCGTCCGACCAAGAGATCCCGTATCCCGGCAATCAGGAAAAAGCCAAAAAAGATCAGTACCAGACCGATAGTCATAGCTCCCAATCCGTCATACCGGGAATCTCCTGTTAACGCGTAGAGACCGATCGCGATAATACCCAAAACTGAGGCACAAGTCCCCATCAAATCCAGGATAAAAGTTGTCTTGATTTCAATAAGAGACGAACGATAAAAAACCCTAGCTATATTACGCAACGATCTCCCCTTGAGTAAACGCCGATAGCTTAAAGTAAAACCGTAACCGTTAGTAAAAATAGTTACAACTAAGACTATGAGAGCATATGGTACATCTGACAGATGATACGGGTGGATAAAGCGCTGATAGCCAAAGTAAAGAGACAATACAGCCGTGCTCCCGAGCATAACAAGGGCTGAAATAAGCGTCCAGAAATAAATCTCCCGTCCGTAGCCGAAAGGATGATCTTTATCCGCTTTACGCAGTGATCTCTTCAACCCAAAGACGAGTAAACCACTTGAGACGAGGTCAGTAAACCCCTCCAGGGCTTGGGTGAACATAACAATACTGCCTGAAAGCCAAGCCACGACGATACTTGACACAAGATCGAGAATGTCTATGGAGAATGATGTGAGGATGACGCGTTTGGAAGTCAGCCGCGAATCTTTGTCGTGGTGCACGTTACTATTATACCCTATGCTAACTGCTAACTGCTAACTGCTAACTGCTATACTAACGTTATGGCACAAAAAAAGTGGTCCAAAGCAAAAAAAATAAGTTTCGGTTGGTATCCGGCCACCTGGCAAGGCTGGTTGACGCTTGCTATCTATTTAATACTGGAAATCAAACTGGCTTTTATTTATTCAGAGAGACTACGAGATCCGCTCTTTAATCAAACTGTCTCAACTGTCATATTTTTCTTCCTCACCGCAGTCCTTACCTCCATCCTCGTCCTCATCTCCTACCACAGAGGCGAAAAAGCCTCCTGGAGATGGCCCACTTCGACTCGACCAAAGCGGGGCAAGGGTAAAAAACGAAAATAGTTTTGACCTCTTTTGTTCTTTTTAATAATCTTGCAAAAGCACTTTTCAAACTTTATAGTTAAACCATGCTAACAAAATCCGATATAGATCTTATTCGCAACGTTGTTCGCGAAGAAGTAGAGACTGAGTCTCAAACTACACGAGATGATTTAGGAGGACAATTAACTCTTATAAAGATGACGTTCCAGAATGAAATTGATGTGGTAAAGGATCGCGTCAAAAATCTTGAAATCAGAATGAACAAAAACCACAAGGAATTAAAAAATGAAATAAAAGAAGTGGTTAACTATCTCGATAAAGATAATATGAAAACTCGAAAAAGAGTTACTCGCATCGAAGCCCATCTTGGCCTACCTGCCTAATCTCAATGACTTACTGTAAATCATCAAAGATAGAATAAATTTGCCTTCGCCAACATTTTTCGCAGCCTCATCAGGACTAAAAGTCTTACCATTCATACAGATATAAACGCCGTCTCCCAGATCGCCCGCTCGTGCCGAAAGCCTAGAAAATTGGGATGAATGAGCGACCCTCAGGTAAAAGTTGCAAGTCAATAGCACAAACTTTTAGTGAATGAGTCACAATTTTCTGCATTGAGGGAGACTAGGGCGAGAGCTTTTGGTACTTTTGGCGGCGCAAAAGTACAGAGAAATCTTATTTCTTTTTCTCTTCACGGAGCTGGGAGGTACAGTTGGGGCAACGAGTCGCCTTAAAAGGGATATCTGAGTAACAAAAAGGACAATGCTTACTTGAAGGGTCTTCATTCTTCCCGCTCATCGCCAGATCTTTGAGTTTGTTCACTGGCACCACGACGAAAAAATAGATAACTGTGGCCACGATGAGAAATGAGAGCAATGAGTTAAAAAACTCCCCAAAAAGAAATACCGATCCATTAACTTTGAAAGTCAGACTGGAAAAATCAGGGATTCCACCGGCTATCCCGAGAAATGGTGTGAACACACCTTTGACAAATGCTTGGATCGTGTTGTTAAAAGCTGCTCCGACGACGATACCGACAGCCAGATCAACGACATTGCCCCGTAAAATAAATTTCTTAAATCCCTGCAACATATACTCCTTACGCTTAAGTTTACAAATTCTGTATAATGCCCTGAGCTCAGCTTTGCTAAAATTGTTTGCAAAACTGAGCGAGAAGGGTATACTTTCGTTTATAGCACAAACAATTGACCATTTACTATGAGTATTTAACCTTGACCAGTCCCATAAGTTTTATTTTTGCTTCAAAAAGATTATAATACAACTCTGCTTCTCAATGGTCCTAAGTCATTTCTGGCTTTCTGACTGCTGCGGAGCTTTTTTTCTTCTCGCTCTTTAAGAATGTGTGGAATATATAGTAGATGGCCCTATGAGTATCCGTCTTGGTACTCAGAGCGCCATCTATTTTGGGTGGTGTTAATACGAAACAACGCACTGGAGGCTCTCATGGCAAAAAAACGTACGGCCTCTGTTTCGACATATGCCGTCAATCTCTCAGGGCGTGCACGTATCTACCAGCGAGCCAACCATGGGGAAGTCATCGTGGTCCCCGACCCTGACACAATGACGGTGCTGTACTATCGACGTGGATCTTGGGAACAATTCCATGAAGTCACCGTCACATGGAATCCCAATCTCGCCGTCTATTTCTGGCGATGTCAGACGATGGAAGGTAGCGGTTCGTTCGGGTACAACCCATCGGGGGGATGGTTCGAATTTAACGATTATCGCTTTACCAGATCACATCAAGATCTCGGGACCAGTATCGATGTCGTCACCGTACCACAGTCCTAATTCCCCACATCTTTTCGCGAGAGGCACCCGGCCTCGCCTTGGCCTCTTTTGGCTGAGGCGACCGGGCCTTTCACCTCTCCTCATTCTATGAAAATTAGGCGGCGGAATATTCCACATAGAGATCTTCGCGATCTTGTTTGAGAACTTCAAGCTGATTTTCAATATTACTTAACGCATTTTTTAAATGCGGTTTTTTACTGAAATCCAAAACATTGACGATCTCGGCCCATTGCTTAACGAGTTGACGATTACGATTGTCCAGAGCCGTACGGATATACTCAAACTGAATATGCCGGCTAAGCTGATGCCACTCCGGGAACTGACCTAAAAAATCAGGACTGTATTCACCCAGCTCTATAGCTTTTTGCAACGTCAGATCGCCAATAGTCGGTTTTGACTGACCTTTTCCCAAACTTCCTTCTGATTCATGATCTTCCATATGACTATTATACACCTGAGTGATCCAAATCACTGCCGGCTCTCCTCCAACTCCTGATAATTATTCTATGGTCGACAAAATCTTCTTTACCATCCGCGCACTTGCGATCGTCGGTATAATCCTTGCCCTCTACCTGCTCTACGAACAGTGGGAGCAACCTACTCGTACTTTGTGCTCCATCAATAGTCTGGTCAACTGCGACGCCATCATTAAAGGCGAAGTCGCCAAAACATTAGGTGTTCCCACACCCATTTACGGCCTCATCGGCTATATCGTGATCTTTCTGGCCGCGACATACAAAAAGACAAAATTACTTCTGGGCATGGCCACTTTCGGCCTCATCTTTTGTCTCTACATCGCCTATCGTGAACTCTTTCAGCTCCATGTCATCTGTCCTGTCTGTGTCCTTTGTCAGATCAATATGCTGACTGTCTTTATCCTCTCTTTAGTTCTCCTTCGAAAAAAGAAAACTCCATAATGTTATACTTTCTCCGTGGACGAATCAGCCCTGCTTAAACTCATCGAAAAAGATCCCTGGATGATGGGAGTTTTGAAGGCAGTCCAAACCTTAAATTTGCCTGACTGGTGGATCGGCGCAGGCTTTGTCAGGAGTAAAGTCTGGGATGTTTTACATAATTATCAAGCCCGAACTCCTCTACCTGATATTGATGTCATCTATTTTGACCTTTCTGACTTTCTCCCTGAGAATCTGTATACCTATAGCACTCCTGTTGAGGATGGCTATCAGAAGAGATTAAAACAACTCATACCCGATACTGAATGGTCGGTGACCAACCAGGCCCGGATGCACATCCCGCACCACACCAAACCATATAAAACTTCAACTGAAGCACTGGCTGACTGGAGCGAGACTGCAACTTGTGTCGGAGTAAGTTTGATAAACAATAAACTAATCTTAAGTGCTCCACATGGGATTGAGGATCTGGTAGGACTCAAACTGCGAAAAATCCCAAACTACGCGACAAAATACGCCCATAATCCAGAGCTATTCACAAGAAGAGTAAAGGAGAAAAACTGGCTTTCCAAATGGCCAAAATTAAAGCTTGAAGAGGTGTCTCCCCGCCCTACAAGGTGATGCGGGGTGACTCCTCTGAACACAATTCATAAGCACGAAAAAAGGGGCTCGGAGCTTACGCTCCTCACCCCTCACATCTCGCCTCACCCGCCGAGCGGGTCACATCATTCCGAATCGTCTTCGGCAAGCACCGGTCCCTCAGGACTGATCTCTTCGTCGTCACCAAACATTGTGTCGAAAATAACCGGGGCTACCCTTTCGTAGTCCAGGAGTATCCTGGTAATGGCTCGCAGTTCCAGACCACTTCGCCGGTTGGACGGAGGCCGATCAGGCTGTTCCTCCAATCGAGATAGCAGACTTTGAGGAGAGTTACTCCTGAGAGTACGAGTTAATCGTTTCTCATCCCAGGCGTCCTGAGCCGCGTAGACTACTCCTGTGAGCTGATCGAGCGCGTCTACCTCGACTCGTAGCGGCCCCATCACCCGAAACCTTCTCAGAAGATCCCGTAGTACCTTGACGAGATCTTTAAGAATAGGCTCTTGGATGTTGATAAAGATCGGGTGAGCGACTAGGTAGACTCCCCGAGTCAGCCGGGGTGTCCCGCGAAAAGTACGCGGCGGCCCAAGAGACTCAAGCTCTTCTGCCACCAACGCCTCTTCAGACAACAATCGCGCTACCAGGTTGGCAGTTGTTGCCAACACGGCGGATGCCTCTTCGCCGACTGATGGGAGCCCGAAGGGCATCCTACCATTCTCAAAAAACTCCCGTGCGAGGAGTGCGTCTCCAGCGTACTCAAGACGACCAAGAGCCGTAATCCCCAGCGCAATGGTCTCTTTTTCTTCTTCCTTTTGTTCGGTTGGTTCTCCCATATCATGGCCTCCTGCTTAAATATACCGGTTTCCCGGTGGGACGACGTCACCACAAGACGTGATAGACGGCTCACTGTTTATAAAAAATACAAACACTAAGCCGCCTACCAAAAATGATGTGAATTGGAAAGAGGCGACTTCAGAACAAATAATACCGAGATACTAAGCATGAAATCCACGCATATGTGGCTTGCTACTTACTACCAACTACGTACTACTTACTGTGAAGTTACTCTTTCCAAAATATTTTAAAGAACAATAAGCCTGTATTATAGGCTTGTCGGCACTGTTAGTCAAACAAACAGAGTAGACGATTGGTTCTGAATTCTTTACAATATCTTTATGCCTGCCCAACATGCTATCATCGGTGGGACGTTTGATCGTCTCCACCCGGGCCATCATATGCTTCTCGCCCATGCTTTCATGCGTGCCGAACGAGTGACGATCGGTATTGCCGAGAGTGAATTGTATCAGGACAAAGACTATGCTGAGGTCATAGAGGACTACGCTACCCGTGAGCAGACCCTGAAGAATTATCTGGCTATTCATCAACTTCTTGACCGCACTACACTCATTCCTATCACAGATCAATACGGCACCACACTCACTGACCCGAGTATCGATGTGATCATCGTCAGTCCCGCCACCGAAGAGACCGCGAAGAAAATCAATACCGAACGTAAAAATCGTCAGCTTCCGGAAATGCAGATCGTGGTCGTCCCTTTCGTTAAAGCAGATGACGGTGAGCCCGTCAGCTCTGAGAGAATACGCCAGGGAATCATAGACCAGGAAGGGACTTCCTATCTCAAATTTTTCGTGGACAGCCCTGAGTATATTCTGCCTGAGAATCTCCGTGAAATGCTCAAGCAGCCTGTGGGTGAAGTCACCCGCGATATTGAGACGATCAAGGCACAAATCACCGATGACACTACCATTATTACTATTGGCGATATCGTCTCACTTGCACTCCGCAAGACAGGCATCCCGGTTACTCTTTCAATTCTGGATAAAATGACGCATCGGGAACCTATGGATACCAAAGAACTCGATATTTACTTTCCGCAAGCCGATTACACTATCAGTAATCCCGCGGGCACGATTAACAAAGACTTCGGTCCGCTTTTAGTAAAAGCCATCGAAAATATCATCCCCCAGGTCATGTTCGTTGATGGTGAGGAGGACTTACTGGCACTTCCCTCCATCATGCTTGCCCCCCTTGGTGCACTGGTGATCTATGGACAGATAAACCTCGGGATGGTCGTTGTACGTATTACTGATGCAAAGAAAAATTACGCCCGCCACCTCCTCTCCCTCATCATCCGCGGCTAGATCTTTGCTAAATATTATAAGCTTCAGGTATAATTCCCTCAAGCGTTTGTAATAGACGAAAACTTAAGCGTTTTCAGATGTTCAAATGTTCTTTTAATTCTCTAGCTCATTTATAACTTAGCCCATCAAATACGGAACGCTCATGAGCCAGTCTAGAAATACTAGACGGCCTCACCGGCGTTCCGTAGTAACATGCTCGAAAGGAGCTCCACGACATGGGAACCGACAATAAGTTACCCGGAGAAGGAAAAGTTGCCATCATAACAGGAGGCACAAAAGGAATTGGCTTGGCTATTGCCAAACGCCTCAGCGCCGACGGTTACGAGCTCATCGTCAACTACCACGGAGATGACGCAGTCGCCGAGAGCGCCAAGCTCGAAATCGGCGCAGTCCGCGAACGCATTCCCCATCTTGTCAAAGCAGATGTCTCGACGTCGGAAGGCGCGAAACGTCTCATCGACGATACGCTGGAGTTTGCCAAGCGTATCGACGCCCTCGTCAACAACGCGGGCATCACACGTGACGGCCCCACTGCCAAAATGCCGATCGAGAACTGGGACGACGTCATCAACACCAACCTTCGCGGTCCCTTCCTCTGTTCGCAGGCCGCGCTACCGATCATGTCAAGCCAGCGTTCTGGCCGTGTCGTCAACATCGCATCGATCGTCGGACGGACCGGCCAAAAGATGCAGGCCAACTACGCCGCGGCGAAAGGCGGTCTCATCACCTTGACTCGGGCGCTCGCCCGGGAGTACGGCTCCCTCAAACGCCCGATCACAGTGAATGCGGTGGCGCCAGGCTTCATCAAGACCGACATGACCGGCGTTCTGCCTCAAGAAGTGCAGGACTTCTTCATCAATGGCACCGTCCTCGGAAGGATGGGAACACCAGAAGAAGTAGCCGGAGTGGTCGCGTTCCTGCTGTCTGACGACGCAAGCTTCATCACTGGAGCTGTGATCGACGTCAACGGTGGACTCTGGATGGGCTAACCTTAACTTGGCTAGAGGATTCGTTTCTGGGAGCGCGCAGCTGCGCGCTCCCAGGACATCCCAACGTGATCTTTCTCACATCACAAAAATTTATTATATTTTATAATTCAATTCTTTGTCATGCTGAATTTATTTCAGCATCTCAGTAGATCCTGAATCAAGTTCAGGATGACATACTTGAGAGGAGGTGATATCAATGGCTACTAAAAAAACCGGACCAAAAACTGAAACATTCAAAGTCAGTGGTGAAGAATTATTAAAGAAAGTAAAAGAATTACTTCACGAAGGCAATATCCGCCGAATTACCATTAAAGATAAAAAAGGCAAGACTATCGTCGAATTCCCACTCACTATCGGCGTGGCTGGAGCTTTGATCGCACCCGCGCTTGCAGCAATAGGCGCTATCGCCGCCCTCGTCACCGAGTGCTCCATCACCGTTGAGAGAAAATAACAGTTGGAATAAGCTTGACTTATTCTTTCTGACTTGAAATACTGGATCTATGGATCCAGCAGCCCCTACTAATCAGCCGCCTGTGGTAACTCCGCCACAATCGGCGCAAGCTACACCACCTCCCTCACAGCCGGTTCCTCCGGCACCACCCATGCCCCCGTCTCCCAAAAGCAAAATGATGATACTGGTTATAGTTGCAGTAGTAGTCATTATCGCTGCTCTGGGCGGCTTTATGTATCTGAAAGCTCAGCAAGCTGCCCCCATCCCGACTCCCTCCCCGGCTCAGATCCCTACTCCGACAGTCGAAGTCGCAACTCCGACCACGGCTCCTTCCTCGCCCTCAGCTCAGACCAAAGCCGACTGGGCAACGTTCACCAGTACTAAATTGAACGGTGTCTCATTCAATACGTATACGATTCAATACCCTCTGACCTGGACACCCGCAACGACCCACACCGCCATTATTGATAACTATATATTGACCAAAGGTAATTATCAGATCAAAATTTATCAAGCAGCTATGGGAGGCAACGGCTGTATTTTTGAAGGAAGCGTGCCTGAGGGGCCGATGCAGGATCTCCGCAAGACGCCATTTACTGAGATCGATACCGCAGGCGGGATGTTACTTCGTCGCTATGTCGCTACTTCACAAAACCCGGCCCAGACCGTCTTCAGCTTCTGTGCCAGCAGTGATGGTACGTCATGGGGCTCACCTACGTCAGTCGGAGCTATCTCCTATACTGCACCCAGCAGTCCGACCGATGCTACCCTTGCCGAGATGGACTCGATCCTCAAGACTCTCGTAGCTAAACCTTAACTCCTATGGATCAGAATCCACCCTCTCCTTACTCAACTGAAATTCCAGTTCCCCCTCCACCGCAACCTGTAGTCCCCTCACCTGTAATGCCACCTGCTCCTTCGCGCAATCATCATAAGTTACTTAACTTCGTCATGCTGGCTGTAATCATTATTCTGGGAGCATGGATAGCTATCCTGACTCTTAGGCAAACCTCCCAACCTGCCCCAAATCAAGTTATTCCTACTCCCACCATCCTTCCTACTGCTACTCCCACACCTACCCCTGAGGCAAGTATGAGCGCTGACCCGACAAGCAATCGCTTTTACTCACAGGAATTAGGTATTATGTTTGATTACGCCAAAGAATTTGAGCTCAACCCCAACCAGCTAAAAAAAGTTACAGCTCAGCAAGTTAATAATCGAGTCTACCTGGTCCCTGAAAAAATGCCTCCAAGCCAAGAACCTTATGTCGATGTCTTCACAAAGATATCGACAGACGCTCCTGTGGATGCTGTGAAGAAAATCACCCAAAGTGACTTACTTTATAAAAATTGTACTTTCCAAGTTGACCAGACCGCTACATATCCTAGTATTTATACTGCGCTTATTCCCCTCTGCCCCGGAGCACCTCGAAGAGAGATCTTCCTTATGGACAGCCAGCACCCTACAGTCTTACTGGTACTTAACTTAGGTTCCTATGATCTCCCCGCAAGCTCAACCCAAAAAGAGATCGGGTGGGAGGATACTGTCCGCTTTCTGTAACTCGATTTGCTCCCGTTACTTGCCACTGGACATCTTATAGTTTATAATTACCTGACGTATTTTTATTTGAATATCCGTTAGCGGCTGTTCCAAATCAACTACGTATTTCGCACGTTTTAGAACTGAAACAGGTTACTTCAGACACACAGTACCGGTACAGCCGGAAGGAGGCCACATGACCATCGGTCAAATTATCAGCGTCGTGCTGACACGCTTTCCATGGATCGGAGCAATCCTCCGCAAATTGGGAAGCGCCTATCTGGATGGCGCTAAGGTCAGCGGAGGAGGTCTCAGCATTACCCGCATCACCGAGCAGCACCTTCGGGGACTGCAAGCTTTTCGCTTTCCTCCGCCAGAGACTCCTCCCAGGAAGAAAACAGAGGCTGATGAGGGTCGTTACGATCCTTTCTAAAACGGGCACTAAGCTCTCCTCTCACCATTCTGGTGAGAGGAGAGCCAACCACACTCAAACTAAAAACATCGAACATCTTCTTTACTCATCCAGCCTCAATCTAGCCTCACTAAAACTTGACAGTTTTACTATTATAGGCTATAATTCTGGAGCTTGTCCTGGGCACGATCTACCCCACCATAGGAGATCAAAAGAATGCTCACAGTTACAGAACCCAGTGGGGTTCGCACCTTCAAAGTCGGAGACTCCAACTGGAGAATCCAGCACCCGGACACGGACGTGATCTCCCCTAACTCCTTCCACGCAGGAATGGAAAATGGGGGGCCATATCACGCCGCGTTCGTCAAGGAAACATCACCCGACGGTTCGCAGTACGACTCGTTGAAGTTCATCGAGCACGACGGCGGCAAAGACCGTGTGGGTGACGTCGTCATCACATTCAGGGTAGATCCCCAAACCGGCAGGTACACCGTACAGGCCGAACAAGAGGATGTTTTCCTGGATGAGACGACCAAGATCCAGATCTGGCGCGCAGTCAGGTCATCGCTCGCCAACATCGCACAAGCGGTCAAACGAACGGTGGTCAACTCGGGGCAGGTGTACGCCAACCCCCGACGGATCGGCGGCAAGTCGATCTTTACCCACTACGTGCTAGCCGGGCCTCTGTCACAGGAGGTTCCGGGCAAGATTCAAATGGACGTTTACGAATACGTCCAAGGTCTCGACGCCCTCGGTTTGGCGGCGTTCGTGAAGGCTCTTCAGCACATGCCGGAGAAACCAGCGCGAGCTATCTTCAACCAAATGCGTCAACCCGCGATGTAACGCGGGTCGGAAGCCCCAGGGACAAGCGGCAAGTCCGTTCATGCGATGATGCCCACCATAGCTCATTAGCAGGGATGTACATGCACCCAATCACGGCTCCCGGGCTCACGCCTGGGAGCCGCTTTCCTTTCTTCCCACTCCCCTTTAGATCTTATAGTTGTCATTTCCTCTCTTTTTTTGCTATAATCGCTGGACTTTCAGAATTTTTAAGACTTCCACTTTGTGGATCGCAGTTTTATAACGTCTGAAAGGATCTTTTTAATACAACGAGTTATAAGAGGTAGCGCCTGAGGAGTCTCGGCTGCGCAAAGCAGACGGATTGCTCGGGCTCTACCTTATCGTAAGGTGGAGACAAAACGAAAGGACCTCGTCATGTCTCAAGAACGACAGCAAAACATCCAGGACGATCAAATCCTGGGTGCAAGTATCGAAAAGTGGGTCTGGGACCAGGCCCACCAGACCAAGACGACCAGGCCACCAAGGTGGAAAATCTGGGAGTCACCCAAGTCAGAGGAGGTTCTCTACCGAAAACCAAAACCGGAATGGCTTCTCAGCCAGTTCGTCGAGAATCTTCCCGTCGAGAAACAAGCTCTGGCGAGGAGTCCCGACATCAACACCCGCCTACTCCGGCGTGTCCAAGCGGAGCTTCAACGCTACGCAGACCAGCCGGTCCGGTGACTCGTTGGCCACGCCGGCGCTTTGTCACCCTATATGGGTGCCGGAGCGCCGGCACCAACCTTTTCTCTCTTTTGCGCCTTTTGTCTCCTTTGACCCTTTTCTTAATGTTGTATACTTAAACTCAGCACTGGTTATGTCTGATATATCACTGTCCCATGTCCCGGAAGAGGTCCTCGAGAAAGCTGAGAAGCTCGACCTTCGTTATATCACCGACTCTATCCGCGGTATCAGCCGTGAAGGCAGCAAAACATCCCCAATTTACACAGGCTCTACCGGTGAACGTGTCAACGACAGCAAAACCCTCAAGCGTATCAAGGATCTCGTCATCCCCCCTGCCTGGACAGGTGTCTGGATCTCCCCTTACGCCAACACCCACTTACAGGCTACAGGTATCGATCAAAAAGGTCGCAAGCAGTATATCTATCACAAAGAATGGGAACGCATCTGTCAGGAAGCTAAATTCGATCGTGTTGAGTTCTTCGGCAAGCATCTCCCTACTATTCGTGAGGCTGTAGAGCGTGACATGACGACAAGAGGCCTGAATGAAAAAAGAGTCATCGCCACAGTCGTCTGGTTACTGGAGCATACCTTTATCCGTATCGGTAATGAAGAATATGCCAAAGAAAATCAGTCCTTCGGCCTGACAACACTGCGAAATAAGCATGTGGATGTCGACGGTGACCGCATCAGATTTACCTTCAAAGGCAAGTCAGGGATTGATCATGAAAAAGACATTACCAATCCGACTGTGGTCAAAACCATTCGTAAATGCATCGAACTGCCGGGCTATGAGGTCTTCCAATACTTAAACGAGGAGCATCAGCGTCACACCGTCGACTCTGCTGAGGTCAACCAATATCTGCAGGATACAACCGGCGAACAGATCACCGCCAAGGATTTCCGTACCTGGGGCGGCACCATGCTCAGCGCAAATTATCTCTGTCAAATGGAAACCCCCAAGACTAAAGATGATAAGAAAAAAAATATGACCCAAGTCGTAAAAAAAGTCTCCAAAAATCTGGGCAATACTCCGACAGTCTGTCGCAGCTACTACATCCACCCGACAATTTTCCGAACCTATGAAGAAGACATCCTCGTGCCTCATATTAAAGAATACAGGGACAAGCCGCAAAAAGAAGACAATCTCAAACCAACCGAATTTGCCGTCCTTGAGCTCCTCCGTAACTACCCCGCTAGCTGACAATCGGACCTTACCTCTTTCTTACCCATCCTTATTCCCATTCTTAAACTTTTCTCCTAAACTGTACCTGTAGATTCGGATTCATTCGAAATAACCATTTGGATACATTCGTATCAATGAAAGGAGGTGAATGAAAGATGACTGTTGCATTTACAGCTATAGATGATCCCAAACCACCACAAACAGGAACTGATTCAGACTGATAGCAAAATACTGAGTATTTTGCGTGATGCCGCTTCCCTATCGTATTTGACTTTTTAGCCTCAGTGATTTATACTACAGGCCTATTATGGCATTGCGATCAAAAAAACAAAAATTACTGACCTTAACGCTGAGAAATCTTTTTTCTCTTCACTTTAGCATATTGTGTTTTTTGCTTCTTATCGCATTTGTCCTCATAGGTAAATTATATGAATCAACTACTTACTCTTTTGCAGCCTTTGCTACTGATGCTCCACGATCTGAGGCTAAAAATCATTCTATCCCCACATTTATCTATATCCCGTCTTTGGAGTTAGGACTTCCTCTTAGCGAGGCTACCAAAACCAACGGGGTTTGGCCGACATACACTGACTCTGTCTCGCATGTGGCTAACTCAAGTTCTCCGGGTGAGGACGACAATGTGGTAATCTATGGACGCAACACCACAGATCAGTTCGGTCTTCTGACGAGTCTTGCCAAAGGGGACGAAATTATTCTCAGCTTGAGAAACGGAGACAGTTATCGTTATACCGTGACGGACCTGCATGTAGTTCTTCCAAATGAAACAAGCCTGATAAAATCTAGTAATAAAGAAACTTTGACACTTTACACTCCCTACGGCTTTGCCGGGCTCAAACGCTTCGTCGTTAGCGCCACGCTCAAATAACTAATATAGAAAACGACAAAACAACTCATTGAGTACGAATCCACTAGAGGACAAAAACTGCTATCACCAGGAGAGCCTGGATAAAAAGTATTTCAGTTAACATAACACTCAGGAAGTAACTGCCGGCTAACCTCCCATGCGTCATGTACTGTTTTTAGATGCTTTCCCAGTTCTACAGGACAGAATAATTTTATATTAACCTGATGATTTAAGAAGCAGATGTGGGTGAGGTAAGAGGAGAGTAAGAAGATGATTACTTCAAGCAGCTACAGTATCATCATGAGTATACAGTCTTACAGGGGCTGAACCACCACCATCTGGCTGTGGATCTTCAGGAGGAGGAGTATCATCACCATTGAGTCTATCAAGATATGCTTGGGTGGCTGTCCCGAGAGCCCCATGAATGCGAGCATAATCTTCTGTCTGGCGAACAGATGTGTCTACAGGGTATGCTTTTACTGCTCCACTAACTCCATTAGGTTTGATAATTGAAAGAGCTCCATCCGGTTCTAATAAAACCTGCATATCAATCGGTGGCTGAGTCGAATCAATTTCTGAGCCCTCGTTGACTTCAGGAATAGGTACAACAAGCCCTGCCCTCTCATCCAAAACTGTTCTTCCTGTCTCTTTGTCAATCTGAGATACCATTACTCTAGGAAAATCACCCCTAGAGCCTATTTTCTCGGCAAAAGCCTTGGCGCCTTGGCGCAAAAAATAGGCGTCATTTACACCGGGATCTTCAGCCATTGGATATTCAGGTGATGTTCTCATAAATAATATAAAATACTAAAAACCTGACCTTTGTCAAGTTAGATGACATATCATACTATATCAAGCCTATTCTTTTCAAGTCCCGCCCAAAACCTCCCCAAAACAAAACAATCCCTTTTATCATGGAGTTATTATACTCTTTCTTACCTGTTGTTAAAAAACGTTCACTTTTGCCCCAAAAAGGAGTAAACTACATGCTATGGAAGACATCCAAAAACGCGCGATAGCCCTGCACAAAAAGCATCAAGGCAAACTCGCGACGAGCTCACTTGTTGAGATCAATAATCGTGATGACCTTTCCCTTGCCTACACTCCGGGTGTCGCCGCAGTCTCACAGGCAGTTGCCGAAAATCATGATCTTTCATTTGATCTTACCTGGCGCGGACGCACCGTCGCCGTCATCTCTGATGGCTCGGCGGTCCTGGGTCTTGGCAATATCGGACCGGAAGGAGCCCTGCCTGTGATGGAAGGCAAATCGCTACTTCTCAAAAGATTTGCCAACGTAGACTCTGTCCCACTTGTCCTGGCTACACAGGACTCAAATCAAATTATCCAGTTCGTCCGCAATGTCGCGCCATCTTTTGCCGGTATCAATCTCGAGGACATCGCAGCACCTGCCTGCTTTCATATCGAAGAAGCACTCCAGGATATCGGTATTCCTGTTTTTCATGATGACCAGCATGGGACAGCCATCGTCGTCACAGCTGCCCTCCATAATGCTGCCAAAGTTGTCGGCAAGCCATTCGAGTCTCTTAAAGTCGTCATAGTCGGAGCAGGCGCTGCAGGGCTGGCGGTCTCACGCATGCTTTTGGGACTTAACTGTAGTGAGGACTCCTGTCAGAGGCTTCCCGGGAGTAGCAGCGTCGGAGATGTCATCGTCGTTGACAGTAAAGGCGCACTCTTTACAGGACGGGAGGATATGAATATCTACAAGCAAGCCGTCGCAGGCCTGTCCAATAAAGACCGCCTCCAAGGATCTCTTACGGAAGTAATAAAGGGTGCAGATGTCATCATCGGTGTCTCAGGCCCGGGGAATATCCGTCCTGAAATGATTAAGGAGATGGCTGACAAACCGATTGTTTTTGCCATGGCCAACCCCACACCTGAGATCATGCCACAAGAGGCCAAAGAGGCAGGCGCGTACGTCGTGGCGACGGGTCGAAGTGATTATCCTAACCAAATCAATAACTTACTCGCCTTCCCCGCAGTATTTAAAGCTGTAATTGATGGGAGGCTGACGACTGTAACTCATGCGATGAAAGAAGCCGCTGCCAAAAAATTGGCAAGTCTTGTGCCTGAACCGACAGCTGACTGTATCATCCCCGATCCTTTCTTTAATGGCTTAGTCGACGAGGTAAGCAAGGCCATCCTTGAGGTAAAATAAAAGTTAGTTGAGTAATTCCGGATAAAATCGTTCGGCGACGAAGTAAAATGCATCCCCGAACGCTTCCCTCTCAATGCTAATCGCTTTGCGCAAAGCGTCTGGTGTGAACCAATGCATAGTCTCAAGTTCTCCTCCCGCAATTGGCTCTTGATCAGAAATGATTTCGTATAGTACGAACAGATGATTTTCATGCCGCCCCAATACATGCCGGTCGAAAGTATCCTGTCCTATTCTTTTTGAGGCAAACCCTGTAATCCCTATCTCCTCTTCAACTTCTCTTTCTAATGCAGCAACTTCCGACTCGCCGCTGGAGACATGTCCTCCGACAGGAAAGACATACTGTCCGGCGTCTTGTTTGTGTGTCGGAGGACGGATCAGCATGAACTCACTTTTAGAATTTCTGAGTGCCCCGATGACACATTTATGCAGAAAACCCTGAGCATGCGCCTCGTCCTTACGGACTACAGACAAAACATGCCCTTCACAGTCAATGACATCCACCATTTCCATGAGCCTACTATAGCACAAACATGGACAAAAAAAGATTTCTTTGGGATAATGCATGATACTCATGGATCGGAAAACCAAGGGTAGGCTAGCTGAAGCTAAAGTCATTACTTACTTAATCGAAAACGGATATGAAGTTTATCTGCCTTTTTCAAATAATAGTAAATACGATGTTATTTGCTATAAAGATGGCGAAATTAAACGCGTTAGTATTAAATTTACATCTGTGAGAAAAAAGTCAGGAACGTGGAAAGTTGAAATGAGACAAATCTTTCGTGGAAATGGAGTCATTAACGTCAATAAATTTGACAATAAGGACTATGATTTAATAGCTGTTTATATCGGGCCAAAAGATAAAGTTATTTTAGTTAATGCTAATAAAGCAACAAAATTAGCTTTATACACAAAGGATTAATAAGGAGGGATCGCATAGTGGCCTAGTGCAATGGTTTACTAAACCATCGAATCGCAAGATTCCGGGAGTTCGAATCTCCCTCCCTCCGCATTCGTTTCGACGAAGCTCGAAAGAGCGAAGTCGAGCTTCTGAAGCTACGGCAAGACAAGGTCCGCTGAAGAGAGCGAAAGCGGGTTAACATTACTCTACTACAAATAGCTCTTTCCAATATCTTCTTTTCTTAACTTCTTTGTGATAGACCATCTCAAGATTCTCACGAGCAAAGATCTTCTCAAGCTCACCTTTTTTAAAATAACTTTTCCAATGTATGGGTGATGGCTGCCCGGCTTTCATATTCACTGATGTATCCCGGTAAACCAAATCCATCTTTGAAAGAATACCTGAGTAAGTCTCCTCAATGAGGATAATTCTTTTGGCGACTCGTTTCATCTCTAAAAGCAATTCGACTGGATGAGGAGTATGATGGAGCACAAACGTACAGACTACTGCGTCAAATTGCTTATCTTTAAAAGGAAAATGACGACCATCATAAATGACAACTTTATCTTTATACATTGCATCCTCATGTTTTTGAATCTCCAAAATAGCAAGGTTTGGCTTTTCTTCAATCATAAACTCAGTGAGGTACCCGAGTCCGTCCCCTACTTTTAAAATGCTACCTTTTAGATACGGTTTAAATATCTCAAACCACTTTTTCTCCTGATCATAGATATATTGCTGCATCTCATTCATGGTTCTATCTTTCATATCTGTATTATAATACGAAAGACTATGACTACATCATCCCAAAAACTTATCCCAGAACTCAGTGTCGGGGATATTACAAAAAGTCTTCATTTCTATACTGAGATCTTAGGCTTTTCAATCGCCTACGAGCGTCCTGAGGAAGGCTTTGCTTTTCTTATCATGGGTGAGGTAGAGCTGATGCTAGACGAAATTGGTAAAGGTCGGACATGGGAGACAGGAGAACTGACTCCACCGCTTGGTCGCGGTATCAACCTGCAAATTGAGGTCGAGAACGTCGATGAAATGCTCTCAAGAATTCAAAAAAACGACATAAAACTCTTCCTGGAAGTTGAAGAGAAATGGTATCGAGTCGATGACCATGAATCAGGCAACAAGCAATTTTTAGTTCAGGATCCTGACGGCTACCTCCTCCGTTTTACTCAGGATCTAGGCGACAGATCCCTGCAAAACTAAAGATATAAACTTACTGCACAGCCTTAAGTCCAGGCAGGATCTTGAAATGGAGTTCATCAAATTTATCCTGGCGTCTTTGGGTTAGATCCTCTACTCGCTCTTCGACCACGACTTGAGCCTCGCCTGTCTCTGACTTTACAATCCGGACCGTTTGGAGTGTGGCTGGATCTTCACTATGTGTTGTGCTGGCTGGATTAATAACCAACGTTAAATTACCATTCAACCTCGTTTTAAAACCAAATTGTCTATCATGCCCATACATGCTTTCCCAGCGTGATCTTTCATCCATGATTTCGTCTAGAAATTTTGCATGTCTACGATCGCCAAAATGTTATATCTATGTTGATAAGCACTGATACGGCCTTGATTTTTATCAACCGCTACATACATCAAAGGCTCACCTCTGTCTGTCACCTCCCTTTTGAGAAGATCCTGATGGGCTGTCTCAAGTGCTGAACCCACACCTACTCCGCGTTCACTGGTGACGATCGTTCCGAAAGCTTGGAGGGAATACTGCGGATCTGATGGAAAAAGGTGTGACGATCGCACTCCGAGTACTTTACCTTTGGTGTCATGTGCCACCAGCACAAAAGCCGCATCTGACATTCCCATATTCAACTCACGTGGAGTATCATACCTAATCGCATAGGAAACAACATCTATATCTTGACCGGTTCGAAGTGTCGCAAGATAGTCAGGGCCAATCCTTAACTGCTCTGCGTTATTATCAATAACCGACTCGAGCAGTGCTCCAACTTCCCGAAATTCCTTTTGACATTGCTCCATTCTTAAAGCGTCATAGGATAATGGCACGTCTTTCATGTCCTATATTATATACAAAAAGTTTCCTTTATTGCAAAAAACTATACTCATAGTAATTGTGTGGCAATTATGACTTCACCCCTGTACAATAATTCTCATGCGCTATTCAGACAAAGATCGTGAGATCAACGACCAATTCTATGGTTATTTTCTCCGTCACAACCTAGATGACGGCTGGGGAGATCGCGATAAATATGGAAATTTCAAGCTCCTGACTGATATCACCCGGTACACCAACAAACCGCTAAAAGGGAGTTCAGTGCTGGACATCGGCTGCGGGACAGGTGATTTCTATGACTATTTAAAACAGCGTGGAGTTATAGATTATCTTGGCATTGATATTTACCACATGTCTGTTGAATATGCACAGATGAAATATCCGGAAGGTCGATTTGTCACCTCCGATTTTTTGACCTTCGACCCTCGACCTTTTCGGCCAGAGGCCGATCAGCCTTTGGCTGAAACCTATGACTACGTCTTCTGCTCCGGCGCACTTGCGGCAGTCCTTGCAACTGATAACTATCAGATGATGGAAGCATTTATCGCCAAAATGTGGCCTCTGGCTAAAGTCGGCGTGGCTTTCAATTTTTTGACTCGTGAAACTCCGGCGGAACATGATCGTGAACTCTTTCTCTACGATCTGGAGAGGGTTTTAGAACTTTGTAAAGAACAGGCACCTAAGGCAAGACTGGAAAAAACACAAAATCGCGCCGGTGATGATCTCGACTTCCTCCAAACCCACATGTATCTATTACGCTCTGCGCCAAGCGCTTAGCGCATTGCGAGCATTTTCTTACCCACAAAACCCAAATGATTGTTTATACTGTGTCGAATGGATGACCCACAGGAACTAAAAATCGAAGACCTCAAAGTAGGTAACGGAGACGAAGTCAAATCCGGTGACCATATTACAGTGCACTATACGGGTTGGCTAAGCGAATCAGGCAAACCGGGCAAAAAATTTGACAGTTCACATGACCGCGATATGCCCTTTGAAGTCGCTATTGGCGCGGGTTATGTCATCCAGGGTTGGGATATTGGAATACCTGGGATGAAAGTCGGCGGGAAGCGTCGTCTTACTATCCCCCATCACTTAGGATATGGCAAATACGGAGTCGAGCCAGATATCCCCGGCTTTGCTACCCTCATTTTTGACATCGAACTCCTCAAGAAGAAATAAGAAGATCCTAAAATACCATAACAGTCGTACCTATCGGAGCAAATTCAAAGAGCCACTTGGCTGCATAGACCGGAACATTGACACAGCCATTGCTTCTCCTGGTACCAAAACTGTTATGCCAGTACGCTCCATGAACACCGTAGCCTTCATGGAAATACATGACATACGGTACATTTTTAAAGTCGTATTTACCGATATAGGGCGATACACCACGCATATGTGCCTGAGTCTCATACTTAACATAAATCTTAAATGTTCCTTTGACAGTCGGAGACTTCGGGAGCCCGGTAGCCACAGGTGTCTGGTAGACTATTCTTCCCCCTTCCCAGGCATAGAGCATTTGCTTGCCGGTATCAACTGTTAGTAACTTGTCAGTTGTGTGGATATCCTCAGCACGAATAGGAGAAACTATGAATATCCCAAGTACTAAAAAAGTAATGAAAGAAAGAAAAAATCTCCTCATAGATCTATGATAACAAAAATATATAAAGAAAGGATCTACCCCTGATCCAGATTCCCCTCTTACTCAGGAACTCCAACAAGCAATAGCTACCTACAAAAATGAACCTTACTACGTGACTCCAGCCTCACATGCCGCAAGAATCTGGATTGAAATGGGCGGATTAGGATTATTAAATGACAATGATAAAACTAAAGCTGATCCCTGGTATGATATGAACACCAAACGCACATAGAGGTAAGGTTTGCATAAAAAACCTCGCGGAGACGAGCAGCCTAACCTTCAAACACTTCGGGCGAAAAATACAAAACCGCTTTATACTTACTATCTGATACTTTATACTGAATACAATTATCCATGAGTCAAAATCTAGAAAACGTCAAAGAGCAGCTTGAGGAAATTAAAGAGGAACTTAAAGAAGTTCCCAAGAATCCCTCCATCCTCGTCTCAGTTATCAAAGAGCTCTGGACTACTTTTAAAAAACCCTTATTGATAATAATTCTTGCCGGAATTACGCTCCTTATCCTGACTCCTCTTCTTACCTATCTCTACTTCATCCGTGATCTCTCGAGTAAGGAAAACATCCTCAGTCATAAAAATGCTGGCGTGATTTTGACCGATCGTACCGGCAAGACATTTTTCACTCTTTATGAGGCCAAATCCAAACATACCGTTCCCCTCAGTCAAATCCCCAAATCGCTACAACTTGCAGTCGTCGCAACTGAGGATAAGGATTTTTATAAGCATCAAGGATTTTCAATCGAGGGGATCGGGCGCGCCTTGGTCAGTGACGTCCAAAAAGAACAACTCGCTCAGGGAGGATCAACTATCACACAGCAGTTGGTGAAGAATACCTTACTGACTCAGGAAAAAAACTTCCTGCGTAAGTATCAGGAGCTTTTTTTGGCAATTGAGATCGAACGCAGATTTTCCAAAGAAGATATTTTAGAGATGTATCTCAATACTGTTTATTACGGTGAGGGAGCCTTCGGAGTTGAAGACGCGGCCCGGACTTATTTTGGTGAACATGCCTCAGATCTCACGCTTAGCCAAAGTGCGTTATTTGCGGCAATCCTGCCTGCACCATCTGCCTACTCACCCTTAAGTGGTGACAAGCAAAAAGCCTTCAACAGACAAAAACTTGTGCTGTCTCTTATGGAAAAGCAGGGATATATCACACAACTTCAGGAACAACAGGCAGGGAGTCAAACCATACTCTTTAATCCGCAAAAACAGGATCTCAATGTCACGGCTCCGCATTTTGCCTTGATGGTCAAAGACGAGCTGATCAAAAAATACGGCGAACAACGAGTGGCTAACTCAGGCTTTATCGTCAAGACTACTCTTGATTTGTCTGACCAGGAATACGCTGAAAAAGTGGTAAGCCGGCAAGTCACTAATCTCAGATTTAACAAAGTCACAAATGGCGCGGCTGTGGCCCTGGATCCTAAAACAGGTGAGATCCTCTCCCTTGTCGGCAGTCATGACTGGTTCGATGAGACTAACGGCAAAATCAATATGGCAGTACGCGCCCGTCAGCCGGGATCATCATTTAAGCCGATCGTCTATTCGTACGGTATCGAGCATCAGATCATAACTGCTGCGACAGTGCTTGATGATAAGCCTGTCACTTTCCCTGACGGATACAAGCCTCTAGACTATGATCGTAAATTCCGTGACAACGTCCTTGTTCGACGCGCTTTGGCTAACTCTTTAAATATCCCTGCCGTCCATGTCATGGAAAAAGTCGGGATAGCTAACACCCTAAGTTACGCCAAACAACTGGGGATCACCTCACTTACCAACCCCGGCGACTACGGCCTCTCGCTGATTTTAGGCGCTGGTGAGGTACCGCTTATCCAGATGACTGAGGCTTATGCTGCCTTTGCAAATACGGGTAAGCATATTACCCCGACGACAATACTACAAATCACTGACAAAAAAGGCAAAGAAATATACGAATATACACCTGACCCTATTCAGGTACTCAGTCCTGAAACGAGTTTTGTGATCTCCTCTATCTTATCTGATAATGAAGCCAGGACCGAAGTATTCGGCACGTCACTTACCCTCTCACGTCCGACTGCTGTCAAGACGGGCACGACCAATGACTACAAAGACGCACTCACGATCGGTTATACGCCAAGTCTGGTGGTGGGAGTCTGGGTCGGGAATAATGACAACACACCTATGGACAGTATCGCCGGATCACTCGGAGCAGCACCTATCTGGCGGCAGATGATGGAGCACATGCTGACGGGAACACCGGTTGAACGTTTTAATCCTCCCTCAAGTGTCCTGAGAGTTACTATCTGTAAAGAAAATGGCCTCCGGGCAGAAGCCGCGACGAGTAGTGCGATGACTGAGTATTTCCTCTCAGGCACGATCCCGACCAAATCCTGTACCGACGCTCTTCCAACTATTACTGAAGATCCCACTGCCACTCCTACCAGCGTACCCCAAACTCAAAATACCGATGAACCAACGGCAACCCCAACTCCTACAGTCACCCCCACACCTTTCCCAATCCCTTCTGATACTCCAACTCCAACTTTACCCCTTGATATAACCTTAACTCCATAAACTGAAGCGTATTGCTTTACGAATGTGCTTTAGTTACAATCCAATCTACTTTGTAAAGAAGAGCTGTCGATTTGGCTGACAGGCACTTTTTTATTAAGTAACCAAGTTCCTTTCAACTGAACCGAACGTCGTCTATTGAGAACTCAACCCGGAGAATGCTCATGGAAAATGATGAAGGTGTCATGATACGGATTGTTTACGATCCGTATACAGTCAACAACATAGTCATCGCGGTCTGCATCGCCTCTCTCCCCAATTCGAGAAAAGTTGGGCAGATCAACTGGCAGCAGATCATCACTGATCGGGACGTTTTGGAGGCAGCACAACCATATGTTGCCTATGAACAAAAGAGTTGGCGAAATGGATGGGGAGTCGTTAACCTCGACACCACGCTCAATAACCGCTTCGGACGTTTAGTTAAAGCAATTGTCAAGGCTTCCTATGGGAGAAATCCTCAGGAGCTCAGCGATGCAGCAGACTAATTCCAGTCAGGAGGAAGAAAGGCCTGTCCCATACTCACCCCAGGGTGATTTGTATGGGCAGGCCGACCAAAAGATTCAAAGCTTGTGCTCCGTGTACGGATTGTGGATAAGGTGGAAAGTATTAAAGGGGAAAAAGCGCACCACTGAGCGCCCGACTACGCGTGATTTGTCCAGAAATCCCCACTCCCGACTATCTGAACTGTTCGGTCTGTTATCTCCCATCACAACTATTGTCCCCGTAGGTATTGTCTTGGGAAGACCCTCTTGCAAGAAGGCTCCGCCATGCGTCTCTACATCCGGACTCAGATACAAACTCTCATCAAGTTGTGAACCATTGAGAAAAACCTTGCCGTTTTGCACCATGATCGTATCACCGGGCGTTGCAATGACCCGCTTAATATATAACTTGTCAAGTTCGACAGGCGAATGAAAGACCACCACATCGCCTTTTTTGTATTTATCAAATTTGACATCCAGAAGATAACTCAGGAGATAATCATGATCCTTAAATGTCGGGTACATGGACAGTCCACTGACCTCATTTGGTTGGATGACGAAGGCATAGAGAATCATGAGGACTGATGCGACAATCAGAATTGTCTGAATGGTGTCAAGTAAGAAATAGTAGATTTTACGGATAATAAACATACTCTTATTGTGCTGGGAAAACTTTTCCCTGTCAATGAAAATATGAGTAAGCTCTCTCTTGACTATTCAATCAAGATAGGGTAAATAGGTGACAGCACTATAATTCACAATTTGCGTGGATCACCGTGCTATCTAACTATCTAGTCCTTTGACCACGTCAAACGTGGTCCTCCTAATCTAGGAGAAAATGATCTTTGACAAGCTACAGGCTGAGTCCTGTTAGATTTAACGGTAATTTTATCAATAACTACCGGACTGTGAGTACCGATCTCCGCACCCAATGAGACGATACTGACAGTTCGGTAGTTGCACCCTGCCGAACACACCTCCTCCAGGGGGTTGTGGCCCAGGCGGGGGTCACAACTCCCCCTGATATGAGGGATGTCAACGGGAGTAACCCGCGAGAAAGGAGGTAATAAAACTTCCCCATGAGCGTGTTCCCCACAGTGACACACCTCGCCTTACCAAAGGCTAAAAAGGCGCCGACGGGCGCCTCCCCTTTGCTTCGGTGAGAGTGATACGGAATTACCGCTATGATAGCGTGGGGACGCTTGCGGTGGATTGCGTTTCGCTCTTGCCGAAGCCCCCTCTTTCTGACCGGACATGGCATATGTGCCACGTCTATCATCTCCATCAAGCCAAAAGCGGCTTGAAATGAGTGACAGATTTGTCACTACCCATGAAACGTATTTATACACTCACCTGTAGCTTGCATTCCAATTCAACCACTGACCACTGACCACTGACCACTGACCACTGACCACTGACCACTGACCAGTAATTCTATCCCTCTTCAAACCATTTACTATTCACTATCTTTCGTATATTATTCATAAATGTTCACCTCCTCATATAAAATCTACGGTCAAAAAAATAGCAAAGTCGTCATAGTCTTTGCCGGCTGGGGTGTCCGTCAATGGCATCTCTGGCTCCTTGGCCAACTCTTCACCTCCTATGGCTTTAAGGCCATCATCCTCACCTGGGACAAAACATTGTTGACCACCGATCCCGGGTTAACCGTACAACATTTTATGTCAGTGAAAAATAAATGTTTGGAAATTATAAGCCAGCTTCCTAAGAGGCAGCAACAGCATCTGTCACTTTTTGCTCTGAGTCAAGGCACAGGAGTGGCGCTGATGGTGGCCAACGCAGTTCCCCGCCTGGAAAGCATCGTGCTCAATCTCAGTGGAGCCGATCTGGCAGAGATAGTCTGGACATGGAGCAAAACTGTACCTGAACTAAAAAAAAGCCTGCGTAAAAAGAAATTTTCACTTTCATCCCTCAAGAAGCTCTGGGCTCCGATCTCACCTGTCAATAATCTCAGTCAGATTAAGGTTAAAAGAGTTCTTGTCTACCTTGCTATGCGTGACGAACGTATTCCTTTTACACAGCAGGAGCGACTCGTGGCTGCCTTTAAGGAGCATGGGATACCGGTGAACGGAATTATCAACACCCGCCACCACCACCTGCTTAGTGAATTAATAAATCTGCTCAAATTTGATATCTATATGTCGTTTTTAAAAGGGGAACGCACTAATACCTTATTGCGCGGTCATTGAGGACGATGTGTCGTATTCACGCATAACCTGCTTAGCTTGCTGCGTGAGGATATCACGCATCACATCCTGAGGATCTTTAGCCGTTCTAGCTACATAGCGCCTTTTCATCTCAGCTTCTGCCTCCAGATCGTCTCCAATCGCGTCAATTGCCTGCTTGTCTTCAGGGATAAGGATAGACATAAGTTCTTCATGGAACTTGTCTGAGGCCTGCCACGTCAAATTCTCACACTCTGTTGCGATCTCCTCTTGTGTGAGTCCCTTCTGCTGAAGAAAAGTAATCAACTCGTTAATCGGGTCTTGCATAGTAGTCTAACCTCTGCCAAAAAGTCTACTGAAAAAGCCTCTACTTTTAGTATCGACACTCTCATTTTTCTCATCTGAAATGTCAGCATGCTCATTTTCTACGGTTGTCATCGACTCGGCAGGCGCTTGATTTTGGCCGGTCATTTGCTCTGCATGGACATCAGGAGTAACGGGCTCTAACGTCTGCGGAACCTGAACCATGGTTGCGGATTCAGTTGGAACTGTATCAGTGGCAGACTCAACCATCGGCTTTATCTGAGCAACTTCTATCATGACACTCACTCCCAGATTTCTCGTCCATCGCTGGGTCCTCCCACCTGATGCGTCAGACAAGTTCTCCTGTCTTGGCGCTGAGATACGCTGACCAAAACGTTTTTCCCATAAATCCTCCCTCTCTTGCCCGTATGTGGCGGAACGATAAGGCTGTGAAGGTTTTTCGACAGACGTTACTTCTTGCACTCCTTCATTAACTGAGACAGGCGACTCATGAAGCGCTTCGGATTGTGGAGCTGCTTCCTCAACTTCAGACTGAGGAGCTGGAACTACGCGTAACTTGTCTGAGCGAACCTTTCGCCCTTCAAGCTCATCAAGTAATTTTTGCAAATAAAGATCATTCTTGCCGGCAAGGCTGACGAGCTGATCATACTTACCTGCTTTACTCATGTCCTTGATAAAATGAAGATAGGACCGTCGTCGTTCTTCGCGAATACTTCGCGGCAACCAGGAAGCATCAATTGATTGAGCGGCAAGGGCTTTATTTTGGAGAGTTTGATAAATCTCAAGTTGCTTTTGCAGAAGAGCATATTTGCTCAACGTCGTGTCTTTTCTCAATTCCTCAACTTGTATTTTGTACCAAAGACGTCTGAACGTCTGATCCTCACTGGCAATAGCATCACAGACCTCAGGACTATTTGTGGCGATAATCTGGCGAAAAGCTTTTTCCTGCACTCGCCTGACATCCCGCTCAGGCAGACCTTGTGCTTTGGCTATTTCGTCTTGAGCGCTTTGATACGCGATACGCGCATCAGGAAGTGAGCTCAATATCGAAGGAATGGGGCTTGCTTGTGTGTTCATATTATCATTCATACCCCCTATCATTCCCGAAATCGTAAAAAAAGTCAAGCTACAGGCTCCGCCATTCTCATTCTGATCTTGTTGTTTGACAATCCAGGCTTTTCTTTTTATGATTGACATATGAGTGAAAGTGGTGGTGAAGGCGGGTTCTTCAAGCGTCTCTTCGGTGGCAAATCAGAACAAAATCCTCAACCAGAATCCCCCTCTTCCTCCCCTCTATTAAGTCGTGAAGAGGCTCAAACGCTCGTAAGCGAGCGAAAACAACTTCTCCAGACCCAAGCTATATCTAGCCTAGGTGATCGTTCCCTCGATACTACTTCTCGAGTAAGTAATATTGAAGGACGACTCGCTCAGGGTGGCTGGCGGATCAATCCTGAAACAAAAACTCTTGAAAAGATACCTCCGACTCCTCCTACACCTGATGCGTCTCAGGTAGTTGTTGACGCTATGGCACGTGCCCATGCCGAACACGCAGGCCGACCGGATGCTGCAGTTAACCTCAATCCAGCTACTCAAGCGCTCAATCGCGAACCTACTCCACCGACTCCTGAAGGTGAAGCTTCCTAAAAAACCCACAAAAAAAGCAGAAAGCTGCTTGTAATGATCCGTGTAGGATTAGCCTGCATTGCAGGCTGTAGCTTTAGCGAAGGCCTGTCTTCCGTTGCTAAAGCTAACTATCAAACATGGGTCACCCCGCTAAGCGGGGGTTACAAACAGCTTTCTGCTTTGCTCCTCATAGCACGTCGTGCGGCGTGGAGCTTGCCCGTCGTTGTTTTAACAAAGTCGGGCCTAAAAATAATTTTCAAAGATAGGGGTTTGTCCGCCCGCCCCCACCACGTGGCGGAGGCGGGCGAGACGCTCCCAAGACGATCATCGGGGAGAATGCTCATTAATGAAACTTTGGATCTGGATGGACTTCCAGAGAGGAATCCATCCCAACCAGGTGTTGAAGCGAAGCTCGGACACTCTGTCAGGACAGCGAGCACAGGACATCGTGATCTTCACGACATACTTGCCATCCTCCTCTCGGACCTCGGGGCGATAGGTCATACCACCCACGTAAATCTGGGTTTCGTCCCGTGAGTTGCTTCTGCGGTTGGTCCGCAGTTGCTCCTCCACCAAGTCGAAGACCTGATCGAGGACAGACTTCCTTGTCAATTTCATTGCATTTCCTCCATATGATGACAGCAACCAATCGGTCGCCGGCTCCTGACTAAGGAACGAGAAATTTCGAATTAACGAAACTTTTCGCTCACTGTCAGTCCCGATTAAATCGGGATCAGAAATAAAAGACGGTGCCCGCCCCGTAAGCCCGAAGGCCGACGAAGCGGGACAACTCGCCCAAGAATGTCGAGGCGCTCCTAGATGTCGGTGCGCCTCGTGTAGATGATCGTTTTCCGGTAGAGAGGATTGGTGTCTGGATCGGGGTTGTAGCCCGCGCCGGTCACGGTGATCCACGCGCAGTTCTTGCTGTGGCAAAGGGATATCGTCCCCTGCCCGATGAACTGTTCGTGGAGGATGCCATCCTCAAAGTTGGACACTTCTTCGACGCCGGCCGCCTTGGCCAGCATCATAACGACCAACCATCGTTGGTAGTCGTCCTTGTAGTGCCGCTTCGGCTCGTTGTAGAGGACGTACTCGACGTCGACTTCCTTAATGACGCGAATTGCCTTATTCAGGCGCTCCATGCCACCATTGCGACGGAAGTCGAAACCGATGTTGGTGGATCGCCTCTCAGCGACCCAAAGCTCAAGATGACGCCAGCTGAACTGGTAAATCTGGATCAAGCGCGCGGCATCGGCGTCGCAGTTGATCTGGAGAGCCGCGGCTGAGGCCTCCTGCTGATCCGCCGGCGAAAGTGCTTCGACTTTGGAACGACGAGACAACAGTTGCATCGATTTCCCCTTTCTGAGGGATAACGAAAAATGATCAGTAACAGTCGCCAACTGGCGACCGGGTTGACTAGACCAATAAATTTCTGTTGTGAAACTTTTTGCTTTAGTCAAAAAAGACGGTGCCCGCCCCGGGGTTTGAAACCCGAGGCGGAGCAACTCGCCCAGTACATGTAATCAGGAGATAATCAAAAAAATTCCTCCTTGATTTTCAGCAAATCGTTGAGCTTCCTCCAGTGCTCCAGAGCCGACATCAGAACGAATTGCGACTGCCCTGAGGCTAAATCCCTCAGGGATCTTCGCGATCCGCTCATCAGTAGTCGATGAGACTTTCAGATGCTCGATTACGATCGGTCCATCCGTGAGGACCTCACGAAGCTGAGAACCGCTCAAGTGACCATCCCCAAAAATGAGGAGGACACCCATTCTAGATTTACTCATTTTTTCCTCCTGATCTACATCCGCACATTGCGGATAGGTTGACTAGACCAATAAAAACCATCGTCATTCTGGCAAACGCAGTGCGTCCAGAATCGATTATTCTTCTTGCTCTAGTCAAAAAAAGAGAAGCTCGGGGGTCGCCTTACGGCAACCCCCGAGCATAAAAATTTTTGGGCGTCTCAGACACTCATTCGCTCCAGTAACGGAGCGGGAGCATCTTGTGACGACCCACTCAACCCAGCCCCATAGGACCAGCACTTACTGCATCCCCACGCTGTGGGGGCACTGCAGTCGCCACAGAATATGCAGCAACCGTGCTGCATCTGCGCTCTGAGCTCAGCAGGTGACTCCACCGGAGCTCCCGAGTCCGACATGGGACGACGCCAAGAGAAAAGATTCTGGATAATAAATACCACTTTTTTTCTCCCGGTGCGTAAGCCGGTATACCCTGAAGGCAAAATCACCCCCAGCGACACAGGGCTAGTCTCTGACGAAGACCAAACAACCAGCTATGAGTAAATAGTTCATAGCTAATAGTTTGCTTTTTATCAAAGATATGCAGTGCTTAGTATAAAAACTACGATATCAGAAGGAGAGAGCTTTCGCTTGACAATGCTATTTTGTCAGCATTTTTTCACCTTTCCTAAGACTCCTTGCCGGAGCTTGGCCGTAAGGCCAAACTCCGGCAGTAAAACCAAGACAGTCATTTACCTATGAAATCAAAGACAACTGATATAACAATAAAAATTACTGCTATGATGAGCAATAGATCCCACCAAGCAGTAGGGTGTCCAGTGCTACCGATCCCCACCTGAGAGCGGCAGCAAAACCGCCAATCATGGCGGCTACTAGCCCTATCAGGGCAAGTCTTCGATCCATTTTTTCCTCCTGATCTCACATCCACACATTGCGGATGGGGGCCTGACGAAGACCGAAAAATCCCGAGCTAATCGGAGCTTTTCACTCACCATCAAAAAAAGAACTTGTCTCCCCGCTTTTGACAGCGGGGAGACTCATCCCAAGAATGATACGCTAATCCCTAGCGTAAAGGGCTTGGAGAGCCTCCCGGCGAACTATCCTGGCGATCTGCCAGGATCTGGCATACCAATACAAAAAAGGTAGCCACGCCGAGAAAAACGCCGCTGTCGCCCACCAACTGCCGAACCGGGGTCCGACATAGAGATAGACAACGAAAAAAACGAATGCGACGATTCCGGATGAGTAAACGAAGATGTTACGCATCAACCCACGCACCTCGATGGCTTCCTCCGCCCTGTGAGAGACGATGAAGCCCCATTCGAGATCGCGACCGGTCCACCACCTGATAACCTCAAAGAAAAAGAGATTGATGGTGGCGAAAATCATCCAGATCACGCCTCCAAAGGTAATGATCGCAACTACGTCGAAAACTGCCTCAGTAGCATTGGATGGCATGGAATTTGTCTCCAAAAGAGTCTGTAGTTGCTCTCTGCAACACGACCAAACTCTAGTCTTTGACGAAGACCACCCCGACGGAAATATCGAAATCCTAAATCCGAAATACGAAACCTATTTTGCTTTGCCCCTTCGTAGTCCCGCCAAAGCGGGACGAAGTGGGGTTTCGCTATTCGAAATTCGTGCTTCGAATTTCTCATAAGGGTGCTCTTCGCCAATCCCGATGTCATCGGGACGTAAGAGCACTTTCATTTGTGAAAGTGCTTTTTATTCTTCGAGTAAGGGTGAAACCCGCATCGAGAAGTTCTCGATTAACTCGAACAATATCTCTCAAATTAAAGTGGAAATTTGAAGGCAATACCTTCAAATTTCCACTTGCTGCTCCTTGAGCCTAGTTCTCAAACTTTCGTCTAAGGCTAAACTCGCCGAGACAGCCTGCAGCGGAGTCACCGCTACGCCTCCGATTTACATCGGAGAGTGGACACATGTCTTGGGTTCCTAAGATATCAAAGCTCATCTTGTAGAACTTTCGCTCTAGAGACAAATTTATCCACCTTAGTAACGTTAACTATTGCTAGCCAACGCTAGATTCAGTTCCGTAAGCAGTGAAGCTATTTAGCTTCAATAATCAAACCGAACTGACTCCAGCTGTGGCTAAGATAAAGGTATCAACCCCACAAAGCTTACTTCTCGTCTTTTCAGTACTATTCGTACACGACTCGAAGAGCGCATAAGAGGGGTGTTGGCTACTTTGTAGCCAACAAAAAACCAGCCCTGTAAGTCGTGCCTAAATAGGCATGTATAAGAGGACAGGATCTCTTATGTATGGCTGGTAAAAGTAAAGGCTCAATTGTCAATCTCCGCGTATCGTAAACTCTACGATAAGAGACCTATAATATATATTACTATGGGATCTTTGTCAAGTCTCCTCCCAGCCTTGAGTTGAGGCTAAATTCACTAATTTCAAGGCTAACTTAGAGCTTTTTGAGGCTGGGGCCGCTGGGGCTATCCTGGACGTCATAGCCAAGGCCACGAATCTGCTCTCTGAGCTCATCAGAACGCTGAAAGTCCTGTTGAGCCCGCACTCTCGTACGCTCATCCAGAAGCGATTGTACGACCTCTGGGATAGCCTCCTGCTTGCCCGTCGTAGTTTTAACGAAGTCGGGCTTCTTCCCTGCCCGCTGGAGCCCGAGGCCGAGTACCTCATCCATTTTCAGGAGAGTCGCCCGCTTCTGGCCTGGCTTGATATCTGACTTCATCAGCTCCCACACGACTGCTAAAGCCCGCGGGGTATTCAAATCATCATTGAGCGCCATTAGGAATTTCTCTTCAAATTTTTTTGAGACTTCTCCCTCTCCCTTATCCCACATCGCCACACTGTTGGTCAGGCGCTCAAGTGCTGTCTTGGCTGCCTCTAAACTCTCCCAGGTAAAATTCATTTCCTGCCGATAATGGGTCTGGAGATACAGATAACGCAAGTGGACAGGCAGGTAGCCGTTACCCACCAAGTCAGACAGCTTGTATGTATTCCCCAGGCTTTTACTCATTTTCTGTCCCTGTACCAGCATAAAGGCTGTATGAACCCAGTAGTCGACAAATTTTTTGCCCGTCGCTGCTTCAGACTGGGCAATCTCATTAGTATGATGGATTGAGATATGATCCACCCCTCCCGTATGAATGTCGAAAGTCTCACCCAGATATTTCATACTCATTGCACTACACTCAATATGCCACCCCGGGAAGCCTACTCCCCATGGACTCTCCCATTCCATATGACGACGTGAAACAGCGTCACCTCTTCGAGAGCCTGGGGGCTCCTCAGAGCCTCGAACGGCCTGAGCAGAGTCGAAGGGTCCTGTACCTTTTGGTTCACTGAATTTCCACAGAGCAAAGTCACGTGGATTTCTTTTCTCTTCATTGATCTCTACCCGTGCTCCTTCTTTAATTTGGTCAAGGGTTGAGAGCTTGCCGTAGTCTGCTAATTTTGAGGTGTCAAAGTAGACTCCGTCACTGATGATATAAGTAAAGCCTTTTGCCTCAAGTCTTTTAATCAAATCTATTTGCTCCTGAACGTGGTCCGTTGCCTTCGCTAAAACATCAGGTCGAGTAAGGCCTAAAGCATCATAGTCTTTGAGAAATGCATCTGTGTAGAGCTCAGCGATATCCCAAGCAGTCTTGCCTTCTTTTTTGGCTGATTTTTCAAGCTTATCCTCTCCACTATCTGCATCACTGACCAGATGCCCGACGTCAGTAATGTTCATGACAAATTTCAGGTCATAGTTATTATGTTTAAGTACGCGCACGAGAATATCGGCTGTCATATAGGCTCGGAAATTACCGATATGAGCGTATTGATAGACTGTCGGACCGCAGGTATACATACCGACATGTGGAGGCTGAATCGGCTGAAATTCTTCTATTTGTCGAGATAAAGAGTTGTAGAGACGCAACATATGTCAAATTTTCAATTTACAATTTTTAATTTGAAGTAAATTTTTAAACTTTAAATATTAAAACATTTAATATTAAATGAGAATTGAAAATTTCAAATTAAAAATTATGTCCCTATTCTAACACATCAGAAGCTACGATGAAGCAGGTGCTCTATAATATATAGACCTACTAGAGGAAAAATTTACCGAACGCACCGATGAGGGCTGCGAAAGTGATGACCACACCCGATCCCACGAGTAAAATATTTTGGAATCTGGTATTTTTATATTCACCCATCAACTCTTCGTTATTGGCAAAACGGTAAAGGAAGAAGAAAATAATCGGCAGGAAGATTCCGTTGAGATAATCAGCGTAGAGTGTGATCTTAAAAAGTGAAACACCCGGGATCATAATGACCGCAAAACCAAGCAGAATTTGCAGCATAAAAAAGCCATAGAAAAGCTGACTTTTATTAAAGCTGACATCCAGACTCCCCTCATAGCCGAAGAACTCGGAGAAAGCATACGCTGTGGCCAGGGGGACGATCGCGGCTCCGATAAAGCCGGCTACGAGCAATCCGGCCCCAAACATAATCCCGGCCAGATTACCCGCGAAAGGCTCAATTGCACGGGCTGCATCCGCCGCCCCATTGATCTGAATACCATGCACAAAAATTGTGGCAATAACCGCTACCATCATTAAAAGCGAAAAGAAATCAGTCAGAATAGCCCCGGCATAAATTTCCAGACGGTTATACTTTAATTTCTCAGGTGATAGCTTCTTGTCTTTGACATAACTGTTGATAAAAAACTGCCCCCAGGCTGTCACAGTCGTCCCAAGAACGGCAATAGATGTATAAAGATAATCAAAGCTGATTTTACTTTGCGGGATGATAACGGATTTGGCAACCAGGCCCCAATCAGGCTTGGCAAGCATTGCCGAGACAAGGTATGCCAAATAGAAAAAAATCAAAAATAAGAAAAATTTCTCAATTTTTGCATATGAGGATTTAGCGATAAAGAAAAACAAAAAAAGGATAATAAGCGGCAAAAAAAGATAAATATTGAGATGAAAAAGCTTCAGCCCGTCTTTAAGTCCCCCCAGATCCTGGATAATGACTCCCAAATTAACGAAAAAAAGAAGTCCGAAAATAAGCAGGGAGATCCTGATGCCAAAGCGTTCGCGGATGAGGTCTCCTAAACCTTTCCCTGTCACGACAGCAAGCCTTGAGCCGATTTCCTGTGTGATCATCAGGACGATGGTGATCGGGATAATCGTCGTCAACATCCCGTAGCCAAACTTGGCTGCGGCTACGGAATAAGTAGCCACTCCACCCGCATCGTTGTCAGCAAAAGCCGTAATGATGCCGGGACCGACCACTGCCAGAAGCAGCAATAATTGTTTGCGCATACGACGAAAGTTAAGCATAGCGTTCAAGTACTGTCTCGGCCAGATCATCAAAACGGACTACACCCTCTAGATGTTGTGCGTTATCGAGTACCGGTAGTGCATAGACTTTATAGCGCAGCATTTTTTTAACAGCGATATCACGGGGAGTTGTGACGTGAATCACGATCAGATTCTGCTCCATGACGTCCCTGACTCGCTCATCATTATCATGAGCCAGGAGACTTTGAACAGAGAGAACTCCGACGAGTTCCTTCTCTTCATTAATGACATACAGATACGGCAGAAAGGATGCCTGTTCAGTGTGCTCTCTGAGAGTGGAAATTGCTTTGCCGATCGTGTCTGTGGCTGGGATAGTAAAGTAATCGGTGGTAATGAGTTCGCCTATCGGGGTCTTTGAAAGCTTGAGGAGAGCGTGGAGTTCCTGACTTTTCTCCCTGGGCAGTGACTCAAGGATATCGGTCCTACGCTCCTCAGGCAGAGTAAGTAAAATATCAACAGCTTCGTCAGGATCGATAAGGGTGATCAGCTCGGCAGATTTTTCCGGTGAGAACCTGCGAAACAGAGCTGTCTGATAACTCGTGTTCAAGTCACTGATAACCTCGGCAGCATAGTCTTCATCCAGACTGCTGACAATTTTATTGACATTGCGGATAGTCGTCTTCTCCAGATAGTCAGCCAGATCTTCAGGCCTGATCTTCTCCAGATTCTCCAGTCCTTTTTTCAATTGGACATTACCACGTGCAAGCTCTAAAGGCTGCACAGCCGTCCAGGAAAGAAAATGCGGATGAGAATCCCATTTGGTGAGACGGTAAAGAGGTAGAGCCGCGTCTTCTAATTTAAGCCAACGCAGAATCCCCCGAAAACCAATGTCAACCCCTGAAATGTAATATGAGGGATTATTATTCTCTTTTTCCTGGATGGTGACATCATTAACCCTGACGACTTTATGCCCCTCAACATCAATAATCTGCTTATCCAACAGATTTCGTAAAAGAGACAGATCTTCATCAGATAGACTGGTCTGTTTGAAATTATCTTTGATGGTGATAGCACCATTCATTTTTTTCAGCTCGTCCACTGAGGCAATAATCTCGTGCTTATTCCTGGTTTTGATGACAAGCTTGGTGATAAGCGGGGTTTCAGAGGCAAGAAAAAAAAGATCTTCCAGCTTTCCCACCATGATTCCCCCTTCGGTATGGACGGGCATTCCTTTTAAACGAGAGAAATACAACATAAATAGTTACTCCTTAATATAAAAAAACAAAAGAGGAAGATAAAATTACTTAAAAGGAAAAGACATTACCTAGGTAATTGTCTTCTTCTTCCATGTATCTTCCTGCCTGTGCCTCACTTAGCATTGTACGTCTCGTATAAAAAAATTGTCAATACAGAGAAATAACTACTAATTTATGTTACCCAGAGGCGCCGCGGTTAATTTCCGCTCGAGTTTGGGCCTGCTTAAGAGCAATCGGTGGTGCCTTTTTCTTCTGCTCCTCAAGGTCTGCCATTTTCTTTTGTTCTTTTTCTTGCTCTTGCTGTTCCAGACGTTCTTGGACAGTCGGCTCGGGATGATGCTTATTAAATGTTGGATCAAAATACGTTGTTGTGTGCTGTTCCCGATGCTGCTTGAGTTGCTTGCGTGCTTCGACTAACTTCTTTTGTTGTTCTTCCTGACTTTTAGCATCCAGCTGTTGGAGCTGAGCTGCCTGAGCGACAGGGTCATTTTGCTGATCACTGTTTGCTGATTGCTGATTACTCGCTCCTGCTTCGTTGAACTGATCGGTAAGTGCCTTACTATCCGCTTGTCCTCCATGCAGGATGGGGGTGGGAGTTGGAGTTGACCCGGTAACCTGAGAAGTAGCCGACTGTACTGTCGTTGAGGCTTGTTGTTTGACCTGTTGCTTAACTGTTGAGACACCTTGTTCAAAGGCATCTTCAAATGAACCAAACGGATTATTTGCCATAAATTTGTATTATGTATTTGGTATTACGTATTTTGTATATTCAGTACCTTCATACATGATACATACTACTTAATACAAGCTACCTGATTATGCCCATTTCTTCTTTTTGTTCGTCGGAAATCTTATCAGGATCCCGTATGAAAAATATCATCGGGACGATTTTAATACTGGCTCCTGCTCTCCATGGCGCGTTCCAGTGTCACACTGTCAGCGTATTCCAGATCAGCACCGATTGGGAGTCCCCGTCCTATCCTCGTAATTTTGACTTTTGAATTTTGATTTTTGAGTTCCTGAGCTATATACATGGCTGTCGCCTCGCCCTCCATAGTCGGATTGGTCGCCAGGATAAGCTCTTTGATACTATGACCGTTTTGGCTGTTTTTTATCCTCTCAAATAACTGACGAATATAGATCTCATCCGGTCCGATACTATTAAGCGGGTCGATTTTGCCATGCAGGACATGATACACACCGTTATACCGTCCGCTTTTCTCAAGAGCCAGGACATCGAGTGCCTGCTCGACGACACAGACAGTACCGTGATCCCGTGAACTGCTCGCGCAGTAACTGCACGGATCTTCCTCACCTACGCTAAAGCAAACTGAGCAGAGGACCGTACCGACTTTAAGGTTTTTGACAGCCTCCGCAAACCGATCAAGTTCGTGTTGAGGAACGTGGAGAAGATAAAATGTCAGGCGTTGAGCAGTTTTGGGCCCGATGCCTGGTAATTTTTCAAATGATTCAATGGTTGACTGAATAGCCTTGGGAATTCTCATATTATGAAGGGGTTTCTCCCCGCCCCTCGCTCAAACTGCGGGCGCCGCTACGCGACTGGCAAAGACCCTAGTGCCTTCGGCAAGTAGCTAGTACCCTTGGGGTATTAATCCCCTGAACGAATAAGCGGAGTATTGACTTATCTAGACTAACACACTAGCCTCAATTTCTCAAGGCGAGATTAACCCAGAGCCCCGGCAATTACCGGGGCTAGTGAAAGAATCCGGAGTTTCGGGAATTGTCTTTCTTTGGGGACGAATACCGAGTCAGTGACATAAACTTTATCCACTGCCGAATCCTGTAAAATTTTTGGGGCATCTGAGGAGAAAACAGGATGAGTGACAAAAACATAGACTTCCTTGGCTCCTTTAGCTCTCAAGGCTTGAGCGGCTTTGACAATCGTCCCGCCACTGGAGATCATATCATCCACAATAACTACTCTGTGTGTGATCTCACCACGAATCTCCTCCATTTCAACATGACCGGTTGCTAAATCACGATTTTTTTCTATAGTGACATACGGCATATCTTTTAGCATCTCAGATATGATCTTGATCCGTCTTATACCACCCATGTCAGGCGAGACAAGGACAGTATCCAGTCCCCCCCAGCCCTGCTTTTGTATTTCGCGAGCAAAAAGGGGAAGGGCGGATAAATGAAGCATGGGGATAGAAAAGACCTCAGGGATTTTAATCGTATGAAGATCAAAGGAAATAACTTTATCAATGCTCACTGACTGCATGGTATTGACGATTACTTCAAGTGATACTGCCTCACCATCGCGGAAAACATGATCCTGACGCTGGTAGCCTAAATACGGTACGACAGCGGTAACACTTTTCGCGCCACTTCTTTTCGCCGCGTCTGCCAGAAAAAAAAGTTCAAAATAATGAATTTCCGCCGGAGGTGTCGTCGGCTGGATGATCACGACATCCTCATCAACAACAGTATCCTGAATTTGAATTCGCCGTTCGCCGTCAGGAAAAACAAAGATTTCACTGGGTGAGACCTTAGTTTTTAATTCTATCGCGATCTTTTCCGCTAAAGGCCTATTTGAAGAACCGCTGAAGAGTTTCATTGTCTTGAGTGTATCGGGAGATAGAAAAATAATCAAGAGGCTGAGACCAAACGCTTGAACATGATGACCTCGTCTATATACCTACCTTTATATAATATCTTTTCAGGTATTGCCCCGACTTCTTTATAGCCGTGTTTATGATAGACATGGCGTGCCCGATCGTTATTAGCAAAAACTGTCAGTTCGAGCATGCGAAGATTCATTTGCCTTCCTGCATCCTCAAGCAGTTCAAGTATCTTAGAGCCTATCCCTTCTTCGCGGAAGCCTGATTTAACACTGAGGGCTACAGCACCTACATGTTTTGCTCGCCTCGTCTCGCGAGTAATAGATGCATTGGAAACAAGATTTTGATCATGGAAGGAGAGAATTGTAACCATATCGCCTTTTCTCATCAACTCAAGCCACTCACTAACTATTTTCTTCTCACGCTCTAAATCAAATTTTTCATCACTAAAAGAAATAAAGGTATCTTCTTTACTGAGGGAATTAATATAATCAGTTAATTGAGGAACATCATTTTCACTGAGGAGACGAAAGACAATTTGTCTGCCTTTCTTGGAGGTAAACTCACTAATAAATGCGCCTGGACTGAACATAAGTTAGCCCCGATCTTTTTATTTCATTCCCCCGAGCAAGCCGCCGAGTCCCCCTGACATTTGTTGCAGCTTTTTAGCAGCGATTTCCTGTGATTTTTTGACTGCTTCGTTGACTGCTTCAGCGATATCGTGGTCAGACTTTCCGTTGGTCTGAATTTCTTTGATTTTTTGATCACCGGTGATGATAATGGTGATGCCTTTCTTCTCAACCGTAATTTCCTCGGCCGCCAATTGACGCTGAATCTGCATCGCCTGATCACGCATCTTTTTTAATTCACCAAGTTGTCCAAATGGATTTTGCATAATTCAATCACCCCCCCTAAATATGTATCATGTATTTTGTATTAAGTATACAGTATAAATAATTTGCTAATACATAATACCTTATACCTAATACTTTATACTACTGTTTCAATGTAATTGAAACCTCAATCGGATTACCAATTAACTTCTCGCATACTGCCAGTAGCGCGGCAAAGGTCTTGGGCTCGACCAATTTCTCTTTGTGAAAGGAGGCTGCCGCCTCAATAGTCAGGACTTTACGATCGTAGCTTACAATTCGGCACGAACGTAATACTCCCGCTATCATATGATTGTGGCTTTTTATCTCAATAATAATATTTTTCCACAATGCATCAATCCATTCCTGTGAATGATCCCCCCTTGCTGCATAGTTGAGTATGCTTACCTCAGACGGATCACCTTTGACTGCTTTTTCTTTTACATCCTGTTCCTCACCATTAACAGCTTTAAGCTTTGCTATATTACCTGCCTCTCTTCTCATCGAAGCCACCGTCACCCCCTCTTTTCCCACGGTTTCTTTTTTTTCTATTCTTAATTCTTCATTCTTAATTCTTAATTCTTGTGCCCCGCTGCACCAGCTCACCAGAGCCAACTCAAGCGGTAATGACGGCACGACCGTATATTTCATTTCACCGGCAGCCTTTGTTAAAAGAGCCAGTAACTCCCTCAGGTCCTCAATCTCCAGTTCCGCAACAAACAACGCTTCTCCCACACCTACCCGCGAGAGCAAAAGAGTATGCAACGCTTCAATCAACTCCGAAAGGAGATAGCTCATGTCAGTTCCCGCGTCCGTCGCTTTACTGACAACGGCAATGCTTGCCTGCAGATTTTTTTCTGCACACGCATCAATCAGCTCCCGGATACTTTGGTTCATTGACGTGACCTGGTAACCCTTTTCCAAAAGCGCTGCATTGATATCTTTTCCATCTGAGAGTGCCACCAGTTCTTCAAGAATTTTTGTCCCGTCTCTAAAACCTCCGTCTGCCAGCTTAGCAATTTCATGAAGCGTCTGCTCATCTATCTTTAATCCTTCCCCTTTAACAATTCGCTGTAATGCCCTCACCAACTCATCATCTGTCGCCCTTTTAAATCCGATATGAAGACAGCGCGAGAGAATTGTCGCGGGGACTTTATGCGCTTCAGTCGTGCACAGGATAAAAACAGCATGGCTTGGCGGCTCCTCAAGCGTTTTCAGAAGCGCGTTAAATGCTTCAGTTGTCAGCATATGCACTTCATCAATGATATAGACTTTTTTTTGGGCAGATACCGGACTCAGACGAATTTTTTCTTTTAAATCACGTATCTCATCAATTCCCCGATTTGACGCGGCATCAATCTCAAAGACATCCAAATTTGTGCCATTCGTAATCGATACACATTGCTGACATTCGTTGCATGGCTCAATGGAATCGCTTTGCGCTAAGCGCTTAGCGCTATGCGTTCTACCCGTGCAATTTATTACTTTCGCCACAATACGAGCTGTTGAGGTCTTGCCCAGACCTTTAGGTCCGGTAAAAAGAAAAGCATGCGGGATTTGTAAAAAGGTAGGCGCTGCTACCTGAAGAACAGAAAAAAGTTTGCGACGGACAGCTTCACTATCCAAATCACTTATTTTTTGCGGTCGATACGTTCTGTAATAAACCATATAGTTGCTTAGCGCAAAGCGGTAAGCGCCAAGCGTTATTTCGCTTTGCCCTATGCGCTAGGCGAGATACCGTATTAGTGGTGTTCTCCAAGTAAGTGCAGCAGTCCATGCTCGACGAGTTGATTGATCTTATCATCAACCATCATCTCATCCCGAGCTGCCTCTTTTATGATTTGCGGATAGGATATGACGATATCTCCAAGACGCATGACCGATGCGGGAAGAGGGGTTTGTTGGCCTTCGCTCAAAGGGAAGGACAAAATGTTAGTCGTTTTATCCAAATTACGAAATTTCAAATTCAGACCATGCATCTTACGATCCCCGACAAAAGCCAGCGATACTTCACATTTACTCGTTATGCCTTTGGTGTCGAGCACTTCATGAATAACATCCCTGATTTTTTTTCGATTGACCTGATAGCGGCTTTCAACAAAGGTGAAAATTTTAACGTCAGCCATAATTCGGGCAAGCGGATAGCGGTAAGCGCGTAGCGTAAAGTTAAAATGGAACGCTTGGCCCTTTTGCGCTAAGCGCTATGCAATTAAATGATCTTCTTCCTCGCGCGGCGAGACTCTTCAGCCTTTAATTTTTTGGCAAGAGAAGGTTTGAGATAAAATTGTCGACGCTTGGCCTCATTCACAATCCCCGCATCAATTACTTTACGCGAGAACTTGCGAATAATCGCATCATCTGTGTCACCCGGTTGTTTCTTAACAAATACCATAAAAAAACACCACCCTTCGCCCGCCGAAGTTTTAACGAAGGAGGGTTCACCTTAAATTCCTTATCCCAAGCTTTGAGTCGGGCTTCGGAGTGGCAAGCCCCCTTGCTAACCTTTTGCGGATCTACATTCCGTAGGGCTCTATTTTACATCAAAAGCGAAGACATGTAAACCTGAAGCCTAAAGAGAAGCCCGCCTAGACTCTCACTAGCCGAGACTGGCGGTTTTGGCGATGGGGCCCATGAGGTGGATATGGAGATGATCGACCAGCTGTGCCCCTCCGCCATTGATGACGACTCGGTACCCTTTATTTTGTAGCTCCATCTTCACAATCATCCGGAGGATAACAGAGCCTATCTTCTCAAAAAGAGCCGGATTATCAAGAGCGTGGAGTTCCGGAATATGTTTTTTGGGGATGATCAGGAGATGAATCGGTTTGACAGGATTGATATCAGGAAAAACCATAATATCCTCATCCTCGTAGGTAAATTCTTTAGGAATTTCCTTCCTCGCAATTCTGCAAAAAATACAATCATTCATAGTAATCGCTTAGAGCATAGCGCAAAGAGCCAAGGGTTTCAAGATCTTGAAATAAAAACAACGCCTAGCGCTATCCGCTACGCGCTTTGCTAGTAAATACTTTTTAAAACTTCAATAATCTGCTCAAGCGTCAGAGTAGTGGGTACCATTTTAGGATTTTTAGGAGTACCGTTCAGGAGCATTTTTTTGGAGACGTGCAGGAACCACGTTGCCTTTGAGTCGATCTCTTGCAGCTTTTCATAGGCTGCTGTCAGATCGAGATCATCATCTTTGCCTGATGCAGGGCGGGCTTTGATCCGCACATATCCTTTACGCGGATCCTTTCGGACGACGAGGATATAGCCCATTTTTTGCGCGAGTTTTATTACACCGTCATTCACCGTCTCAAAGGCCAAGGCGCGGCCACGCTTAACGCGAAAACTGATGCCTTTATCGGCAATTTCCTTTTCTGACCAAATACGACTTTCAAAAGTATGCACCATTCCGTCCAGACACTGCATCCCGAAATCCATATAAAAATTATCCTGATCAGGATGGGATAATTTGATGCCCTCAAGCAAACCAATGAGTGAGAATTCATGATAATCAGCCATCGGATCTGCCCAAAACACTTCTCTGAAATGATCATCCGCCAAAATAATAGCGACTATTCGTGAGACAGCTTCGACATGTTCGGCTTTCAATTCCTCACCTGCTAATGTGATTTGCATTTGGATATAGTCCCAGGTCTTAGTTGCACCACAAACTGTTTTGTCTGCTGTCTGATGGTGGTCAAGCGGCCCAAGTCCGGTATCAACATGGATGACTTCATCCTCACCGACAATTTCAATCGGGTCAATCATATCTCCTAGCTCTTGGCTCTTGGCTCGTCTGGTCCCTGCCGGAACAAATTCGACAATAGCATCCCGCCAACCGGGTAAATATCTCTTGATGAGCCAAACTGAGCTGATAGCATCCCAGTCAGGAGCATTGTGGGTAACGATTATTTTCATAAAGCTAAGTATAGCCGAAGAAAAACTATTGTTCAATTGCTATAAAACAATTTAACAATCAAACAATGTAGCAATGTGTTTTACTTGACAAATACTAACAAATCCCCGATCATTAAATCAGTGTTTAACTAACTTCTAAACACTAATAACTAACTACTGAACAAATGGATCCTAAAAACACTGCCAATCTTGATCCCAAATTAAAAGAAGTCTATGACCGTGTCATGGGTACGACAACAGGTGCCAAAGCGACTACCCCTCCACCACTTCCAAGTCCAGCTGCTCAACCAGACCTGGGTGGGCTATCGCCTCTACCACCCACACCTCTTCCAAGTCAACCGGGACTAACGCCCGCGCCCCCACCGGCCCGCCTTGACCCGTCGGAGCAGGTAGCTACTGCGCCAGTGACACCCAAAACTAATGGCGCAGTACTTGCGGCTCCGCCTCTTCCACCTCCGAATCCAGCTGCTCAACCATCGGGTATGAAACCGACTGTCGACTATGCTGCGCTCGCTGCCAAATACGCCACACCCCTTCCGACAATTGATCCTAATACCCCCATTGTCAAAGCACCGGCCGTGACACCCTCAACAACTACCTATGGAGTTGTAAATAATGGCGATACGAAAGCCAAGTCGACAGGCGAGAAAAAACCGGGAGGTAAAAAGAAGCTATTACTGATTGTGGGAGTTCCTGTCGGGATTTTGATCTATACAATAGTCTGGATTGTGGTCTTCCAAGTGGACGTTATGTCCCTGCTCCCTTTGCCTAAATGACGAAGTCATCCTGAACTTGTTTCAGGATCCCATCAGATTCCGAAATACGACCCTTGTTAGAAGTAGTCCCCTGTGGAAAAACCCTGAATAAAATTACGTCAACCTTTTAATGACCTCATCAGTTGCAAGCAACTCCGTCTCACTACTATCTCTTTTTTTCCACTCCACCTGTTCACCTGCCTGCCCTGAGCTTGCCGAATGGGTTTTGCTACTGACGACAAGTCTTACCGGAATTCCGATGAGGTCAGCGTCCGCAAATTTCTCTCCGGCCCCGCTGTCCCATCTATCATCATAGAGGACATCGACTCCGGCCTGTACCAGCTCTTCATAAACTTCATCAGCTCGTTCATGCAGTCCTATCAGGTGAACCGCGAAAGGAGCGATTGCCTCCGGCCAAATAATCCCCCTGTCATCATGTGATATCTCAACGACTGTCCCCATAACTCTGGTCGGACCGATGCCGTAACTGGCAAACCAGACCGGCTTACGTGACCCGTCCTCATCGGTAAAGAGTGCATTCATCCTCTCAGCATACATCGTGCCGAGTGGAAAAATATTGCCGACCTCGATTGCCTGTGCGTTTTTCACTTCTGGATCATCCAATTCTTCCTGTGTCATAACCTCTTTATTCTTCCAGAACTTCCAGCCTTCCTTGTGATAGATAGTATCCTCACCGACTTCACAAAGCGCCTGGAATTCATGGGTATGTGATTTGGTAAAAACCCCCCCGTCTGCTTCAGTAATTTTGACATCAATCCCGATCCGCTTGAAAATTTCTATATAAGCATCCGCTACCTGCCAGTAGTATGTCAGTAAGTCTTCTTCACTCCTGTGAGCACTATAGAGATCTTTCATCATAAATTCTCTCCCCCTCAAGATGCCTGATTTGGCACGGAGCTCGTTACGAAACTTCGTTGAGAAATGATAGACTTTGACCGGCAGATTTTTATAAGAATTCGTATGCTTGCGGATGAGATCCATGACAATTTCCTCATGGGTGAAAGATAACGCATATTCTTTGTCATTTTTCTCAAATTGATACATGACTTCTTTAGCAGAGTCCCACCTGCCTGTCTCATTCCAGATCTCCTTCGGATGAAGTAGCGGCATAAGTAATTCCTGCGCTCCGGTCTTATTCATCTCCTCCCTTATAATTTGATTAATTTTTTGGACGACGCGCATTCCAAGTGGCAAAAGTGTATAGGATCCGGCCATTAATTTATCGATATACCCGCCACGGATAAGATATTTGGCATTAACAGCCACCTCATCTTTTGGAGCTTCTTTGATAGTCTGTGGGAAAAATGACGAATATCGCATAATCGTACCTAGTATAGCACTAGAACATCTTACTGCCTAGCTACTCAAATATGCTTGTAAATAACATCTGCTACACCGTCCTTATCAGCAGAAGGTGCTATATAGTCCGCTATCGACTTCAAATCTTCTGGTGCATTCTCCAACGCCACCTTATATCCACACGCGGTTAACAAAGAATAATCATTGAATCCGTCTCCAATTCCAATTACTTCACTGCGATCAATTTTTAATAACTCAAAGAGTTTAATCATAGCTAATTGCTTCGTCGCGTTCACTGACGTTATATCATAACCCTTTGATGAAGGAGTATAACCTCGGACTACGTTAATTGTCGGATATACATCTGTTATTTCCTGCTTAACAAAATTTTCTACTATATCTTCTTGCAAATCTGTAGTGGTTATTCTAATCTTAGAAATATTGTGATAATTAGCTAGTTTAGATAAATCTCTAAAGCTAATATCTTCTTTATGCAGGTCATTCTCCTTAGAAAACGAATATACTTTATCGGTCTTAACCACGACAAAAGGATAGTTATGTTGAGTTAACAGATTACAAATCGCTTGCGCAATATCAGGAGTTATATATGCAGAAAATAAGATCTCCTTTGATCTCCAACTAATTATCTCGGCACCTCCGTTAATGATAATCGGCGATGTTATATTCAGCTCTTCTAAGGCGTTTGTTAACATTGGAACGAATGCTTTCCCTGTTGCAACTGAAAAAAACTTACCCGCGCGTAACCATTCACTAACTGCATGCTTGAGCTTTTTGGACAGTTTATAATTTACTCCTACAAGAGTACCATCAAAGTCAGAAATTATTACTTTATACATATCCATATTCCCCCACTAATTGTGGCATGTTATCCTTATTTTTTCTTCACGGCGTGGCCGCCGAATTCGCGGCGCAGAGCTGCGACCATCCGCGCAGCAAAAGAAGAGCTAACATTTTTATCAGTTTTTGAACGCCTGCGAAAATCAAGTGACTGGTCGATATTCTCAGCATAGACTCCTTCTTCGCGGGCTTGGTTGACCGTCCACTCTGCTTCCCCGGTGGCATCGATGACACCGTCAAGACCTGACAGAGTCGGGTCTTTCTCCAATGCATCTTTCGCACACTCATTAAGATAACTCGTGACTATCGTATTTTTTTGCCAGAGCTGACTGACTTTTACCAGATCTATTTCATATGGCGCTTTCTCAAGGACGCCATATCCTTCACCAATTGCTTGCATCATGCCGTACTCGATACCGTTATGGACCATTTTTACGAAATGCCCGGCTCCGCCTGTCCCAAAATACTCATACCCCCCGCCTAGACTCGCGCTAGTCGAGGCTGGCCCGTCCGGCTTAATAAGCGTTTCAAGGATCGGTTTTATTTCCTCAAATGCCGACTTGTCTCCCCCTACCATCAAGGGATATCCTTTATCGACAGCCTTGATTCCACCGCTAACTCCTATACCTAAAAACGCTATGCCCTTTGCGCTAAGCTCTTCGCTACGTCTTTGCGTGTCTTTATAAAACGCATTGCCCCCGTCGACGACGATATCTCCCTTTTCAACATAATTTGCAATTTCTTTAAGAGCCGACTCAGTCACCCCTCCTGCCGGCAGCATAGACCAAATAATTCGAGGCTTATCTAATTGAGAAATCAAATCCTTAATTGTATTAGCAGTCTTAAAATATTTCTCCGATTCTGAATCCTGAATTCTAAATTCTAAATCTTTTATCGGCTCCGTTGATCTATTCCAAACCACAACCTCATGTCCCCCTTCAAGAAGCTTAAATACCATCCGAGTGCCCATTTTGCCAAGTCCGATAAATCCTATTTGCATATTACTTAAAATTCATTCGCGTCATCGTGAGGTACCCAGCCGATATGATTAGTTATATCATGAACTCGACCGGAATTGTTGGAGATACCATACAGCAGTTCATAATTGTTAGGTAGTGATGGGGCTTCAAGACATTTTCGAACAAGCCCGACACAATCGTCACGACTTAACCATACAGCTCTTTTGATTTTCTCAATCGGATTGTTGCGTCTAGTAACGACAGGTGGGATATTTTGTTTTCCGAATGCGCCAAACCTAATACAGATGACTTCCAACCCTTCTGTAGCATAAAATCTTCCGAGCGCCTCCATATGCACTTTGCTCGCTCCATAGGGACTATCAGGTGTAGGCAAATCATAGGGATGGATAAGATTATCGGGGGTTACATTATAAAATCCATGAGCATGCACTGAGCTTGCCATAATTACACGTTTAACTTTCGCTTCTAAAGCTGCGCGATAAACATTTGAAAACATCCGGGTATTGTCTTGATCAGCTTGTCCGCTATGTACATCCTCTGCTCGGCTATTCCAGGCAAGATGGATGACAGCAGCATGCCCGGCTAATGCCTGCACGAGCCCATCATAATTATTGATATCAGTTGAAGCTCGTACGAGCTGGGTTATCTCATAACCATGATGAGATAGCTCTGCAACTAAAAAAGCTCCTATCACACCATGTGCACCGGTTATAGCAATTCTTTTTGAATTCATAGAGTCAGAGCCAATGCCTCCCGTCTTTTTCGATCAATTCCTTTGCTTCTTTTGGCCCCTCTGATCCGTCTTCATAAATATATAAGGGAGGATTATTCTTTTTCCATCCCTCTAAGATATTGGTAATAAACTCCCATGAACTCATGAGTTCATCGGTACGATTAAAAAGCATTTGTTCCCCACTCATAATATCAAGTAACACTTTTTCATATGCATCAGGTCCTTTCTTACCAAAATGGTCTTGATAAGTAAATTTCATTTCGACTGGTTCTAATGCCAGCTTAGTCCCGGGCTTCTTAGTAATAAAACGCATTTTTATTCCTTCGTCAGGTTGAATGCGGATCGTGATAACGTTGCCGATCTCAGGGCAGCCGTATTCTTTAAATAAAATATGACAGGTCTGGATAAAGACTATCGAAATTTCGACCACGTCTTTCTCCATTTTCTTGCCTACCCGGACATAGATAGGGATCCCTTTCATGCGCTCACTATCCATCGAAAATTTCATCGCGACAAATGTTTCTGTTTGAGACGAAGGACTGACATTACTCTCTGAGAGATAACTTTTATACTGTCCCCTTATAACTTTCTCAGGTACACTATCAGACTCGATACACTCAATTGCCTGGATTGCGCTCGCTCGAGCATCTCTCACATCTTCTTTCATAAAAGATTTTGGTTGCTCCATGGCCACTGCTGCAACAAGCTGCAGTAAATGATTTTGGGCTACATCCCGCAGATTTCCTACACCGTCATAAAATTTCCCCCTCGTTCCGATACCGTTTTTTTCACTAATGGTGACCTGGATATGATCGATGTATTTATTATTCCAAACAGGCTCAAAAATGCCGTTGGCAAATCGAAAAGCCAGCATGTTCTGTACATTTTCTTTACCTAAATAATGATCTACCCTGAAAATCTGACGCTCTTCAAATATCGTTGCTAATTTCTGATCTAAATGCTGGGCTGTCTCCAGATCGCGACCGAAAGGTTTTTCTAAAATAATCCGTGTCCATTTATTACTTCCTTGTCCGCAACCTTCAGCCAATTTAGTCTTATCAAGATTGTCCAGAATTTGTTCATAATTATCAGGTGGTGTCGCTAAGTAAAAAAGACGGGTGATACACGCTCCCATCTTTTCATCAAGTTGCGTTAATTTACTGATCAACTCTTTATATCCCTTTTCGTCTTCAAAGTTACCCTGTTGATACTGAACATGACGGATAAAATCAGCCCAGGCTGCGTCTTGAGCTAATTTCGGGAATAATGCATAAAATTCCTGATCCGAAATCTCGCGTCTGGAAAAACCGAAAATAAAAAAATCCTCTGGGAGAAGACCTTGTTTGAAAAGAGAAAAAAGCGAAGGCATTAATTTAGCCCGCATCAAATCTCCTGTGGCGCCGAAGATAACTAAAGCAAAAGGAGAAGTCATAATACTTAATTAAATCACTAATGAATCCGGATGTTTAGTCTGAATAATCCCGAATATTTGGACTCATTCGTAGTAATAATTCGTATCCATTCGTGACTAAACTTTCTGGTCTGTTATAAGAAGTGTCCGTTTAGCAATATCGGGGCGCTTAAGGAATCTAGCCGGGACATCCTCTTCACTACCCTCTGTAAAAACTTTTTCTAAAGTCTCTCTTTTATCATTGCCGAAAACCATCACGATCAGGACATCAATCATCGATAGGCCGAGGAAGGTCAGAGAAATTCTTTCTTTGAACATCCCCTGCATGTCAGAGAAATGTGAAACTAAAAGATTTTTTTGCTCCGGATCAAACATCGGATTGTGAAAGCCGGGAGTGCCTACTACATCAGGGCGATTCCCGGCAATACCTGCCGTGTGTCCATCCATCCCGATCCCAAGTGTAGCAACACTCTTGGGAAATCCCGCAAAAAGATAGCGTACTGTCATATCGTAGTTATCAGCCATTTCCTCAATCCCAGGTTTGTTATCTTGTAAAACCGGATAAAATGGAACTCCAGCCCCAGCCAAATAGGGCATAAAACCACTTTCTGTTATCATCTTCTCATTACTATTGACATGTCCTTTGGGACCATACCGCTCATCAACGAGTGCGACTGCTCCCGGAAGGATTTTTCTATCGTTGGCTAAATTTTCGTAGAGGTCTTTTGGGGTCCTACCGCCTGATAAATAAAGAACGGTTGTTTTGTCGACTATAGAATAGAGAGTTTCACGGGCGATGCGAAAACCCTCATACATAGTATCTACCTTGGCGACATGGAGCCCGTGCTGCTGATAGATCACAAATTGTTTGTCCCTGAGGATTTGTCCTAGGTCTATCATGAAGTAGCATTATGTATACCACATTCTGAACAATTACTCTAGAGGCGCTTCTGCGTTGTTCAGTGTGTCCAAACTTTGGTTCCGTGTTTTTCAGCGGTTATTTAGAGGTCAAATTGAGACGATTTGGAGGTAACACATTTTTCAGGCTTCTCTCCTTGAGGGGTGCATAGCTTGAAGTCCTGACCGGCCTCAAGCACCGTATAACGATACGGTAGGCCAGTCTTGGGATCATTAGGAACCTTCGGTAAAAAGCTTTTATCTACAATACTCTCAAGACTGGAAGGATAATGTTTGTTGGTTAGGTAGTAGCTGACCAAGCCATAAACTATGGCAGTACTTGGAAGTACCTGGTCGTTGGTCAACGACTTGCCCATCATCGCCGGGAGTATCTCAGGTGTCTGGGAGGCCAATTTCATGATCATCGGCCCGGTGTAAATAGCAGCTATAACAACAAGGACATACCCTACGGCCGGGATACCCAGGTAAACTTTTTTATTTCCCCCCGGTACCGTTGCAACGGACCCGGTCGCCTCGCGAACTTTGGTGTAAAGAAGATACGAATAAATAATATAAAAAGGCGCAGCCAGTAGGGATAGCAGTTGATATAGTCCTTGAACCGATCCCGGGAGTACATGTTGGGTGACCAGAGATGTTATAAACATGCTCAGGATGATTTCGGGCAAGCGTACTGCAATCTCTCTCCCTATGATCTTCCAAAATTTTCCTCTGAAATACTCCCGACTTGAATGAAGGGCTAACAAGCCTTTCTTATCTTCACAGACAATCGCATAGATACTATAGCTAAACCAAATACCTAAAAGTATCCCGGGAATAATAAAAAGCAATACTCCGCCGAAAACGAGGACCATCGACAAAAGAGATGTCATGACTAAAGGAATTGCATACTGACGGGCATTTTTAAAAGCCAGTCTGCTCCCTGTCTTTTTTCCAGAGTCACGGATGACGACCACAAAAGCTGCCTGTGCCCAGGCTATGACTGCAAAAAAACCGAGTAAATACAAAACCCCGACAATCCCTATAAAAAGATAAGAGAAAATATTGAAGTGATTGGCAAAAATGACAGCCATTAAGCCGCCGCCGAGTCCACCGAGGACAATATACCCAAGGACGGTAAGAATTGCGAGGAGACCAACACCGATTATATTCCAAAAGCTTTTTTTATAGATGACCCATGACTCTTTTACAAGCGCAATCGGACCGGGTAAGGTTACTCTTGGCTTAGTCATAACTGAAGTATAAGACGATCCTAAATAAAATACAAGTCCAGAGGGACGTCATTCTGGTAAGGAGCAAAGCGAACGCATCCAGAATCGATCCTGGACAAGCCAGGATGACGTAATTATTTAATCACAAATTGAAAAATGTCTTTAAAGGTAATCAGCACAATAAGCAGCAGTAAAACTGCCATACCGATGGTGTGGGCTAAAGTTTCATATTTGGGATTTACTTTTCGTCTGGTGACTCCTTCGATGAGGATAAAGAAGAGTCTTCCCCCATCGAGTGCCGGGATTGGTAGGACATTAAAGAAAGCCAACGAAATAGACAAAATTCCCGCCAAATTCAAAAGCTCGAGCGTTCGTTCTTTGATATTAGGGATCTGTACGATGGTCCCGACAAGTGAATAGATCCCGACCGGCCCTGCCACTCCCTCACCTAAAGCCGTTGCGTTATGATCCCTAACTGCTGACTTGATCAAACTGCCGATCAAATCAAAATTGTACAGCAGGAGATTGATCGGATGAGTGATACCAGAGAAAACTTTTTGGACTGGCGTCTCATAATTCAGTATGGCTGATCTTGCCCCAAAAAGGCTCACCCCCAAAGCCCCTTGACCCTTTGGCGGATTGACACGCGGGACTGCGGACTTGGTCGTTTTTTTATGGGTGTTCGGATCAATCCAGGTAATACTAAGCTCCTTCCCCTGACTTTTCTTAATGATTGAAGTGAATTCTTCAGGAGTACTGGGCTTGATAGTATTTAACGACACGATTTGTGCATATTGAGGAAGACCTATTTTAGCTGCAGGAGAATCTTTTTGAACTTGACTTATCAAAATATCAGTCTTAATACTTGTATTCGCAAAGTAAAATATATGGTCTTTTAGAAGAGGCAGCTGTGCTCGAAAACCTGAGACCCCCATAAAAATGTAAAAAATCACAATAGCCAACAGTGTATTCATGACCACACCGGCGACAACTACTGCTGCCCGCTGACCGACCGGCCTGGCATAGAAAGCTCTCGCAAGAGCTTTCGGTTTCTCGCTTTGCGCTATGCGCTTTGCGCTAACCTTACCTGCGCCTGCGTCATCTTCTCCGTATAATTTGACAAAGCCACCAATCGGCAGCCAGTTAATTGAATAGATTGTCTCTCCCCGTTTGATACCAAAAACACGCGGCGGCAGACCAAAACCGAACTCCTCAACTTTGATATTTAATTTTTTGGCAACTAAGAAATGCCCGAGTTCATGAATGAGGACCAGAACCGAAAGGATGAGTAAAAAAACAAGCGCGGTAAGTAGCATGAGGGATCATTATAACACCTAGCTCGCCAAGCGCAAAGGGCATAGCGCTAAGCGTTCCTTAATAAGGAAGCCTTAAATGAACGTATCTTACGAGAGAGCTTATCGGCATCTTCATAAAGTTTTGCTAATTGTTCTTCATTGATGTAACCTTGTTGTTTAGCAATATACAAATGAGAAACGGATTCGTAGACTGACTTAATTGAAATATCAAGGTAATGACAAAAGTCTTTCTCGAGCTGGCGCCAGATCCTTCGGCAATATTGGCGGCAATAGAAGCAGCACATCTTTTCAGTTGGTCCTGTAAGGAAAAAAGTTCTTCTTTGGGGAATGTTTTACAAATTAGATAAATGCTATTTGTATAGGCTATTGCTAGTTGCCATATTTCTAATTCTTCAAATCGAAATGCCATACGCTTTGCGCTAACCGCTACGCGCCTTCCGAGAACTTTTGGCTACATAGCCAAAAGTTCTGCTTCTTTTTGCTTGCCCATGCCGTCGATGGTCGCAATGCTTTCATCAACTATTTTTTGCGCTTCTTTCTCAAGCCTACTCTGATCATCCTCAGATAACCCATCACTTTCAGCTTGTTTTTTGATATCATTCATAGCCTCATGTCTGGCTTGTCTGATCATAACTCTCCCGTTTTCTAATTTGTGATTCATCATCTTGATGAGTTCTTCACGACGCTCAGTGGAAAGTGGCGGGATGGTGATACGCAGGATATGACCATCATCTGTTGGATTAAGACCAGTTCCCGCATCAACAATCCCTTTTCTGATATCCTCTCTTGTACTTTGATCAAAGGGAGTAATAACCAGAGTCTGAGGGTCAGTTGCAGCGATTGTCGCAAGCTCGAGTACTCGAAGCTTTGTCGAACCACCATATGTCACAATTGAGATATTTTCAATAAGACTGGGCGCTGCTCTGCCTGTACGGATGGAACTGATATCGTTTTTGATAAGATCCAGGACTTTTTGAATCTGCTGTCTGAGGTTTTCTAAGCTATCCATGGGTCAATTATACGCTAATAATAAATTGATGCAACAATCTAGATCGAGAATCTCTTGAACTCCTTGAGCGTAATATTTTCGCCAAGCTTGCCGATGACATTTTTAATAAGATCCTCAACCGTTTGGGAAGCGTCGCGGATATATTCCTGTTTGAGGAGTGCTTCGACACTTTCAGGATTCATGGCACTGGCCTGCATGCCGATCTCGCGAGCCAGATTTTTGAATTCATCTGTGCGAGCAACAAAGTCAGTTTCACAAAGAAGGACGACAAGCGCTCCGACTTTACCGCCATTATGGATGTATGCTTCAACCAAACCCTGACTAGTCTCACGATCTGATTTTTTGGCAGCTTTCTCAAGACCACGCTTTTTAAGCCATTCAACGGCTTTTTTATAGTCATTGTCCGTCTCCTCTAAAGCATTTCGACAATCAGAGATACTTGCTGAAGTTTCACTGCGGAGTTTTTTGAGTAATGCGATATCTGCGTTGGCCATATTTGTTCTCGCTTTGAGCAAAGCGCTTAGCGCTATGCTGCTTTTGCTTTCTTGGTAGTTTTTTTCACCGGAGCCTTGCCTGGAGTTTCAACCGCTTTCAGATCTTTTTCCGCTTCAACTGTTTTTTCCATTTTGTCATCGACATTTTCGGCAGCTTCGACGATCTTCTCAGCCTCTTTATCCTTTTTTACTGGAGCTTTTGTCTCTTTTGTCCCCTTTACCTCTCCGCCTTCTGCATTCTGCTGTGCAGAACGACCTTCAATCCACGCATCAATGATATGCGCAACTATCAACTGTACAGATCCCACAGCATCATCGTTAGCCGGGATCGGATAATCAATAATCGTCGGGTCGGCATTCGTATCGGTGATACCGACTGTTTTGACTTTAGTCGCGATAGCTTCACGGACTGCCAAATCTTCCAAATGAGTATCAATGATAAAAACAGCATCAGGAATATGAGTCATGTCAGCCACCCCCCAATAAAAACTATCTAGCTTTTGACGAGATTTTTCCATGAGCGAAACTTCCTTTTTGGTAAAACGGGCCTTTTCAGAGGGAGTATCCATAAATTTACCCAGATCCTTGAGGCGTTTGAAGTTCTTACTGACCTCCGGAAAATTGGTGAGTATGCCGCCGATCCAGCGATTGCTGACAAAATACAATCCGTCGATACCTGCTTCCTGAACTCTTTTGGCTTGTTCGCGAACGACCGGCTCTGCCTGACGCTTAGCACCAAGAACAATCATAGTTCCACCTTTAGCAGCCAGTGACTTAACAAAAGCAGCGGCTTCGTCTAAGCCTTCTTTGGTCTTGGCTAAATCAATAATATGGATATTGTCGCGAGCTTCAAAGACATAGTCCCGAGCTTTGGGGTTTTGGCGAGTTACCTGATGCCCGAAATGAGCACCGGCCTCCAATAATTCTTCAAGTGTTACGTTACGCATAGTGTGTTCCTTCTTCGCCTCGCCGAAGTCCCGATATTATCGGGACGAAGGCGGGACCCTCCATCTGGCAAATCTGTATTAGCAGGAACATCAGCCAGATGTGTGTGATAAGCGTAATTATATCCTATTCGAGCTAAATCTGCAATATATCTATGCTATGATACATAGTATCTATGGAAGAACCAACTCAAGCTCCCTCTCAATCTTCTCTCAACCATGAAGATAAAACTGTCTATATCAAAAAATCCGTGCTTGTTGCTCTGGGAATTATGTTGCTTATTGCACTAGGCTTAACACTCTATACAGGTTACCGAATTTTCTCCAGCAAAAATAATCTCCCCACAACCACACCTGATCTTATTTCATCAAAAATAAAAAAGGTCGAACAAGAGACTCCAAAAGTCAGGCTTATTCGTGAAATACCAACAGGCGCCCCCGGGAAAGATAATGAGCAACAAATAGCATTACTCACATCCAACCAACGCGGAACATCAAGCGTCTTTATTGGTAAAAATTGCTCGACGTCACCGACCGTCGCCCAGATTATCACTCCCGACTCGTTTTATCTTCAAAATGATGATGCAACGAGTCACACCTTACAATTTATAGACAATACTCAATGGAAATATTCTGTAGAAGGGAACAAATTTCAAAAAGTTACCAGTCAACAGTTCACTAAAGGAAAGTTCTATCAATACACTTGTGACGGTAAAAAGGAAAGCGCAGGATATATCATCATCCCCTAATATGATTAATCTCTCCTCTTGTGATGACTCAGACCTCCCCCTTCGGACTGACAGATAAATTCCCCGGGGTGTCAAGTCAACCTCCTATCCCTGGCTTTTAATTGCATACAGAACTTCACTGCCGATCGGCTCATATTTTTCATTTGTGGGGATAAAGGCTTGTCCACAGGCACTCATATTCAAAAGAAATCCATGATTTGGAACCGGAGATTCCTGATTTCTCGCAAAAGGATCTGAAGGGAATGAAGCTATCTCAATTTGCTTTATCTCCCCCGGGAAAATACGCAACTCGTTAAAAGGCCAGTTAATAACTTTATCAATTTCATTAACTGGATCTACTCCTTCAGGTATAAAAACAGCCATTGGGTGTGAACCGGCTTGAGGTATTTGAAGTCTACCGGTAAATAAATTACCCCCCGCAACTGGTGTTATTTTGGTAACCACCGGAAATGAGCCAACAAAAAGCTCCTTAGGCATAAATTGCTCTGGCCTAACATATTTTAGGACGATTTGGTCTAAGATAGGGCCATAGTCAACTGCTTGTACCTCTCCTGTCTGAAGATCTATTTTATAGTAATGTCTATCTCCTTCGCGACTTGTCGTATATTTTTGTACAGCATAGCCTACTGTCGGATCCCCCTGCTCATCATGCCTCACCCCCATTGACTTAAATGCAAAAGCCTCATCGTTCTGATAAATCTCAAAATTACTTATAACTGTGTTCGTTTGTAAGTCAATTTCAATCCTTGAAATTGCTTTTAATTTTTGAAACCCACCACTATCACGCTCTACCACTCTCCCTACGCCACTTAAGATTAAACCGTCCTTACTGAGAGTAATATCATCAAGTATAGGCACGGACGACTCACTAGGAATTGGTATATACTGCTTAGTCTCAGAATCTACAATGCCATACCCTGTCTCTCTATTAGGCAGAATTACTTGAACTAAGCCAATACGAGACTGTGGAATTCGTCTAACGTCTAAAATCATCCCATGGGATAGCTTCTCTCCATTTTGATCAGTAAGATCAATTTCATCAAATCTTCTCCCTTCGTCACCTGAAAAAAATAGACGCGGGACAGCAGCCTCTCCATTTGCATCTAATTGAGTATGTCCTTCATTTACTCCTGCCAGGATACCAAGGGTATGTTCAGTCTCACCGGGCAAGAGGGCAATTGCCTCGGAGTCATTCATCGGAGCCCTCCCTATCTCCTGAAATTGACCAAACTGGCTTGTAGAAGCATCGTATTTCGCAAGCTGTAAGCGCGAAGGAATGCCTTGTGCACCATCTGGTGTCATATTAAGAATTGCCGATACCCCAGACTCGTCTTCAAAAGTACTCATAAGCGTGATCTGATCATGCTGCATACTATTAACTTCTTTAGGATCTGAGGTGAATATCTCTTTAATAACGGTAGGGACTTGTTCTTGCGCGCTTGCGACCTGCAACCCTTTATTTTCAAGTACAAAAGTGCCAAGAGCAAAAGTGCCCGCGGCTTTGAAAAGGTCGCGACGGGATAGTTTAACTTGCGTATCTTGCTCTGTCATATACAGTTTTGAAATTATCTAGTGCTAGCCTGCTATAGCACTGAGACTAGACGATGTCAAGCTCCTGCCTCTCATCCATAATCTGATTATTGCAACTTTCAACATGAAAGCAAGGCTAATACATGAAGACAATACAACAATGCGGGAATGCAATTATTCCTCAATCCTCAATCATTTATCTTTATTCACATCAACCATAATCGGGATATTTACCTACTGCTTATAATCAAGGTCAGGGCAATATCGCTTCTTCAACATCTTTACAGACTATATCCTCCCTCTGCTATTTTTCTATAATTATCTTTCTTCCTAAATTCTTACATGATATACGTAATTTTCGCGTATTTATATCTCAGCCTACTCATCCTTTTAATTAAATCTTTACATATTTCTTATAAAGATATACTATATTTGAAATAGAAAAAGCTTTTGAGAACGTTTGGCTCAACTATAATCATATGAGAATTAATTCTAATCAGCTCAGACTGCATTACTGGCTGAATCACATACCGCCGATACGGAGGCGATAGTCTTATGAAAAAGAGACAGCAGCCACTATTTTTTTACTTTTCTCTCTCCACTGCTCTCTCTTTTTTCTCTTCACTAATCCGCTTAGCCTCAGGCTCCCTTTCATATTTTCTAACTCCGGAGCTTGTGATGTCTCATAACCTTGACAGCTGTCCTATAATAGATTAGGATACACGGGTTCGCTCATTTACAAGTTAATATTTCGTAGGAAGTTATTCGACCAGCAGCCTCAGCTTGTTCGTATAAAAAGTCTCTCAATTGCGAGGTGACAAATTGTATGAACGTCTGGGTGTCTCCTGTTCGGATCGTCTTCCTACGAGTTACTTCAAATTTTTGTCTTCTGATCGACAACTTCATGGCTGAGGAATTTCCTCGCTATAAAGTTGTCGATCATGCGCGGGACTTCCGTAGCAATTGGCACAAGGGCGCAAGCTCACAAGCCGAGGAGGCATGCATGAACGGTAGTACTGTTATAGTTAGTCGTCGTCGTTTCGCTGCGATAGCCGGTGGCCTCACCGCCGCCGCAATCGGAGGAGTTCGCTCCACTACTACTGCCGCCCGCCCCAATCCGACCCCTTCGGTCGAGCTACAGGCGAGCGTCGAGTGGTTCATGAAGCAGCTCTTCGAAAAGATAGCATCCGGCAATCCGAGCTGGATCGACATGGTCGCGCCGGAAGCACGAGTCGGGCTGCCGGAGACTCCGGTCAGCGCCGGGATCGTCGCGCTGCCGTACGTCGGTTTCGACCTGCACGATGAGCTCAATATCCGGATCGTCTACACGGGGTTCAGCCACGAGGGCGCCCTCTCGTACGATGAGCTCCACCTGACGGGAACCAGCGAAGACGATTTCGTCGTCACGGAATGGGCGGTTCGGTACCCCCACGCACCCACGGCCGACTAGGTCGTGCTCGCTCGAAGTAACTCGCATCCCCTATGGGGACAAGACGAAAGAGCCCCGCCATAGCTATGTGCGGGGCTTTTTCATGCCAAAAATTTCACCATTTATTAAAATAAAGTCAACGCTAGTGCCTGCAGAAATAGTAATGTCTACCAACTTATACTCTATTGTTGCGAACTCGATCAAAAAATATGTGGAGTGGGGTTTAAATCAATTTAAAACGCTTTACACTTCATCAATTCCTAATTCCTTAGTTAGCTGATGAAAACCGTGCATAGACTCTTCGATTGACTCATCGGCTTCAGTAGAATCTTTAATACCATAGGGGGTAATCAAGGCTCGTAAAAGATCTCTCTCATAGATAACAGTGTTCCTCGATACTTTTTTATCAGATGACTCATGAAGAACTACTGTAGGAGTACCTTGCGCTGCTGCGACTGAATTAGTGAATTCTTGTACAGCTTCGTCAGGAATATTATTAATTATTGGACCCAGATGACGTGTATTACGATAAATGGTCGTTCCAACTGCTGCAAAATAAGATAAGGGATCATAAAGGCATGACTTATAAGCTTCAACATAGGCAGCGGCATCTTCCGATAATTCTACATTCCCTGCAGGATTAAAGATATCCAGAGCTCGGTCATTATCAGTTACAGTCTGATGAAATAATGCAAATTCACCAAGTGCTTTCAGCTTTGCACCATTAAGGGTCGTTGGCTCTTGTGCTTCTGCTAGCACACGCTCAAGAACAGATCGTAGGACAACAAATGGGATATCAACCTCAAGCTTAGCTAACGCATCTCCTGAATAGAGAAATTGTTCAGGAGTAAAATCGCCCCCTTCTTTACTGACTCGTATAGTGGTCTTAGGATGAAAAACAGCAAAGTTCTGCATCTCTTTATCAATTAGCGCTACCCCAGTCTCACCCATGAGACTATTTGCTTCATCATCTACTAGTAAAGAATAATATGCACCATCAGGTGCTAAATTAATAGGAGCTGTTTCTGGAGTCGGTTCAGGGACTTCTTCAATGGCAGGAGGGTTTTGTCGCATGCCTCTAATTACATCCACGGCTACAGAAGCACCACCTGCTGCTACACCTGCACTAGCAACCAAAAAAGCTCGGCGAGACATGCGATCACTACTGCTTATATGTATTGGTCCAGAATCTTTATTCATACTTATGGGCATTAGCATTACCTATGGTTGGCGTTCTTCTCTCTTCACTTTTTAAGGAGAGGAGAACGCCCCCCACCGGGATTCGGTGGGGGTTCGTCCTTCTTGTACCGCACTTTGCGGTGAATTGAATTACTTGACGGTAATCTGGCCAACGAGGATGTCGGCGGCCATGGTGCTGTCGATCACGTCGTACGTGCCAGCCGGAAGGCCGGCGAGACCCATCTTCCCCTTCTTCTCGGGATTAATGATCGCCATGCCAAGCCAGTTGGCTGGGTCGAGCGGGCTCTTGCCCGGCTTGACCAGGGTGATGACGTGGGTCTGAACATCGGTGCTCACAATGCTTAGGACGACGAAGTCCGACACATCCAGTCCATTGGTAGAGAGCACCGCCGGAACATCCGGCGCGATGGTGAGCTTGATCGTGGTCGGCTTCGTGCCCTCCGGAAACACCGGAGAGCTGAGCTTCGCCGAGTCGATGGTGAGGAACTCCCCACCGTTATCCACCAAGCGAAGCTTCACCGTGTAGTACCCCATCGCGGTGTAAAACCCACGAAAGGACACGGTCGCAGCGAATTGCCCTTCGCTCGGGACTGTGACCGTCCCATCATCGACGGGATAGATCTGGGTCTCGAACTTGATCGCTAGGTACTGCACGAGCGTCGCGGAGTCGTCGGTGCCGAAGAGGGCCTTGACGGCCTTCTTCGACATCATGTCGAGCGCGGCCGGATCGTGATCGCTCACGAGGGTCGCCCACTCGGCGAGAGTCTTCGTCGTCAAGGTGACCTGTTCCGGAGTCGCCACTACGGGCGCCACCTTGGGGTCATCGGCCAGTGCCGAACCAAACAACGACAACGTGAAAACGAACGAGAAAACGATCGAGAAAAGGTTACGGCGGTTCATCGAAGTCTCCTTGCCCGTCACCGGGCGTTATTCGAACAAAAAGTCCAAAGACATGCTACCGGTAAGGCAGGTACGTTGACCGGTAGCTTTGTACCCACTTTTATGAGCACAAAGCCACCGATCTAACATCGGAGATCAGAGCAAAAATTGTCAAGTAATTCGTAGAAAGACGATCCGAACAGGAGACAATCTGAAGACTATATAAATTATCATCTCGCAATTGAGAAACAATATACATAATCAAACAGAGGCTGCTGGTCGAATAACTTCCTACGAAAGCTAGCTTTTTAAGGTGCTAAGCTTCAAATGTTAACATATTATAGGTCTAATGTCAAGCCTATGGGATGCTCGCTGAGGCTAAAATCGGGAATTAGGCGGGGAATACCTGCCGATAAAGATGAGGAGAAAAAAGAAAAAAGAGAGAGCAGAGAGGGAGAAGAAGAGGAAATAATAGGCTGCTGTCTCTTTTTCATAAGACTATCGCCGCCGTATGGGCGGTATACAATCTAAGCTGTAATGCAGCAATAGTTCTTTAAAATTCTTTCTCATGATGAATATAGTAGAGCAAATTATTCCTACTCGAAGTAGATACTTTACATATAGTATATCTCTATAAGAAATATGTAAAGAGTTTTCTTGACTTTACAAATACTGATTTATACACTTAAGGAGAGTGCATCTTTTTGCTAAAATGAAAGTTAATAATATTATTTTAATCAGCATCCTCGTATCTTTACTAATAATCAATCTTTTTTTACTTTTCTTTGTAGTTAAGAGTAACAATTTTATAAATATCAAAAATACCAGTAAGAACTATACTATTCAATACAAAAGCTCGCCTGAATTTGAGAGAAAATTGAAAGATTGGAATAAAGAAGCAATCAAGTCAGACCCTAAAACACCTAAAATATCTAAAATCACACTTGAGACAACTAACAAAATTAGACCCCTCAATACATATCGAACAATTAAAAGTGCAGACAATCCAATACCTATTACTAACTTTAGTTTGATCTCGAAAGTGGGAAATAATGATGTAAAAATCCTAATATATATAGACCCAGACGAAGTAAAAGATAAAAAATATATAAATGGCTTGAGAGTTTCGATTCCAGCCGGAATAATAGCAACCCTGCAAAATGTAAATCATTCGCCTCCTCCTAGGGATGGATTTAAATCTCTTTTTTGGGGATACGGTGAAAAACCAGAAAATAATCCCTTCACTATTACTCTTACAAACTAATGAAACACTACTTATCAAGATTTTTCTTATTTAACGGGCTTATTTTTGTGGGCTCTATTATCGGACTTTTCTCTTTATTTAGTTTCTATCAAACTCAAGCTGCAATAGTGCCTGCATGTGATGGTCAAGCAGGATGTATGGACAACGCCTTGTGTACACGTTTGCCATTTTGTCCAAATCAACCAAGTTATACTATTACGTGCCAGGCAACCCCCGGGGATATTGTTGGTTATTGTTGTCAACCCGCTGCTTGCCCTGGTGGGGGTGGGGGGCCTCTGCCAACTCCAACTCCCGTACCTACCTATCCAGACTTCACGGTCACACAGGTCGATGCGAGAACGTCGACCGGAGCAAATCCGAGTGCCGGATATTTTATAACAGGTCAAGATATTGCTATCAGAGCAACAATTAATAACATTGGGGATGAATGGACTTGCTGCTGGGCCGGGCATGCGGTATTTAAAGACTCAACAGCCTACAATAACGGCACGCCTACGATGCAATTTAGTTCAGGAGCTAACTTCCCTATTACATCTATAGACTATATGTCATGGACTGGGGGCAGTAACTATACGACTTTTAATAACCAAACCTTTACGCAAAACGAAGCAGACACGTATACTCTGAGGGTTTACGCTGATTATGGCAACAATCTCGCCGAACACAGCGACGCGAATAATGTCGGCTCTACTACCTATGATGTCTATGCTCATCTCTACGGCTCTGTCTGCTGGAGTCAAAATGAAGACGCTCAGTGCGACACGGGTGAACCGATGGTCGCCGGAGTAAGAATATCCGCGACGCGTAACGGAGTATCAATCGGCTCACATACGACCAACTCCAACGGAGACTATGACTTCGATTACCGCGCGGGCGGTGACTATGCACTTACTTTCTCGAGTAACTCCTGGCGTACCGTCAATACCAATCCCCGTACGACAACCCTCGGCCCTAATACCCGTATCCGCTTCGCGGCTATCCCGACTTACGACCTCTCAGGCTATATCTTCATCGATGACAATCGAGACGGCACGAAAGATCCTACTGAAACCACAGGCTACTCGGGAGCAACAGTCACCCTGACAGGGCCAGCAGGTGAAGGCGGCACGACGACAACTGACGCGACCGGACGATACTCCTTCCCTAATAAAAAGCGCGGAAATTATACTGTCACGCTGACAGTACCTGTAGACTACAAAGCCTATCCTAACAATGATAATACCCGTACTATCACGATACCTCTTAACTCAACCCAAAACGGCTGGACAGCTGACATCGGGATCAACCGCGTCTATACTATCGCTGGGAAAATCTATGTTGACGCTGACAAAAGCAGCAGCTCAATGAGTAGCGGGGACTTTAACAGCGCTAAAGATATGCCGCTTGCAAGCGTCGTCGTCCACGCGGTTCCCCAAGGCACCCAGCAATCCCGCTCTGACAGATCTGATGCCAACGGCGACTTCCTCATCACAGCTATCGAACCGGGAGACTTCCTCCTCACCGCCGATCCCGGGACTGACTATGTCTCTCTCCCCACCTATCCCCGGCCGCTAACGATTACTGCCGGTGACGCGCATCAACGGGATCTGAAGTTCTTCGGCAAATACCAAATCTCGGGTAATGTCTTTGTGGACAGCGATGACAGTCAGAGGAAAAACGGATCAGAGACGAACTTCGCAGCTAGTCCCGGTATTCTGATGTCTAACTATCCTGGAGGCGCGCCTAACCCGCTTATTACCAATAACCCAGATGGCAGCTATACGCTGACTGGACTTATCTCAGGTCAATACACAGTCCGTTACCCGAGCCTGCCAACAGGCTACATCATGAATCACCCGCGTAACGGACCGCCCGCCTCATTTATAGCGCCAGTCGGCTCAAGCTGTGCAGAAGCTACTCCCTCACCCGGAGGAAATTGCAATAACAATAATCTGGAAAATCTCAATTTCGCGATAAAAAGAGGACTTCCCTGGTGGCAGGCGTATGGTCTGGATGTCCGCTTTGACACAGGAATCAGTAATCCTGTACCTCCAAGCCCTGATGCCTCCTGTACAGGTGCTTATGCCATGCTTCCCGGGTCATCTTCAACACCCGGTGTCGCCTTCACAGGCGCCGCGCCCGCGAACTTCTGGCAGGGAAACGTCTCCTCAAATGGCTGGCTGGTCGGTGGAGCTGCCTATCCTGAGACATTTGTTCCGAGTAACGGTACGCTCATCCAGACATCCTACGGCTACTTGCAGTCAATTATGAAGCAGTCCAATATCACGCCCACTAATCTCACGACAGTATGTAGCAACCTCAATAACTGTACTCTTCCCGGAGGCTTGTCAAATGGTATCTATCAAGCTAATAGCTCAGTTACTCTTAACAACTTTACAGCAAGCGCTAATCGGGATATCATCATACTCGTCAATGGCGATCTGACCTTGAAAGGCACGTTAAGTGTCCCGACGACTTCAACTGTCTTTTACTCGGTCTCAGGGTCAATAACAGTTGACCCGAGCCTGGGTAGGACTGCTGCCTGTCCGGGACCTGTCATAGGCAGTGGTAATTTAGAAGGCTTTTTCAGCGCTGACCAAAATTTCAGTGTACCGAGTGGCTCAAGTACCAATCCTGCTACAGCTGACTGCTCGGCAAGTCCGAGTCCGATCCCTGACAAACAACTCAATGTTCAAGGGGCTATAGTTGTCAACGCAGGAGGAAGTGGTGGTAACTTTATCAACTCACGTGACCTGTGTACTGACAATATCAACTTCCCGTCATTCACGATTCGTGAACGACCGGATATGATCCTCAACGCGCCTGAATTCCTGCGTGTCCCCAACTTCATCTGGCAGGAGGTTGCGCCGTAGACTAATTCATAATTCAGATTTTAGAATTCAGAATGGGAGAGCCAAATAAGCAAAATACGTTCAAACAAGAATTTAAAAAACGTTGCTTTTCTTTTTCTCTAGTTATACTTGCCTTGTCGGAAAATCTTAGAAGTAATAGAACAAATTGGCCACTACTTGACCAGCTTATCCGTTCAGGGACATCAATTGGCGCAAATGTCGTAGAAGGTGGGAACAGTACCTCAAAAAAAGAATTCCTAAACTTCTTCAATATCGCTTTGAAGTCTGCTTCAGAAACTCTTTATTGGCTCGCTCTCTTAAAAGAAATCAATAAGAATATGCAGCAAGAAATAGAGAGAGCTTCGGATGAATGTGATCAAATTAAAAAACTACTTTCAACAATTATTCTTAACACAAAAAATAATTCTCGAACTTTGAATTAAATTCTGAACTCTGAATTATGAATTCTAAATCAGGGTAGTGGGAGTTTGTTAGCGAATGCGGCAACTTCCCGCCCGATTGAGACGAGCTTTTTATTCTTCTCAATCTCCGCGCGATACTTTTTCATCAGTTCTCCACGTTTGACTCTATCATCAACAGGCAACTCCATGCCTTTGACTTCTTCAATGACATCGCTATACCACTTGGCAACTTTTTTCATATCGCGTTCCTTAAGCCCTCGCGTCGTGATCGCCGGTGTCCCAAGCCTGATTCCACTTGAATAAAGCGGCGGCATCGGGTCCCCCGGTACGCCGTTGTAATTGAGGACAATATTAGCCTTTTCCAAAGCAATGGCAGCCACTCGCCCATTGACTTTTTTATTGCGCAAATCAATAAGGATCAGATGATTGTCAGTTCCACCACTGACCAGATCAAAACCATAACTTTTCAAACCTTCGGCCAATGCTCTTGCGTTGAGGATAATCTGCTCCCCGTATTTTTTAAATTTGGCAGTTCCGGCTTCTTTAAGCGCGACGGCAATCCCCGCAGTCTGGTTATCGTGCGGCCCGCCTTGAAGTCCTGGGATGATCGCTGTTTCGATATTTTTAGGTAAATCAGGATTTTTCTTAAGGCCTTTGGCAGTTACCATGATCATGGCACCCCTGGGTCCACGCAATGTCTTATGGGTTGTCGTCGTGACGATATGCACATACGGCACAGGTGACTGGTGCACTCCTGCAACGATAAGCCCTGTAATATGTGAGACATCAGCCATCAGGTAGCAATTTGCTTTATCGGCAATCTGTCCGAAACGCTTAAAATCAATTTTACGTGCATAGGCGGTAAATCCGCAGATGAGAAGTTGTGGCTTTTCGGAAAGCACCTGCTTTTCAATCTCATCATAGTTAAGCGTCCCATCCTGACCGAGCGTGTAGTGAGCAAAAGTAAAAAGCCTTCCTGAGAGACCTAATTTGTGTCCATGGGTAATATGGCCGCCCGAAGTGAGTGAAAGACCCATTAATTTTTCACCATTCTGCAGAACTGCCAAATAGACTGCGGAATTGGCAGGAGCACCTGAAAGAGGCTGAACATTGACATACGGAACGCCAAATAATTTTTGCGCCCTTTCCTGGGCGAGGGACTCTATCTTATCGATCACTGAATTGCCCTGATAATAGCGCTTACCGGGGAATCCTTCTGAGTACTTGTTAGTAAGAACGCTACCCAATGCTTCGCGAATACTGCTCGAAGCATAATTTTCTGAGGCGATCATCTCCAAGACGCCTTTTTGGCGCTTTTCTTCTTCTTTTATAAAGCCGTAAATTTGCGGATCTGATTGTTTGAGATTCTTCATCTAATTCCGATCAGTATACAAGTATGCGTTTGGACTGACAAGAGAACAAAATGTATCAATACAATGACTCTTCCTTGATCTCCCTCTCCTCGAAGGAGAGGGTCGGGGTGAGGTCAAGACTATCTCTCCAGCGTCAGATACGTATATTTGAGACCTTCAAATTCCTTTTCTTCTCTTTCAATCTCTTTCGTAAACTCTGAATAATCAGGAAAGACAGCATCCCCCTCTGCATCTTTGTGAACAATAGTAAGATAGAGTCTATCGACCATCGGTAATGCCTGTTGATAAAGATTGGCTCCACCGAAAATGAAAATCTCAGGGTCGTCATTGTTAAATTGTTCAATTGTTAAATTGTTATGGACTCGTTCCTCTTCTACTTTTGTTGCTGTCTCTATTGCATCTTCAAGTGAATGGACAACAACTCCCCCTTCAACTTTATAATTAGTGTCGGTTGTAACGATGATATTTAGTCTCCCTGGCAGAATTCTCCCTATTGATTCATGCGTCTTACGCCCCATGATAAGAGGATGCGGCATGGTGATGTCTTTAGCCCGCTTCTGCTCACCCGGGATATGCCAGGGGATATCACCTTTATTCCCGATGACCCGGTTCTCAGCCATCGCGACGATAATACTTATTCGTGGTTTATTCATATACAAAGGGGTGTTTCCCCGCCATACAAACTAATGCGGGGTGACTCCCCTGAAAAGTTTATTCATATTGTCGCAAAAATCCCGCAATATCTTCAATCATATTTTGAGTATCGGTATACATAAGAAACTTGCTGGTAATAAATGACAAAGAGCCTGAGATATCACTCCCCTGTTTGTAAATACAAACTATGGGTATCTGATACATATTTGCCCATGCAAGCTCTATTCCCTGACCTGTTGCAGGATAGGAGACTTCCGCGATGACCAAATCACAACCTTTGTTCTGAAATAAATCCTTGGCATTAAACGACTGCGGATTATTGTCGTGGGGGAAAATAAAAATATGATCTTTACTTAACTGAGAATTTTTGAGCGGTTCGTATAATTCTTTTTTATAATTAAACTGCTTACGATTATGACTTATGTATATCTTCATCGCTGACTATTGATAAATTTTTGAGCATTTATAATTACACTTGCGACATTGGGTAGCAAGTTAAGATCATTGATATCATTCACTGGATACCAGAGAGGCGACGTCTCGTCATCCCCTTCCTTCATCTCTCCAGTTATTTGAGATGCTAGAAAAACATTCCACGACATCTTTACAATACTTCCATCACTACGAGGAATATCTGCCAAGAAGTGATTTCCTTCAAACTCCGCAAGATTTACTTCATCCACTTCATAACCAGTCTCTTCTCGAAGTTCTCTAGCTGAAGCCTCCTTCGGACTCTCTTTTGGCTGCCGGTTGTCATCAAGTTCAATTCTCCCTGAAGGAATACCAACTGTATCTTGAATATGACCGGCTTTTGTTCCGTGGCGTACGAGGAGGACTTGTTCAGCCCGAAAAGTAACTACGCCAATTGTCGGGACCACCTCACCTTCTTTATTCATACTGGAAATTATACCTTATTTCTTTTTCTTCTTAGGAGAAGATGCAGCTTTGTTGGACTTTTTTTCAAAGAAGCCGCCGGCAACGGTCAGCTCTCCTTTGAGAGATGGATGAGGATCGTAATTCTCAAGGATAACTTTATCAGGAGTAAATGTATCAAGTGAAACAACTGAGTCATCAAGTTTGATTGTCGGCAGGGTTTTGGGCTTGCGCTTCAACTGCTCTTTAACCTGTTCAATGTGATTCTCATAAATATGGACATCACCAAAAGTATGTACAAATTCACCGGGTTCCAAACCACTGATCTTAGCTAAAATAATCGTAAGCAATGCATAACTCGCGATATTAAATGGTACACCTAAGAACATATCCGCACTCCTCTGATATAGTTGAAGCGATAATTTCCCGTTTCGATTACTAAATTGATACATGTTATGGCATATAGGGAAACGTGATGCATCTTCATACGTCGCCATAGTATAGAGGTATTCCGGATTCCATGAATTAATAATCAGATTTTTGGCATCGGGATCATCTTTCAATTCCTGGATCGCCCACGAAAGCTGATCTATCGTCCTTCCTGGGATGCGGGTCGGCCAGCGTCGCCATGATTCACCGTAAATTTTGGGTAACTCTCCCCATTTTTTGGCAAACTTATCATTAACATGAATTTTTTCGATGAACTCATCTTTCGTCAATTCCGGAAGCTTGGCTTTTTCTCTTTTCCAATTATAAATTTTGAATGGATAATCATCCCAAATATGGACATTATTATCCACCAAATACTTGATGTTAGAATTCCCCGACATGAACCAGTAGAGCTCGTGGAGGACTCCTTTCCAATAGACTTTCTTTGTCGTAAGTAAAGGGAAACCCGCAGAGAGATCATACCGTGTTTGTCTTCCGAATAAGCTATACAGAACCACATCAGTCCCTCTATCTACTTTCCTGATACCATCATCAAGAATTTCTTGGAGAAGATCGAGATACTGATATTCGGGATGCTTTTTCACGGCTTTCATCTGTTACTTTGTACTGCTTTTACAGGATATTTTCAAGACGACAAACTGTATCAGTATTGGCTGATTTTTACTGAGGTGTCAAAACAAGATGCTCTTCTATCCTCGTTACTCTTTTTTGCAAACGCATATCTCGTTTATCAAAATGATCGATAATCGCCTCTGTGTCTTTTTTTATTTTCCTAGTATCTCTATGCAGTGACTTTATATCTTTATTAATTTTACCTAATTGATCATTAACTGAACCCAACCTACGATCAACATCCGTACTAATCTTACCAAGTTGAGTGTTAACTGAACCCAACCTACGATCAATCGTGGTTTCAACAATTCCTTGAATTGCTTGTAAATCATTTTTCGTTAACATATGACTACATTACCCTTTTATGCTGATTTTTACAAGATATATTTTTGTATCACTTTTTATCCATCTCTGCTGCATAATCTTCATGGGCAAAAATATGCCATTCATGGGGATTAGCTGACTGCAGCTCCTCCCATATCTTTTTGGCGGTCTTGGTAAATAATTTATCCCTCACCCGTGTTCTCGGCCAATATTTTTTGAGTGTATGACCCTGAGCTTTCATCTCTGCCAGTTCAAAATCGACATCTAAGTTATCTGCGTCTTTGACGATTTTTGCCTCAATTGTCGATCTAGCTGCGTATTCTTTATATAAATCATGGAAATCATTTTCAAGGGACGTATTTTTGAGAATGTGGCTCATGGCCATTGCTTCATCGCGTGAACTGTATATTTTCGTCAGATAGTTGGTATCCGGAACGCGTGTCTCGCCGACATCATGGACAAGGGCGAGCTTGATAATTTTTTCCTCATTTTTGACTCCCTCACGCCTTGCAATAATAAGTGCGATCCAGATCACTCTGAAGATATGCTCTGAATTATTGGCGACATCGACTCGCGTGAACTGTCGCCAGGACCTTTGGAGATGGCGAAGTGACCCTATTTCATAGAGAAATTCTATATCACGGGATATTTTTTTAGTACGACGCGGCATGGATCAGTTTATAGAAGAATTTGCTTGATTTTACAAGCCCTGACTTTTTTTTGGTGATATAATCAGGCTAATGCACGATCACCCAGTGCTTAATCATCCGGCAGTACAGCAATCCGTCGAATTTGTAAATAAATCCTTTAGGGAAAACCCTCATTATAGCTTTGGCGACTGGCATATCATGGCCGATCATAGTATTCAGGTCATGAAATATGCGCTTGAGATCGCTGATGGGTATCCTGTCGAAGTGGATCCGCTCGTCGTGGCATTATCTGCTCTTTTTCATGACATCGGCAAAGTAGTTAAGGCTGACGAACAAACGCTCCTGGAAAAACACGAGGAAATGGGACGTGAAGTGACCAAAGACTTACTCCCCAAACTGGGGTTAACCCAAAAACAGATAAAGCAAATTGAAGAAATTTTTTCACATGAAAATAACTCTCTGGAAAAATCTATCGTCAAAGATGCCGACTATATTGATTTTTATGTAAATGAAAAACTGCATACTGCTGCCAAGAAATGGGCTGATGAGACAAATAATTTTGACAGACTCCAACGCAAATTCGATCGTTTTGAAAAAATGTTACCGAAGTCTCAAGAAATCTCCCGCCCGCATTTTGAGAAGTTGAAGAAGAAATGGAGAGTTAGCTAGACTTGTTTTTCTTTTTTACTTGAGCTGACGCGGCCACCCTGCCACTGTCCGCGATACTTACTTCCCTCACCTTTTATCTCACTAAAGACAACATGCGTAAATCGTGCTCCCATTTCGATCTCAACTGTTATCGGACCTTCATTTTTTAGACCAAAGGTCAATTCCCCTGAGTACCCCGGCTGGATGGGACCCGTGCGAATAAAAAGCCCTGACCTGAACGTAGTCGTTCTGGGTAAAATCACTGCGGACAGATCAAGAGGAAGATTTATTTTTTCAATTGTTTTGACTAAGAAAAAATCACCCGGTTTTATCTTGATACTCTTAGGCTTTTTAGGATCATAGACCATAACAGATTCGATACCTGGTGTCTGTCTGTGAGTCTCACCAAGAAAAGCGTTACCTGAAATTTTGAAGACTTCACCAAGTCGTAAGTCAAAACCAGCCCCTTCGGGATTGGTTAATTCCCGCTCGGAAAGATTTTCAACAAGTTTTTTCTTTTTGACTAACTGAAGTAATAATTTCGGTCCTAAAATCATATTATGTATTTTTACACATTTCGATATGCCTGAGCAATTCATCTGTTACTTTTTCAATTGGCTGCTCACCATTGACTGTTACAAATTCTGCTGGAAATTCCCCAACCAACCATTCATAAATCTTTTCAATCTTTTTTATTTTGGATTCCTCCTCATAAATCTCTTTTTCCTTCTCCATCAAGTCAAGACGTACTGATGCAGTTCTTGAGGAGATATCTAAGAAAAACGTGATATCAGGCAGTAAAAATTGATGATAATGAGATAAAATGCTTTGACTGACCAAGAGCCATTGCTTCATATCTTCTTTATCAGCGGTAGGATGATCAAGAATTGCGTACGCGACTGCTGACCAGAAATAACGGTCGATAATTACATCAAATCCGTCTTTGAGATCTTTTATGATCCCCTCCTGTTGTGCTGCTCGATTGGCTGAGATTATATATTGTAAAGCAATGGGTGAAACTCTTCTTTCACCTGCCAAAATTGTTCTAACAAATACGCCTATCTCTCCTTCAAAAGGATTCCGGACAACGACTTTTCTTCCTTTTTTCTCAAGAATTTCTTTTAATTTCTGTGCCTGTGTTGATTTTCCGCTACCATCAATTCCTTCAAGCGCGATAAAACATCCGTCGTAAAGATTTCTTTTAAAATCGAGATCAAACTCTACGTGATAAATCATAAATCAATTTATAGCTTTTATTAAATTCACTATTAGACATACTTCAACAGTCCACCTTTGTTGAAAATAATAAATTAAAACTACTTATTATCCAAGTGGAAGCGACTCGCCTCAGGTCCTGCCTGAAAAGTATATTTGGCAACTTTTTTCTTGACATAAGGCACTTCCGCCGGACTTGAGAGTTCTTCAAAAGTCATGGCACAGATACGCATCCCGGGATACAACGCGACTGCTATACGGCCGAGATTGCCCAGTTCCAGCACGGGGTTACCATCCCAGCCGGGATCAAAAATAGAAGCAGTCGAATGAACGACAATCCCGAGTCTACCAAGTGATGACCTCCCCTCAAGTCTACCTAAGAGATCGGGACTGATGGTCACTTTTTCCAAGGTTACGGCCAGGACGAAATCCCCCGGCTGCATCATAAAGCGCTCACCTTTTTTAATTTTGATCTCACGGGTAATATCGTTGGTAAAATCTTTACGCGTCGGATCGATAAAGGGGTTTTTACTATGTTCAAAAATTCTGAAGGCATTGCCCAAACGAAGATCTATAGAGCAGGAGCCGAGTTGCTCTTTAAGATCCAATCTGGGCGTAACTTTAATTCTGCCTTTTTTAAGAGCGAGCTTGATATCTCCGTCTGATAAAACCATGTGCATCAGTGTAACAAATATCATGCATTTTGCAAGAGTTCATTTCCCTTCTGATTGCTGTTCTCTGTTTACTGAGTAAGCATTGACAAGCTCTATTCCCTGTTCTACGCTATATACAAGGCGCATTTTATGTGGCAACGTGTTTTTCGTGATAAACGTATCATTGGTATTCTGGCAATCCTTGTTGTTCTGGCGGCTGTCCCTCTGACGCTTGATCTTGCCAAACAACAACAGGACAACCGACAACGCGCGGCTGAAACAGGTCAAGTATGTACCTCCGACCAGGCCACAGACACGATGATGATCTTTGATCAGTCAGGCAGTATGGCTAAGGCTACAAGTGATACTGATAGCACTCCCCGTATCGATAGCGCTAAAAAGGCCGCAACAGCTTTCCTTGATATTCTCGCGAAAAGAACTGCCCAGCCACTTCACGCAGTCAGCCTGACAACTATTAGTACTGATATTTATTCAATTGTGGAGGTCAGTCTGACACGAGATCTTACTAAGACAAAAGACGCTATCAACGCTCTTGTACCTAAAGGTGGTACGTGTATCGAATGCGGTATCCGTAATGCCATGGCTGACTTTGGGCCTAACGAACGTAATGGTGTCAAAAATGTCGCCGTAATGCTAACTGATGGAGGCGCTACTCAGTATGTTGGAGGAGTGGCATCAACTACAAAAGAAAATGAGACTGAGGCAGAAAAGAGAGCCTTAGCGGCTGCAGTTGAAGCAAATACTAAATATCATATGTCCTTCTATACTATTGGCTTTGGCGACAGTGTCAACGACCAGCTTCTCGTTGATATTGCCAATCAGACAGGCGGCAAATATTATTTCGCGCCAAATGCCGCCACCCTAACCACTATTTATCAACAAATCGCTCAGGATATTGGTAAGGGCGGGATAAGCGGGGATGTTTTTAATGATACGAATAATAATCAGATTCAGGATGCAACTGAGACAGGAGTTGCTGACTGGAAAGTCTCACTTATTAATCAATCAACACATGCTGTGCTCGCAACAACGACAACTGATGCCACAGGTCATTACACTTTCACGGGTGTCTGTGACGGAGCATATGAGGTGAAGCTGACTTTGCAGGTAGGCTGGACCCAAACCACACCTAGTAATGATGCCAGTCAGACAGTTCTTATCTCTCAAGCTAACAACGTAACTGACAAAGATTTCGGTGTTAACTTAGCACCAAAGAGTACCTCTCTTGTCTGTTCTCCAACCGGCCTTGAGAATATTGTTAAGGATTTTGCAATCACTCTATATCTGAAGGACGGCAGCGGGGTAGCAGTATCCGGTATCCCCGTGACATTTACTGTTCCCTCCGACCAAAGTCTCATTAGTGTCAAAACAGTTAGCGGGACAACGAATACCACCGGTCAAGCAGCCTTTACCATAGGCCTTTCGCAGACTCCGACAGCTGAATTCCATGGTCAAGTAACCTTCAACTCGGAAGCTACCAATAATTACGCTGCCGCGAGTTGTTCTGTGGATGTTAACTATATTCCCAATAGAACTTCTTTCAACTTTACAGCCTTTTTGCATGGGATCGGCAAAAGCGGTGACAATGCTAATCCTTCTGCTTTCTCCTTAAGTAACCAGCAACCCCAAAGCACGATTCGCAATCTGAATTTTGAAATATTTGACGAGGATGGCAATAAAAAATTCAGTAATACTGTCGGTATCACCTACGCGTCTAGTACCGGTAATTACGCGGGTGGCAACTCTTTCGGACCACAGGAAAATTTCAATCTCACCGCGGGGGCATATACTATGCGTCTGATAACCTCAGAGCATCTGGCTAAGCGGATTCCGATTATTCAGATCATCCCGGGAAATACAATAACTGTTCCTGCAGTTTCGTTTGTAGCGGGTGATGCTGATAACAATAACGCACTTAACGTCCTGGATTATGATCTCATCATAGGCTGTTACAGTGACTTTGAGGCTCCTGTATCGTGTACTACAGACAGCAAAACGAGGACTGATCTCAACGATGACGGGAGTGTCAATCAAACGGATTACAATCTATTCCTGCGTGAACTCTCGGTACAAAATGGAGACTGAAGCTATCCCGGGTTGAATTACAACTCTTGAGGCTTCTATAATAACAGTATGTCAAGAAAAACATTTGCTCTCATCCTGACACTTCTGGTGTTGACTATTATCCTGGTCGTGGTCGCGATCACCAACAAACCTTCTCCTATGCAGACTACACGACAATCTCAACAAAGAATCGCGACTCCCACCCCGACACCGCCTGTACCCGGTCATACAACGCTCAGTCTTTCCCCGAGTCCCGTAACCCCACTTATCGGCGCACCGACTATCGTCAATGTCATAATCGACACAGGGGGAGATGAAGTACGCTCTGTTCAGCTGGAAATTGCTTACGACCCGAAAGTACTGACAGGTATGACTATTAGGCCGGGAACTTTTTTCACTAACCCCACGGTACTGCCTGTGGGCGGAGTCAATCAAAGCACAGGACGTATCACCTATGCTATCGTGCCGGGTTCATTCAAAGAATTACAAAAAGGAATTGGCCAGGTGGCACAGTTATCTTTCTATCCCCGCCAGGCATCAACATCCTCAACCGCAATTACTGTACTTGATAAATCACTCGTAACAGGTAATACCCGTGGTCAAAACGTGCTGGTCAAAAGTACCGGAACAAATGTAGTCTTAGCTCCGACAAGATAAAATAAAATGAGAATCAAAAATAATATCCTTGTCAAACTACTAGCCGGTTGCTTACTGACATTCACTTTTGCTATTCTTACCCCCTCTCAGCAAACATTTGCGCAAGGTGCAGGTGGTGGATCAGGAGGAGGGACCTCCAATCCATATGTCTATAAATTTACAGTCAATGTCTGGGACAGTGTTAACGGCCATGTCGCAAACGGTGTGAGCGTTAAGTGGAGCAAAGGCAGTGCCAACGGAGCCGGTACTACCAACTCCTCAGGAGCGGTGACTTTCGGAGCCCGTGATGCCGGATACTACAGCATATCGGCGACCAAGGGCTCCTGTGGCACATCATATTCTTCGGTAACAATCGGAGCAAATAACCCCAGTCCAAGTCTTCAACTCTATCTTTCCTACTGCCCGTCTGAAAAGCCACCAATAATAGGAACAGGGATGTCTAAATACACAATTTCAGGGACAGTCAAGCATATTACTGACAATAAGCCAGTCGGTGGCTTCACGATGACGCTTTATAAAGTATCAGGTCGTTCAACTATACAGCGGGGTATCGCGAACACTTTAAGTAATGGCAAATACAGCTTCCCCACTAGCACGCTTGAACCGGGAGACTATAAAATCAAATATGAAAAAAGTGGTTGGAATGGTTCGACAACTGGTAATTTGACTATAACAAATAAAAATCTCGTTTATAATTTTTATGTTGCTAAAAGCGGCTCCACCACTATAAATCCAGCACCAAAAATTACCAACACTATTACAGGCACTATCTTGCTTAAAAAAAGTGATGGAACTCTCAAAGCGTTAACAGGCACATCGTTCACTGTGAAAGCTACCAATACCTCCGGTCAATCCAAAACAGCTACAAATAATACGAGTCAGGGTACATACACCATAGCTGGACTGAACAATCCAAGCTATACCGTTACACTTGCTGCGATAGTTAATAAAAAGTTTGTTTCAGCCAGTTCTCAGAGTGTTACTTTCTCTGGCAGCGTTCACAAAGTTTCGGTTGATTTTATTGTGATGGATACTACCACAACAGGAAATGGTGGTCAAACAACCGAAGGAAATAATGGTGGCTCTACGGGTAACAATACAACTTCTCCAAGCCCTGTCACATCACCAACAAGTGCAATCTATACCATTAAAGGTCAAATCTATCTGCAACAGGGTTCAAGTAAGAAAAAATATACCGGTGGCGGGATGAACGTGACCGCTACCAATGTCAACAATCAACATAAGACAGTAAAAGTAGCCCCTGACGGGACCTACGCAATCACCGGACTATCACAAAAACAATATACAGTCTCGACCACGGCTCCGAGTGGAACAAAGCTAAACTCGTCTAATAATGTAACTGCCACATTCACTACAAATGCAACAACCACCTCAGTTGATTTCACCCTCGCTTCAACTGTCACCCCGACTCCAACTGCCACGCTGACACCTACTCCAACGACACCCATTTGTCTCCAGGTAATTACCTATGCCCGTAACAGTACCTCTCATGCCTGCCAAACCTTCCCGGACTCATGCCTGCCTGATGGCTGGATAAAAGACCCAACTTGTGAGACTGGCATGACTCCTTCACCATCACCTAGTGTTTCACCTACTGTCGTTACTGATCCCACTACAATGCTTCCTAGTCCAACCGTTACCCTCATTCCAACAGCTACGCTTGTACCGAGTGCCAATACTTTTGTCTTTACAGTCTTCCTCCATGGCATCGGTAACACCGGAGACTCTGTCAGTCCGGGCAGCAATCAAGCAAATAGCGCACCTCTCCCACTCCGCCAACAAAAGCAACTGACTTTTGAAATTATTAATGATAAGCAGGAAGTTGTAGTTAAAAAAACCGGTGTAATCACTTATAATCCGGCCCAAAGCAGCTTCACGGGGACAATTGATGCCGGCAAACCCTTAGTAAGTGGCAGCTATATTATAAAGGTTAAAATCCCTCAGTACCTGAAAAAACAAATTGGCGGAATTCAAACTGTAGTCACAGGACAGTCTCTCACTCTCCCTCCTGTTACATTCATTACCGGGGATATTGATAATAATAATCATATAGATATCCTCGATTATAATATCCTGATAGGATGCTACTCTGATCTCAAACCAGCAGTTTCCTGCGTCGACGATCAAAATCAACAAGCCGATATCAATGATGATGGCAAAGTTAATCAATTTGATTATAATTTATTCTTACGAGAGCTCTCAGTCCAGCCGGGTAATTAGATAAAATAAATACTATGAACGAATCTGCACTATCTTCAAACACAAAATATAAAAAAATACTTTTTGCCGGCCTGGCAATTATTGCCGTTTTGCTGATTTTGGCATTAACACGTAACAATTCATTTCTTTCTCAACTACCAAAAAAAGTAGTCCCCAGCGGACATACAACTCTCTCCCTCTCACCGACAGTCCTGAATGATACTCAATCTCCGGCCACACTCGATGTCCTCATCGATAGCGGCGGCGACCCTATAACGGCAGTACAACTTGACATAGCTTATGATCCCGCAACAATTACTGACCTGAGTATCCAGTCAGGAGACTTTCTAGGAGAATCTCAGATACTGCCGCTTAATTCCCAAAATGAAAACAGCGGTAAGGCTACATTTGTCATAACCCCAAAAAATATTCAGGAAGCAAAAAGCGGTAAAGGTGTCTTAGCCAAGTTGATTTTTTATCCGAAAAAAGCAGGCAACCAGCTCTCCACCACCATATCAATCCTTGACACATCCTTAGTCAGCGCTCGGGGGATCTCAACCTCGGTCTTAAAAAAAGTAGGAAGTGCGACTATTACGCTTCCACAGTAATGTATTTGTCCAGTAAATCCCGCATCTCTCCCACCAGATAAAGTGAGCCGGTCACGACCAGCAAATCAGACGGAGTGCTTATGGCCTCTTTAAAGGCATGCGGAACAGTATCTTGAAATGAGTAATTCTGAGCGTTATCTAAAGCGATTACATTCTCTTTAAGCTCATCCAACTCCATTGTCGAACTGCGTACATAGTCACCTGTTTTGTGGAACTGAGTAAAAATATATGAGTTCCCTTTTTGAGCAAAAAGGTTTTTAAGCATTGGCTTTATATCTTTATTTTTTTTAAACCCTATGATAAATGTCTTGGTCTGATCGGGGTAGTAATCACTAAGTGCTTGCAGAAAGGCATTCATTTTTGCATTGTTGTGAGCTCCGTCAAGAACAATTGTCTTATCCTTGTAGGATATTACTTCAAATCTGCCCGGGAATGATGCAGTGAGTAACCCCTGTCGAATATTTTCAACAGACAGATCAAGCCCGATCTCCTTAAGCGCAAAAACTGCTGAAATTGCCAAACTCGCATTGGAAACTTGGTAAGCCCCCCGAAGATGGACTTCTAAGTCTTCTATAATCAGCGAGTCTTTAGCAAAAGCAAAACAGACCCCGGTCTGAGTTCGCGCTGTAATATGAAAGAAGAAATCACGTCCCTGTACTTTGACCTCTGCATCGCACTCTTTGGCTTGCCGGTCAAGAATTTTTAGCAACGACTGTTGTTGTATACCGGTGATAACCTTCGGCGCAGTCCTTTGTAAATTTTTGCGAACAATACTGAACGCCTCACCTGCAATTGCTTCCTCGGTATCCCCGAGTAATTCGGTATGATCTTGAGAAATATTAGTCAATATAACTACCAAAGGATCAAGGACGTTGGTCGCGTCATATTTACCCTCCAGACCTACCTCCACCACTGCAATGTCCACTTTCTCCTTTGCAAAATGCATGAAAGCCAGGGCTGTCAGAAGTTCAAAATATGACGGCTCACCCTCAGGTAAATTTTTCATTTGTTCATTTACCGATACCAATTCATGGACAAGCTCAAGCAACCCGTGATCAGGGATCTCCTGCATATTGATCTGCATCCGCTCACTGATTCGCTGCAAATGAGGCGAGGTTGCAAAGCCTGTTTTGTATCCTGCTTTAGTCAGGATATTAGCCAGGAGATAGGCCGTTGATCCCTTGCCTGATGTACCGCTGACCTGTACAGACTTAAACTCCTTCTGCGGGTCGCCTAAGAGATGTAATAAGACTCGCATCCTGTCCAGTGGATCTTTGAGGTGACTATCCTCCTTGACCCGTTCAAAAACTGTCGGACGGATGAAGGACTCTAAGTACTCCTGAGCTTCTTTGAGGGTTTTAAACATGGAGAGATTATACAGTATCTGAGTTCATATTCGCGACTCGAGGTTGACTATATTTATTGCTATAATACAAGAGTGAAGCGGCTTTTAACCTCCCGGGCACTGTCTTACCTACGGTTTTTTGCAAAAAAAGCATTGGCCAAGCATCAGCCGACCGTTATCGGTGTTGCCGGATCTGTGGGTAAATCCTCGACCCGTAATGCGATTGAGGCAATACTGAAAGATCACTTCCCGACCAAATCGGTTGGGAACTCCGAAACAGGTATTCCGCTTGGGATACTCGGGATGAAACCTGAAAATTATACCAAGTTAGATTGGGCAAAAATGCTTCTCAAATCCCCTTTCAATCTTAATTTTCTGCAAGGAACCAAATATCTCATCGCCGAGATGGGTATAGATGAACCTGACCCACCTAAGAATATGGGGTATCTGCTCACAATTCTCAAACCTCACATTGCTGTCTCACTTAATGTCTCGGCAACTCACTCACTGCAATTTGACAAGACGCTAAGCGATAATCGCAATGCGCTAAGCGAAGAAGAGAGACTTAAATTGATAATTCAGAAAATTGCCGAGGAAGATACCAAAATAATTACGAAATCTCAATGTGCTATCGGAATTTATAATACAGATGATGAATATGTATCAGAACAAATTAAAAGTAAAACACCGACGAGTACAAAGCTTCTTTCATTCGGCACTAAAAATAGCTGCGACATTTCCTATGGTCTTTATAAAGTAAGTCTTAAAGGAACATCTTTTGCTTTTTACGTTAAAACTGAAGATAAACGCGAAGAAGTTACTGTTAATTTCCCCCGATTCATCCTTCCTCGTGAATATCGCGAGGTTTTTGCTGCTGCTATCCTGGTTGGATTACAAACGGGACTAACTCTAGAACAAATCAAAGCGTCACTTGAAAAAAACTATGTATTGCCTAAAGGGCGCTCCAGTCTTTTTAGCGGTATTAATAATACCATGATCATTGATTCCACCTACAACGCCTCCAAAGCATCGATTAGTACTTTTCTCGATTTGGTAGATACTCTTAAAAAAGAAACCGATCGACCGGTAACACTTCTCCTTGGAGATATGCGCGAATTAGGTGAAGAGAGCAAGATAGAGCATGAGGAAGTAGCTGTCAAATTGATAGGGATTGTTGACTACCTGTATCTTGTTGGGCCCCTTACTCGGGAATATGTTTTACCCGTTGTACAACTAAACGAGTCACTCTTCAAGGAAATTCGCTGGTTTGATACTTCAATTCGTGCCGGGGAATTTATGAAAGAAAATCTGGTAAAGAATAGCATCGTCCTGGCTAAGGGTTCACAAAATACAATTTTCCTGGAAGAAGCAGTCAAGCAGATTTTGGCTGATAAAAATGATCGTAAAAACCTCTGCCGCCAGGAAGAGTTTTGGAAGAAAGAAAAATAGAAAAACAATCAATTAATAGCCACGAAAAAGCACCGGGGTAACGAACAGGTCCCCAGCTACTTTCCCGTCTGCTGTTGCAGACAAAAATCTGACTATCGACACTGTGCGCACCTAGCCGGTGCTGTAGTTCTTAGGCGAGGCTGCCCTGCGACATCGACGTTACGAGCGTATAGATGTAATAACTCAGGACAGCAATAGCCACAAATCGTTCTACTCTTTTCCCCTCCACGTGAAAGAGGAGATCAAACAAGGGAACGCCCAAAAACGCACCCCAGATCGGAGTGAGCAGGAAGTGAGCAATCTGCCCCGGTTCCAACTCTTTGCTAAGCTCCATGCCATTGAGCAGGTTTAAGATCTCCCCGACGGTATTGAGCGCAAGGAAGACCCCTCCGACTCTGAAGTACGTCTCCTTTGGACGTAGGCTCTCAGGAGCATAATCGCGAAGACCGGCGGCAATCGCCGCGGCCATGATGGCGAGACTCGGGTCCCCTCGGTTGAAGACGTCAGTCGTCCCCTTCCAAGGGTTACCTGTTGAAAGACGCACCGCTTGCATAGTCCCGTAGAGGCCGCTAAGCGTGATCCCCCCGGCGATCCATGGCCTTAAGCGTCGTGGCCCAATCCGATAGATTATCGGAATGGGCTTCAAGAATCGGTCCACCGTGACCCTCCTGTCACGAAAAACGACAAGTCAAAGAACTATGGGGTATTATACGCACTTTACCCGTTTATTGCAAAGCTAGAGGCAATTTATCGAAAGCTATGGTAAAATCCATACATACATGGCGCGGTGGTGAAGCGGTTAACACAGCTGTTTGCAGAACAGCCATTCGTCGGTTCGAATCCGATTCGCGCCTCATCGTCTTTCCAAACAGGGTTTAAATCTGCTAGAATAAGAGCCTGACTTGAGGGTAGCTAGTTCATCGGTTAGAACGCGTTCCTGATAAGAACGAGGTGCGTGGTCCGATTCCACGGCTACCCACATTTCCCTATTCAATTTCTTCTCATTCATCTATAATTAAATTCGTGACCATCCTCTTTGCCACCGATCATTATCCCCCGCATGTTAACGGTATTGTCAGACATGTGATCATGCTCCAGGATGAATTACGCAAAAGAGGTCATAGGGTCCTTATCCTGACCCCGCGTGTCACCAAAACCCAGAAGACAGGGGACGATATCTTCTACCTCCCGTCAGTTAAAACCTACACTCACGCCGATGATGCCTTAGCTGTTCCTTATAACAGAAAACTTGAGCAGCAAATTCTCGCTCTTAAGCCCGACATTGTACACAGTCACCTTTTTTTCAGCGGCTTTATGGCCACCCGCATTGCCAAAAAACTCAAGATACCCTCAGTTGTTACGATCCACACATTTGTCAGCCAGTATTTCGCTTGGATGCTCCCTCGCGCACAGGCTTTTACCCGGCCGATTGCCGATGCAGTGACCAGGAATTACTACAATAGATTTGATCTTATTCTCGCACCTTCGCTTAAAGCGGTTGATGAACTCGAACATGCCCATGTCAGTGCCAAAATCGATCACTTCCCTAATGCTATCGATCAGAAAATAGCCCAAAAAATAACTGACAAAGATTTTTATGAAAAATGGGATATCAATCCCAGACACCCTCTCAGTATTATTGTCGGCTCGCTTGAAAAAGCCAAAAATATTGACGTGGCGATCAAGAGCTGGGCACTTGTCGTCAGGAAATTTCCGGAGGCCCACTTAGCTATCTTAGGAGATGGGACACAGCGACCGGCTCTTGAAAAAATGACGGCTGAGTTACAGCTCCAGAATAATATTATTTTTACAGGTTTTGTCGATCCGAATATGATTGCCAGCGCCAATCATGCAGCGGACGTTGTTTTCTTCACGAGTGATACCGATAATTTCCCGACAGTTCTTATCGAGGCACTTACCGCCCACAAGCCAATTGTCGCAGTTGATGATAAAGCCGTCGTGGATCTTGTAATCCCTGGTAAAAATGGTGAATTGGCACCTAAAGATCCCGTAATGCTTGCCGAAAAAATCTGTGATCTTCTCTCAGATGATGTAAAACGTCTGGAATACGGTAAAGAAAGTGCCAAAATGGCCAAACAGTTCAGTATTGAGGAATACGTTAACAAACTTGAAGATATCTATACCAACCTCATTACAGCTCAAAAAAACTCCTAAAATAGTCACAAAAAAGCCACCAGTTAGGTGGCTTTTAAGCTTGTCCGATTAAATCGGGGCTCTGACTAATCAAAAAGTGGTAGGAAAGGCGAGAGTAGATTTTATGTAACCTCTCAGTATTAACGAGGTTACTCAAGCTCTACTCACTCAGCTTGGTTGCTTGGTTTACACTGCTCCTTGTCTAACCCAGTCTAGATGACTGTTTAGAGCAAGTTTTATGTCTTCCCCAGATCTAATTTAGATTTTCGTTCCTCTTACGAGGGCGAATAGAAAAAATTAGAAAGGAGGTGATCCATCCCCTGCTTCGGCAAGGGATACCTTGTTACGACTTAAGCCTCATCGCCGGTATCGGCCTCCATCCACAAATGCGGATGTTCAGCCGCCCCCGACTTTGCTGCCTTGACGGGCGGTGTGTACAAGACCCGAGAACGTATTCACCGCGGCATGCTGATCCGCGATTACTACCTATTCCGACTTCATGGGGTCGGGTTGCAGACCCCAATCTGAACTGAGGCGAAATTTCAGTGATTAGCTCGCTATTGCTAGCTGGCAACACGTTGTTTTTCGCCATTGTAGTGTGTGTGTAACCCAGGGTATAAGGGCCATGCTGATTTGACGTCTTCCCCTCCTTCCTCCCTGTAAAAACAGGGCAGTCTGAAATGAGTATTTAACATTTCACGGGGGTTGCGCTCGTTTCCCCACTTAAGGGAACACCTCACGGCACGAGCTGACGACAACCATGCAGCGCCTGTCCTACCATCCTTGCGGATCTGCCAGTGTTTCCATAGGCATAAAACGGTAAGATGTCAAACCCTGGTAAGGTTTTTCGCTTTGTCTCGAATTAAACCACACGCTCCACAGGTTGTGCGGGTCCCCGTCAATTCCTTTGAGTTTTAGCCTTGCGGCCGTACTCCCCAGGCGGTCCGCTTAACGCGTTAGCTTACACCCCGGCTCGCACAAGGGACGAATTTCTTCATCCATTCTGCGAGCCAGAGCTAGCGGACATCGTTTACAGCTAGGACTACACAGGTATCTAATCTGTTTCGCTACCCCAGCTTTCGTGCCTCAGCGTCAGGAAAAACCCAGAAGCCTGCCTTCGCCATCGGTGTTCCAGTATATATCAACGCATTTCACTGCTACACATACTGTTCCAGCTTCCCTGTCAATCCTCAATTCTCCGAGTATCGCATCCAATCCCGAGGTTAAGCCTCAGTCTTTAAGATGCGACTTTGAAGAACGCCTACGCACACTTTACGCCCAATAAATCCGGATAATGCTTGCCTCCTACGTATTACCGAGACTTCTGGCACGTAGTTAGTAGAGGCTTATTCTATGAGCTGTGAACGGCTCATCAAAAGGAGTTTACGACCCGAAAGCCTTCATCCTCCACGCGGCGTCGCTGCGTCAGGGTTTCCCCCATTGCGCAATATTCCCAGTTGCTGCCACCCGTAGGTGTACTGCCCGTGTCTCAGTGCAGTTGTGGCTGATCGACCTCTCAGTCCAGCTACCCGTCATCGCCTTGGTGGGCATTTACCCCGCCAACTAGCTGATAGGACGCAGGCTCCTCCCTGGGCGGACCGTTAAGTCCTTTACTCTTGCGAGACCATGGAGTATTACCCCACCTTTCGGTGGGCTATACTCCTCCTAGGGGTAGATTCCTACGCGTTACTCACCCGTCTGCCACTGTCTTGTCTTGCGACTCAACCGTTCGACTTGCATGCTTAAGGCACGCCGCCAGCATTCATCCTGAACCAGGATCAAATTCTCAAAAAAATACTTCAACTTACGTCAAAGTACTTTGACGGTCTTCAAACAAAAAATAGCAAAGCGTGTGCACTGCTAAAGGGAAGTTTGAAGTCCTAAATATTCCCTACCACTTTCTGACTGTCAAAGTTCGAATTACTACTTGTTAGTCCGATGAACATCGGACAAGTTAAGAGGTAATGAAGAGTAGGTAAGGACAAAAAAACTCGCTAGAGAGCGAGTCACAGAAAGATTCCATGTCTTATCCCTACATACGTATTAGCTATTATAGCTTCATTTTAGAGATTGTCAAGGCTCAGAAATAGATTATGTTTTGGGACGTTTTTAATCCAAAAAAGTGGTCTATGAAAATATCTTATAACAAATTGCTTCGGGATTGTGAAAAATTACTCCGTAATCCTGTAATAATTTAGCTTCACTATAGGCTTGATTTTCCCTTGACAATAGTGTATAATACTTTTTTACGTTCTCTACCTGTCTTAGTACAGAGCGAACCTATGAAAACAGGCAATAATATCGACACAGTTATACTTTCCCCTTCTTTAGAGGGAGTTTGCTCCTCTGCCTCTTTTTCTCCCCTTTTTCATCCGAACAGTGCATAATTGAGCATTTTTGCTCTAGACGAAAGATATTTATTATCTATTATGAAACCACTCAATCCAAAACATATCCTTTTAGTTAGAAGTGCGTATCCTTCCAAAGAGTTCGTGTTAAAAAAACTGAAATCATTAGACTATTACGTGGTGATCTTAGATACCGAGAAGAGTTGCCCTGATGTCTATGCTGACGAATGGATAGTAGCTGATCTTACTAACTATGAAGAATGTTTGACTAAAATCAAGGCCTACATAGATACTCCCGGTAATCATTTGGATGGTACTCTTACTTTCTGGGAAGAAGCAATCCTCCTGACAGCAAAAATCACCGATACTTTTGACTGGACAGGTAATCCTTTTGAGTCAGTGGCTAAAATTAAGAATAAATTTACCTTCCGAGAGGTATGTAGTGAACACGGTCTCCCCTCACCACGTCATCATACCTTAAAAAATAGAGAGGATATCCTCGATGTTCCACAAAAGCTACAGTTCCCCCTCGTCATTAAGCCTATGTACGGTGCATGTAGTGCGTTTGTTATCCGTGTAGACACTATAGAAGAGCTGGAAAAGGGCTATGATGCAATCCGACATTACATCACTTCCTTTTGGCTTGCACCTGAATGGGAAAATGTGGAAGTATTTGTCGAGGAATATATTGATGGAACTGAAGTTGATATCGATATGCTCCTTCAAGATGGTGAGGTCAAGTTCTGGTCTATCAGTGACAACTTTCAGACTCATGAGCCTTACTTTATAGAGACAGGACAGGCTATCCCTTCTCGTCTGCCTCAGGCCAAACAGGATGCTCTTGTTAGAATGGCTACCAAGGTACTCTCCGAATTGGGGATCAAAAACGGGGTTATCCATTTTGAAGCTAAGTCTTCATCCGTAGGGCCTGTCCCGATTGAGATTAATTTACGCATGGGTGGAGATGAGGTATATAGCTTTGTCAAGCATGCCTGGAACGTAGATTTGATCGAAAATGCGGCCAAAATTGCTGTCGGTGAGCCGCTTAAAGTTCGCAAACCATCCCAACCTTTAATTCATCTAGAAGGAAAATATTTCTTACCAATTAAAGAAGGACTCGTTCGCAAGATTGATATTGATCAAAAAATTCACACTGATTTCCATCTCTTTGAACTTCGCCTTACTAAAAACATAGGCGATAAGATTCTCCTGCCACCTCAGGATTTTGATTATATGGGTTGGATTACCGCAACGGGTAAGGATGCCAAACAAGCAACCAGCAACCTGGAACGTCTATTCTCTGAAGTCAGGTTTACCATTACTCCGTATGAAAAACTTGACCTTCAGAAACATATCTAACCTCGAAGAAGCAGAGAAAGCCTGGAAATCTCTTTCTCCAAATAAAGTCCTCTATGACGACTGGGATTTTCGTTACACGTATTATAAATACTTTAATTATCCTTTGAACTTTATTGCCGGTTATGACCAGGGAGAGCTAGTCGGGCTCCTCCCTCTGATGTGGGACCCGACCAAAGGCTGCTATGATTTTTTTGCCGGGTTTGGCTATATGGAAGACAATGCAATTTTTTATAAACCCGGTTATGAAGAAACAATACCTCAATTTTTAGAACAACTAGAAGGTCCCGCAGTCCTTGAATATATGCGCCCTGACATGGGGTCTCTTGCTCAGACAACCATCCATGACTATAACTATTACATAGAGCTTGCAGGTATGACTAACTACTCCGACTTTGTAACCAAGTACCTGGACGGAGACAGTCGCCGTAACCTCAACTCCCAAATACGAAAGCTTACAGAAAACAATACTGTTGAAGTAAGTTATGACAATGTCGAAGATCTTAAGGTTCTTGAATACTGGAATAAAATTCGTTTTGGTAATACCTCAAGTTTTAATGAACGCCCTCACTGGGACGAATTCTTTAGTGAAATAGCTACTAAATATCCCTCAAAAATTATTACCGTCACGCTGAACGGAGAAAAACAAGGTGTGGGTTTTGTACTATTCTATAAAAATATTTGTTATGGAATTAATACTGGTTACAACCCAGAGGTCAAAAACCTTGGCAAATATATTACGTTGCTCAAAATCGATGCAGCTATAAAAGAACGAATGAAGATATACGACGCAGGTGGGTCAGGTGCTTTTGGCTGGAAAACTGATTTTAATCTCTTAAAAAAACCGCAATACCTTCGTGATACAAGGAGTGATCAAGCATGAATAATATAACATTTAAAACTATCACTGATCTAGCAACTGCTGAAGAAATATGGAGAGAACTTTCACCTAGTGCTCGCTTAACTGACGACTGGGCTTATCGCTATACCTACTACAAATTCTTTAACTATCCCCTCTTTTTCTTTACTGCATTTGAGGATGAGAAAGCCGTCGGGGTACTTCCTCTCCAGTGGAATTCTGATTCTAATGTTTTGCAATTTTTTGGGGGAAGTCACATGGAAGACAATCAAATGTATGTCAAACCCGGCTACGAATCTCTAAAAGCAGCTCTTATCAAACAAATTGATCGGCCTGCACTGCTTGAATGGATGACGGACGACATCCCGGGTATCCCTAATGTACAGATCCAGGAGTATAAATATGAATTTCCGTTGAGTAAGATTACGAGTATTGATGACTACCTTGAGAGGTACTGGAATGCCAAACCTCGACAGAATTTAAGAGCTCAGCTACGAAAGTTGCACGAGCAGAACATAAAAGTCGAATACAATGTCTTTTCAGACTTTGATTTGATGGTTGAGTTGAATAAGATGCGCTTTGGGGAAGAATCAGGATTCCTCAGACCGCATCGTCTCGAATTTTTTAAAGAAATCATGACTCTCTTTCCAATGCAGATAATCTCAATATCTCTCAATGGTAAAAAAGTATCAATCGGTATGTCAATTTTTTATAAGGGTACATATGTGGGGCTTAATTCCGGGACAGATAGCTCAATCAATGGTCTCGGCAAATTCCTGATCCTCCAGAAAATGACTCAAGCTCTCTCACTGGGAGCGACACTCTACGATGCCAGATCTGAGAACTTGGGCTGGAAAGAAGCATTTCATTTCGATAAAAGACCTCTTTATTCTCTGGAAATCAAATAAAGTTACTAAGGAGTACAATATAGATATGCAACCAACAACTGACACCTTAAAAATAACAGATTATTATTCGCTTCCAACACTTGCTGAGATAAGAGCTGTCTTCCCGCGCAGCGATTCTTTACCGACAAATAGTGAGGAGCTGCCGTATCTTGATCCTGAGTTTACAAAATTTCTGTATAAAAATAATGTCTATCAAGTCTATACTCAAGAGTTTATTGATTCATTAGTTAGCTACCTCTCAGTCAGAATTAATGAGTACTACACGACTTTCTCCTCCCCCGTCACAATTCTTGAAGTCGGGGCCGGTGATGGACGACTATCGCATTTTCTCAAACAAAAACTGTCTCTGTTAATAGATGCAAAAAAAGTAACTATTATTGCCAGTGATAATAAAAACTGGGAGAAAAGCGGAGAAACAAATAAAGATCCAAAAGACCAGATCTTGAATCTAGACTACAAAGATTGCCTTAAAAACTATGCCAAAACTCCAACAATTGTCATTAGCTGTTGGATGAATGTGGATGTCGATTGGACTGAAGATTTCCGTACAAACGAACATGTGCAGGAATATATAATGATTGGGGATTTATTCAGAACAGCCTATTACGGTAAGGGCTACTTCCTTCCTAAAAACAGTAATTTTGCTTGCCGGAAATTGAGTCAGGAAATCAATGAAAAAGGTGAGAAAGTAATCCAAGGATTATTGGGAAGATTTGATGGCAGTCCGCATAACCCAACTTCCAGAACAGAAGTTTATGCTTTTCTGCGCAATAAATAAGTTACTTCAGTAGTTTTTTAACTTTAATAAAATCTTCTTTCATTAATGCTTTAAATTTGTTCGGAAATCTCAGAACTGCTGCCGGGTGGTAGGTCAAAAAATACTTAATTCTCCGCCTCGGCTCGCCGAGGCGAGACGGGCCGTCTTTTTCTTCAATCACTTCCCCGTGTTCTTTTGTTACAAAAACCTTTTTCTCAAGTACCCCTTCGGCTGCCACTCGACCCAGTAAAACTACAAATTTCGGTTGAATTACTTCCAATTGTCCCAGTAAATGGCTACGACCGTGGGCAATATCTTCAGAAGTCGGAGTTCCTCTAAGCGGCAAGTATTTAACCGGGCTGGTAATATAAACATCTTTCACATCATCAAGGCCAATCTCCCGGATCAAACTCCGCAGAAGTTGCCCTGATCTGCCAATAAATGGCCTACCTGATACCGATTCCTGCTTCCCCGGCGCCTCACCAATAAAAACTATATCTGCATCAGGATTACCCTCACCCGGCACAGCAACTCCGATTTTCTCTTTTTTACAAATCCTACACTCTTCAATTTCCCTAGTAATCTTGTCAAGCTGAGTCTGTTTTGTCATTTTATGCTTGTTCCCTAAAGTGTTTCATGACTTCAAAAAGCACGATGGCGAGTGAGACCATGACATTCATCGACTTATTCACTCCCCACATCGGAATTTCCGCAATCTCATCACAGGCGGCAAGCGTCTCTTGTGAAATACCGTCAGATTCATGCCCAACAACTAGAGCAATCGGAAATGTATAGTCAATCTGATCATACGGCTTACTTTTTTTATCTAACTCCACTGCCACCACTTGAATATCTTTAATCCTTAATCGTAAATCTTTAATAGCCTCAACAGCTGTCGAAGCATGTTCCCACTTCACCCACTCGGTGGTATTAATAGAGGCTTTTTTTATCCTGGTATGCGGTGGTGTCTCAGTAGCACCACAAAGAAGTACTTTCTCAGCAGCAACAGCATCTGCCAAGCGAAAAATTGCTCCCACGTTATAAGTATCCAAAACATTATCTACAATCAGATACACAGGATTCTTTTTGATTTTTTTTAAATCCTCAGGATCAGGATTAGTTGTGCGCAGCTCCGCAGCGCCGAGCTTAATCATAGTGTTAGATTATACACTAGTTCTCAAAAGGGGTCGGGGTGGAAGTTGGAGTGAGCGTTATAGTTGGTGTAAGGGTAGTACTTGGGACTTTACCCTGACGAAGCTGCTTCAACTGTGCCTGAAGCTCACGAATAGTTGCTTTAAGTTTGGCTAACTCTTCTTCACGCTGTCTACGAAGTGCCTCAGCTTTGGCCAGATACTCCTGAATAGCTTTTTTTCGGGCTTCAATAATGGCTTGCGTCTGAGCTTTGGTCGCCGCACGGCTAGCAGACTCCTGCTGCTTTTTCACTTCTCTCTCAGCTGCCTTACTCGCATACTTGTTATAGATATTGAGTTTTTTCTCAAGTCTGTCTGATTTGTCACTAATACCAAGGATCGCTTCATCAATCTGTTCGTCAAGAGCGGCCATTGTCTCCCTTTCAATATCTGCTACAGGAAACGCGTCTTCCGTCACGACACGAGCTTCAAAGAGTACGTCACCTGCAGTTGTCAGCTTTTGCGCGTAGGCTGTGTCGGGAACCTGAGATCGGACAGTAATTAAAACATCCCGGTAATCAGTCATCGTTTGATGGATATCACGCGCCAATTGGGTGACGTCTTGACCTTGAGAAGCAGCGTCGCGGACATCATTAGCAGCTGCCATAGCCTCATGTCCGAGCTCAGTAAGCGCGGCGTCAACTCCTGCCTGATTGTTACGTGCGGACTCAACCCGCAATTCTGCCATGCGTTCTCCCGAGATCGTCATATGCAAACGGGCTCTATTTGCGGGAGTAAAAACAAGAGCGAGTCTGAAATCCTGATACAGCTTATCAAGAAAATAAAAAGGGCTGTCAGGCAGGATATGTCCCGGCCCTGAAGTGACAGGCGGAAATACAGCGTCAGTTATTGCAGTTGATGATCCTAGAACTGCAGCGTCTCTGTAGGCAAAGGCCGGCAATGACGTAGAAAGCAAAAGTGATAATGCAGCAAGTGGTACTAAGTACCTCATATATTGATTGTGTACCGCTTTTGCAAAGTTGTCAAGAGCCAGCCCCAAAAAAATAAACAGAGATCAGAAAACAGAAAGAAAAAAAGAAATGGAGCATGCTTATTGATCTCTGTTCACCACTTTCTGTTATACTTAAACTTCTATGACGGCAACAGGACACGCGGTACTCGGAGTAGCCATAGCGGCAGCAATTCCCGACCCCATCATCGGGATTCCCCTGGCTGTCCTTTCACACGTGGCAGCCGATGCCTTCCCGCATTGGGATACCGGCACGAATATGCTGAAAAAAAGTCGACATGAATTCGTGGTCGGATCAGTCATTGATCTGACAATCAGCTTTATCCTCGCCTACCTCTTAACGCAATTCCTCTTTCCCGGGATCAACCTTATATATGTATTTGTGATGATTATTGCCGCTCAAGGTTTGGACTGGGCAACCGCGCCCTGGGTCTTTTTGAAATGGAAATTTCCCCCTTTTTCGTACTTTTACGCACTCCAAAAGTCATTTGATCACCGTCTGGACAAACCCTGGGGCATTATCGGACAGATAGGTATTCTCCTCTTTTTTCTTTTTATCGCCCATACACTCTATCTGGCTTAATTGACATTGGGGGTAATGATGGGGATACTAGATATATGATCTCACAAACCTCAGATCAACAAACTTCACTGAATGTTCCCCACAAAGTGCACCATTTCGTGACCGGCAAAACACTGATAATTTTTATCCTCTTTGTAGCGACAATAGCAGTAACAATAGGAAGTTATGTCTATCTCTTAAATAAAACACAACACACCAGTTCACAAACAAAAAAAATAGTTACCACGCCTACTAAGACTTCCACTACTCTTGCTGAGCCTCAAGAATACACAGACGATGCTATTTCCTTTTTCTATCCCGGGACCATGGTCGTTGATACCAAATCCGATACCACCATCTCATGGAAGATAAAAACAGCAGATGACTCCTCTCTGACTAACGCTCTTGTTCTGACCAAGCAGACAACTCCCTTTACCGATCCCCAAAACGGAGATAATAATCATACTCCCACTCAGTATTTTTCAATTGATGACACCCAGGCTCGCTATATTAACAATCTCACGGTTAAAGAATATACCGTAAATTGCGGCGTCGATTGTGACTATCGACTTGATCAATTTTCAGTCGGCCCTACGTATTATCAGCTTTACTTTGATACATCCAGAGGAGGCCTTTCGAGTCAGGCTGAAGAGATATTGAATACCTTACGTGATAAAACCTTTACACCTACACCTGATAATGGAAGCGCCGTAGCCTGTACCCAAGAAGCCAAACTCTGCCCTGATGGAAGTTACGTTAGCAGACAAGGGCCTACTTGCGCATTTGCTGCCTGCCCACAAAACATAATTAAGAATTAAGAATTAAGAATTAAGAATTCCCCTAATACTTTATACCATCTTCTTTATTCTTTCTTTATATCCTCTAATTCCCGCCCGCCAGCGAGTTCGCTCGCAGGCGAAGTCGGGCGGGTCCAGCTAGCGAAGGTACAGGTCGGATAATTCGAGCAGCCATAGAACTTACGGCCCTTACGGGTTTTCTTAACAATAATTCTTCCCTGCCTGCCGGCAGGCAGGTCTCCATCTTTAGGACACGGTAGATTGGTCTCCTCAACCAGTGGTTTTGTATACTTGCATTCGGGAAAGCGACTGCACGAGACGAATTTACCGAATTTTCCGGTCCTTATGACCAGATCTGCCGTGCATTCTGGACATTTTTCACCTGTTTTCTCTGTCTCAATTTTGACTCGCTCTGTATCCTTAACTTCGATAAGCTTCTTTGAGAAAGGAGCATAAAAATCCTTCATCATACTTACCCACTCTTTCTCACCTGATGCGACCAGATCCAGGCTGTCCTCCATCGAAGCGGTAAAGGGGATATCATCAATATCTGAAAAATTTTTAACGAGGAAATCATTCACGGCACTCCCGATAGCGCTTGCTTCAAAACGCTTTTCTACCCGCTCAACATAGGCACGATCCACAAGTGTTGAGATAATTGAGGCATACGTAGACGGACGGCCGATACCCTTTTCCTCAAGTGTTTGGATAATTGACGCGTCATTATAGCGAGGCGGGGGCGGTGTCTCGTGCGCGTCTCCGTAGGCCTTCTTAACATTCAACTCGTCGCCTATCGTAAAGACAGGTAATTTTCTATCCTGAAGCGCCTGCGGATTAATGACCAGAAAACCATCGAAAAGTAGCACTGATCCCGATGCCTTCATACGATATTGTTTACCGGCATCTTTGGTATCGGCATAGACTGTGGTCGATTGGATCAAGGCATCAGCCATTTGTGATCCGACTGCCCGTCGCCAGATCAACTCATACAGTCGAGCGCACTCTTTACCGAGTGATTCCTCAACAGATTGCATCTGTCCTGTATTGAGTGGTCCGAATTTAGTCGGACGAATTGCTTCGTGCGCTTCTTGCGCGGATTTTTGCTTGGTCAGATAGAGGCGTGGAGACGCAGGCACATACTTGTCACCATATTCTTTTTGCACAAAAGTACGGATCTGATTGATAGCCACAGGTGATAACGTAGTCGAATCTGTACGGTGATAGGTAATGAAGCCTTCTTCATATAATTTCTGCGCCAGGCTCATGGTCCGCTTACCGGAGAATCCATACCTCCGTGAGGCATCCTGCTGCAGTGTGGATGTGGTAAAAGGAGCGTATGGACTTCTCTTTGCTTGCTTTTCCGCGACATCAGCAACGACAAAGCGGCGTTTCTGCATGTCCAGGACTATTTCATCAGCCTTCTCAGTAGTATCGAGTATCGTCTTACTGATCTTATAAGTACCATCATATAATTCAAAAGACTGAGACTCCTCTATCTTTTTTTGATCGATTGTCTGCAACTCAAATTCGACCTCGGTCTCCCCGCCTGCAACACTATACGTAGCATTGCGGGCAGGCTTTGTCTTTTTTGTCCCTTTCGCAATCTTCTGAAGAAGGGCATGAATCGTCCAATACGGTTCTTTGGTGAATTTCTGTATCTCCCGCTCCCGCTCAACTATCAAACGCAAGGCAACACTTTGTACGCGTCCGGCAGATAGGCCCCGTCTGACTTTCTGCCAGAGAAGAGGAGATAATTTGTAACCGACCAATCTATCTAAGATACGACGCGCAGTCTGTGCATTGACTAAATTCACATCAACGTCCCTCGGATGCTCTACCGCATCTTTAATGGCCCCCTCAGTAATTTCATGAAAAACAATCCGAGAAAATTTACGGCTTTCGACTTTCGACTTTCGACTTTCAGTTAAAACTTCTCTGATGTTTGCAGCGATTGCTTCCCCCTCACGGTCAGGGTCTGTTGCCAATATAATACGATCTGCACCTTTGGCAGCAGCCTTAAGTTCTGAAATAATTTTTTTCTTGTCACTGATTACCTGAAGTTCGGGTTTGAAATCATGGTCTACATCAACGCCCAGGGTACTTTTGGGGAGATCCATAATATGACCCATGGAAAATTTGATCACGAAATCATCACCCAGAAAACGGCTGATGGTACGGGCTTTTGTAGGTGATTCAACGATAACGAGATTCTTCATAGAACTATTATGTCATGCTGAATTTATTTCAGCATCTCTTTCAATAAAGATCCCGAAACAAGTTCGGGATGACATTTAAGCAGATATTAATTGTAGTCACTATTATACAGCTCCTGTCAACCCCGATTGAATCGGGTCAAGCCGACTATCACTATTTTTCTTTACTTCTCAAGATTTCTGTCCTATGGTAGAGTATAAATAATCCGATAATTCTTAATGAAAACAAAAAAAATATCTCTCTCCTCCCAAACTGTCCCCCTACTGCTTCTTCTTGCTACTATAGCTTTCACGCTTCGCTTTTATCTTATCCCGCAGCACTTATTTTTCGGGCCTGAGCAGGGAATTGATTTTACTGTCATTCGCGATATCGCCACGGGGCACAAGCTCACACTCATCGGATCCAAAACCGATATCCCGGGAGTTTTTCACGGACCGCTTTACTATTATATAAGTGCTGTCCCCTTTGCCACAACCGGAGGTAACCCCATCGCGGTAATTTTTACCCTTATTCTTATCCAAGCACTCAGTATTTTCCCTCTTTACGGACTGGGGAAGGAACTATGGAACAGACAAGTAGGCTTTATGGCCGCCATTCTTTTTACAGTCTCATATTCAGCAATTGTTAATAGCCGCTGGCTCTCATCTCCACCGCTAGCTCTACCCTTGGTCTGTGTTTTTTTCTATTCATTTACACGGTATCTTAAAGGCAATAACCGTTATCTTTTATTATCAGCGCTATCATTTGGACTTCTGGTGCAAAGTCAGTTTCTCAATCTTATACTTTTCTCGGCAATACTACTATTTCTCATTATCATCTTTTACAAAAGGATTTTGACTACTCCCCTAAAGATTTTATTACCATCATTATTCATCCTGGGACTGATTTCTATCGGTAATTTCGTACTTTTTGATCTCAAACATCACTTTCTCATAAGTAACTCATTACTCGAACTAGCATCGGGTAAACGAGGTTATTACTTACCACCGAATATAATACTCTCATCAATATATGCTAAAGCGGTCGATTTCTACTCCTGGATATTGACACCGACTTTTTCGGCTTTTACGCCCCCTATCTTTATTCTGCTCGCAGTTTTACTCCTAAAGAAGATCACCCATCCGATCACAAACAGCAGCCAAACCATACTTGCTGTCTGGCTTTTTACCCCTTTTATAATCTTTTTTCTTTTGCATCATGATCTGATCAGTCATTACTTCATACCGTTTCTACCGGCATTCATCTTGGCAATTGCTTACGGCCTGGATCTCCTTTTTACCCGTAATAAAATACTCGGTTTTGCTGTATTTCTAGCCCTTATACTTTTTAATCTTTTTATTTATGTAAAAAACATTCCTGCAAACAGCAATATATTTTTTCAGGCAAATCAGCCTCATTTCTATTACAGCGACCAGCAAAAAATAATCGCAGAAACCTATAAGAGAGCCGAGAATAGACCTTTTTCCATTCAAGCATTTACAATTCCTTATTGGAAACAGGAGGGGTGGCTCTATCTTTTCTGGTATGAGGGCACACAAAAACATTTGAAACTGCCTGTAAAAGATAATCCTGATAAGCTTTTTGTTATCGTACAGGACAATCCATCAGATCGGCTTTTTCAGTGGAATTGGCTACAGGATACTGTCTCACAATGGGGTAAAGGAGAGGCTGGAAGATTTTGGTTCGGAGATATAAGTGTTATTATCCGTCAGGTGAAATAAATCCTCAACTGGCTTTTAGCTGATAATCTCCCCTGTCAGATCTCACTATAAATCCTTTCATCTCCATTATCGAAAGAAGTACCCCGATATCAGAAGACTTCATCTTCAATCTTTTGGCTATTTCATCAAAATTCATCAGTTCATTCGACAAAAGATCAATTACCTTTTGCTCCTCCCTGGTCTCACCCTTTATTGCTCCGCTTTTGACCCCTTTGTCTCTTTTGTCTCCCTTGACCCCTAGTTCACATAGGATATCTTCTCCGCTTGTCACCAGCTTCCCGCCCTTCTGTAAAAGAGAATTCGGTCCTGAAGAAAGACTGGAAGTAATTGGGCCCGGAACCGCAAAGACCGGACGATTATCAGTAAAAGAATCACGAGCAGTAATAAGAGCTCCGCTATCAGCTGCTCCTTCGGTCACGATGACTGCTTGTGATAAACCGGCAATGATACGATTACGAGACGGAAAAGACCCCGGAGTCGGCGGCATAGAGAGCGGGTATTCCGAAACAACCGTATTGCCAGATGTAATAATTTCTTTATAAAGTTGATAGTTCTCCGCAGGAGAACAACAATCAACTCCACATCCCAGAACGGCAATTGTTTTACCCCCGTTGTTCAGTGCTGTGGCATGAGCCAGAGCATCTACCCCCATTGCAAGCCCTGACACCACACAGTAATCAGCCTGCACCAGAGTTGAGGTGATCATCTCAGTCACCTGCCTGCCGTACGTTGTGACTTTACGAGTACCGACTATACCGATTGTCTGGGAGTGGCGCAGTAAATCTTTACTACCAATCCCGAAAAGCACGAAAGGAGGATTATGACTTCTGTTGAGAAGTTCCGGATAGCTGTCTTCATTTAGTATTACAAACCACGCCTTGGCTTTCTCCAGTTTCTTTAGGTAAGTGTCTCCATCAAATGTTGATCGAAAGGCTGCGACCTTTACAGCAAAAACACGACCGATAACTCCCACGATATCTGCTTCACTCGCGTGCCACGCGTCTTTGGCTGAACCGAAAGCTTTTAAAAGCTGATCAAAACGCTTAGGCCCGATCCCCTCACACAATGAAAATCCTAACCAGTAATCTCTTTCACTCATAGCGATATGACCATTAGTAATCTCTCCGTACCTCAAGTATATAGTACGGGAAGTATAACTCCTGTTTGATTATCGCTTTTTATACTCTTTTTTACACTAATGGCTAAGGTATCTCTTCGTACAGTGACCCAAGAAATCCCTGAACAAAAAATTATAACAAAAGATAACGTTTAAATTGATATAACAGCTGTTAACTATTTCCATATTATTGACCCTAAGAAGTCTGTTATCGCAATTGTTGATGTTTATGAAGCTGTCAATCAGATCAATCAGACAACAGTGTAAGACGCCATCAGGACTACTGCTAACGATACGAAGAATAAATAATTTACCTGGAGAAATACGCTTCCAGAATCTTTTTGACGACAGGACCTGCCTCATTTGATCCCTCCCCGCTTGACTCATTAAGAACGGTTACGACAATTTGCGGATCGTAGGCGGGTGCAAACAAGGTAAGCCATGCATGAGGTTCGGTTGTAGCGTCTCCATGCTCGGCTGTCCCGGTTTTACAAGCTATCACCACGTGATGATAATCTTTTAATCCGCCTGATACTGTGGCCTCAGGTGCTGGTAAGAAATTTTTTCCATCATCTTTGATTTTTGTATTTTGCACTTTAAAATTAAAAAGTGGCCAGGCGGTACCACCGAGATCACAGGCACCGATCATACCCTGTCTGACCAGATCAACTGTCTTATCTGAGAGAAATTTTTGTGTCAATACTTGTGGCCTCGTATTTTTGAGAAGACGGGGTGTATACAGTGTTCCGCCGTTAGCAATCACCTGGGTCCAGGCGTTAACTTGTAAGGGTGTTGTCAACAAGTACCCCTGCCCGATGCCATAGATATATGTATCCCCCGTATACCAGTCCTCACCGATATTTTCCCGCTTCCATTGCGCATCCGGCAGTACTCCTGCTGTTTCACCGGGCAAATCAATACCTAATCTTTTCCCAACCCCCATTTTGGAAGCATAATTAACAATTGTTGAAAGCCCGATTTTATCTGCTAACTCATAGAAAAAGGTGTCGTTAGATCGCGTAAGGGCCCGTACGACATTGATATTTCCCTCTGCCCTCCCATACTGAGTAAAATACCAGTTACTGTATGAATACGGGCCGATCGTCAATTTGCCCTTATCATCAAATTCATATTTTTCATCAATCTTATGACTCTCTAAGGCCCCGGCAGCCATAACTATTTTAAAAGTAGATCCCGGCGGATACGTTCCATCAATTACCCGGTTAAGTAGCGGCTGACTGGAGCTTGTCAAAACTGTTTCAATGGAGGCAGACGAACTGCCTCGCTGATAAGACTCCCCCATAGTAAAAAGATTGGGGTCAAAGGAGGGCTTGGAGATAAGACTCAGGATCTGTCCGTCAGGAGTTGAAATGACAACAGCTCCTGCTTTTACACCATTCATCGCGTCATATGCTGCCTGCTGTAATTTTGCGTCAATTGTAAGTGCTAAATTTTGCCCCGGGATGGGATCTGTCTGTCCGAGGACTCTCACTTCCTTACCTGTCGCATCAACTTCAAGCAGTTGTTTACCGTTTACACCTCGCAGGAAGTTCTCATATTGATATTCAAGACCTGACTTACCGATCAGATCGGTAAGTGCGTACTCCGTATAGCGGGGGGATTTCAAATCACTTGCTGTAATCTGCCCCAGATAGCCGATGATGTGTGCTAAAGCGTCTTTATACGGATAGTGCCTCAATGAATCAATTGAAATATCCGGCGTGCCTTTGGCGATAAGATCGAGTGCTTTGTCTCGATCAAGCAGTGTCGTCTTTGTTCCTTCTGTTTGACGGAATCCGGGTAGATTATAGACAAGAGGGATTCCGTTCCGGTCAAAAAGTACTCCCCGTGGAGCATAGATAATCTTGGTACGGATACGATTGGAGTCTGAGAGGTTACGATAATATGACCCCTTGATAATCTGCAAAGAAATTAATTTTAAAAAAAGAATGATGACTGCTGCTGCCAAAAGGACAAATAACACACGCCCCCGCATTTCAGGAGGATTTTCATCAGGACGATAGCGTCTTTTTATCTTTTCTGTTCTGATAGAGTCGGCAAAAGCAATTCCGTGTTTCATGCCCTTCGATATTCCTTTTTTTGGCTTACCGTTAAAAATTCAATCAAACTGAATACCATTCCATTTATGACTATCGCCAAAATCACCTGGAGAAATCGCTGAGGTGTCGGGAACAGAAAACTTGATATCAGACTCATGACCGCGGTGATACTCAAAACAAAAATCAGCGATGACAATTCATATTTCCGTTCATAAAGAAAAATCACCAGAAGAACACTCAGAAAAAAAATACTTGATACACCCGGTGGATGTACAAGAATAATATCAAGCACCATCCCGCTTACAAATGCCAGAAGAAAGACATTCGGGGACCGCATCTTTACGGCCAGTAAAATAAGAATGAGCAGGACAAGTGGTAAAGAGGTCACAGTCCCCTGGAGAACAACGGCAATAATAAGTAGTCCTATGAGTACTTTTTCCATTTTACAAAGCGGGCTTGATGATAAAGACAGTTGTCAGGTGATTGATATCAAAAAAAGGCTGCAATTTGGCGGTCTGGAAAAGACTGCTTGGTTTTTTATCAATTGAGAGAATTTTACCTATAACAAGGCCGGGCACGGCACCACTACCATCCAGATCAGTAGTGCCCTGCGTGACAACACTATCATTTTTCTGCAGATTTTCAGACAAAACAACATTATCCAAAAGCAGTGTCCCCTGTCCTTGTCCTTTGACAATACCAATCGCGTTTGTTGGAGAAGTAATGGCGGTAATTGAAAAACCTTTTTTAAATGACAAATCAACAACAGACAGGTGATCTGTTTGTCTGCTGATTTTACCTATCAGAAAGTTTTTATAGACGACGATATTTTGGACATGAACATTGTCTTTTTCTCCCTTATCAATGACAATTTGCTCGGGCATTGAAAGACCGGGGATAAGTCCTTTAAATCCGACAATTCGCGCGGGGAGAAGCTGGTTGGAGACGGGCTGTTGTGTGTTAAATTGATCCTGGAGTGCGTGAATTTCTTTTTCCTGATCTTTGATCTTTGCCAACTGCGCGCGGAGTAGTCTATTTTCTTCCTCCAGCTTTTGCAGAGGCGTGAGCTCTCCTTTTGATAAGGCCAGAACTGACGCGACTCCCTCTTGAAGAGGAGCGAGAGCAACTTCAGTCAGTCCTACTCCTGCTTGACCGACGGAGGTTAGTGAAATTCCGTAAAGGATAAGAGACAGGATAAAGAAAAAAATGAAGACAGAGAAAATACCGCGACGTTTTGACATGCGTTTATTGTACCATGGGCTCAGAAATAATAAACCAAATTTACTTCAGTCCCCCGATAACTTTTACCCGATCGAGTAGCTCAGCATCATCCAAGACCTTCCCTGTCCCCCGTACGACACTGGTCAGAGGATCATCAGACAAAATAACCGGCATATGGGTGCGTTCAACGATCAGCTGATCAAGTCCTGCTAACATTGACCCTCCACCCGTAACCAGAATTCCCCGCTCTAAAATATCACCCAAAAGTTCAGGCGGTGCCTCCTCAATGACATCAGCTATTCCTTGAGCAATCTGTGCAAGGACCGGAGAGAGAGCCTCACGTATTTCAGATTCTGAAAGCTTGATACTTCGAGGCAATCCTGTCTCGATATCACGACCTCTGACAATTGCCATTTTTTCACCATGTTCTTCTAAAATTCCCTCATCTTCATCAACATCTTTTTTTATTTTGACTGGTTGTCCTTTACGCTTTACGTTTTTTTGATAGGCACTGCCGATGCGTATTTTGACATCCTCAACTGTTTTCTCGCCTAATAACAACCCATGCCGAAGTCGCACATAATGAAGAATTGCTTGATCCATGTCATCTCCCGCCAGCCGAAGCGAACGGCTGACGACAATTCCTCCCAATGAAATAACCGCTATCTCAGTAGTCCCGCCTCCGATATCAACTACCATCACACCTGTTGAGGATGAAACCGATATCCCCTCCCCGATAGCAGCAGCCATCGGTTCTTCAATTAAAAATGCTTCCCGTGCGCCACTTGAGAGGGTTGCTTCCCAGACAGCACGACGTTGCACTTCGGTAACAGAGGAGGGTATCCCGATCACGACACGCGGGCGGGCCAAAAATGATTGAAGAGGACCGCCGAGCTCATGCACTTGCTTAATATAATGTGAGATCATCGCCTCAGTCGCATCAAAGTCTGAGATGACTCCCGCTCTCAGCGGACGAATGGTGATAATACTTGCCGGAGTCTTCCCGACCATTTGCTTGGCCTCGGTTCCTATTGCTATGACCTGCTTAGTACGCTTGCGCATCGCGACAACTGATGGCTCACGAATCACAATCCCCTTGCCTTTAACATAGACCAGGGTATTAGCTGTTCCTAAATCGATTCCGATATCATGAGAAAAAAGTGAAAAAAGTTTATTGAACATTTATGATGCCTCCCATTCTAACAACTTGCCCGTGCTTTGCCAATATGATAGGATAAATTTCAGTTATCAGTTCTCCGTTGTCAGTTTTCTGATTGAAGTTTATCGGATGCCTGTTTTTCAGTCCGATCAACCGAAAACCGATAAACTATTTTCTGACAACTGAAACCTGAAAACCGATAACAATGCTCATAAGTCAGTTCTGTGATAAATTAATCCATTGGTCATTTTATACCCTTCTCTTTTTCGTCCCGCTTTTCTTTACCAGCAACACCTCAGAACTTTTTGAACTCAATAAAATGTGGCTCACCTGGGGGCTGACAGTAATTATCATCGGATCCTGGATTATCAAAATGACTGTTCAACGAGAATTCGTTATTCAACGCACACCGCTTGATATCCCGATTCTTCTTTTTCTCCTGTCACAGCTTATTTCAACTATTTTCTCTTTGGATTCACGCATGTCTTTTTGGGGATATTACTCCCGCTTTAACGGCGGATTTCTCTCGCTTCTTTCCTATACACTCCTTTATTATGCATTCGTCTCCAATACGACACTTGTTCGGGCAAAAAAGTATTTTCTCGTAACTGTTCTCGGCGCAATCTTTGTAGCTCTATGGGGATGGCCGTCTCATTTTGGCTATGATCCAACCTGTCTCCTCTTTAGAGGAACACTGGATACATCGTGTTGGACTGATGCATTTAAACCGACTATCCGTATTTTTTCAAGCCTTGGACAGCCTGCCTGGATGGCAGCTTATTTAGCCGTACTTCTCCCGATGACGATGGCCTTGACTCTGTGGCGTATTGAAAAAAATAATATCAAAAACCTAACCGATGCAGTAAAAAATTATAAAATAGTCGGACTGGTTATTCTTTCTCTCCTTTTTTATTTTGATCTCATTTATACCGATACCAGAGGGGGCTTTATGGCCTTTTGGGCAGCAAATGGAATTTTCTGGCTGACTATTCTTGTCCTTCGTCTTTTTCCCCTTAAAAAGCTTTTCATATACGCTGCCCTCTTTAATATCCTCTTCCTTGGCGTGAACTTTATCAGCGGCAGCCCTATCCCTCAACTGGAAAGACTCTCTCTGAAATCCTTAATCAGTCACTCCAATCCTGCCCCGGCAACGGTGCCGGGGGAAGCCTCCCCTGTCACACCGACTCCCTCTCCCCGACCGGCCGGGCAGGGCCTGCTTGATACCGGTATTACCGACTCCGGAGATATTCGTCTCCTCGTTTGGAAAGGCGCACTTGATGCCTGGAAGGCCCATCCGATCTTCGGCACGGGGGTTGAGACATTTGCTTTTGCCTATTATCAACACCGGCCTCAACAGCACAATATGACTTCCGAATGGGATTATTTATACAACAAAGCACATAATGAATACCTTAACTACCTGACGACGACCGGTATTGTCGGACTTGGAACTCATCTATTACTTTTGGCGGGCTTTCTTATTTTTGCCGCGTTACGTATCCGAAAAGTAAAAAGCGAGAGAAAAGAACTGCGACTTGAAGAAGGTGTTTTTTATGCTGCGGCATTGCCGGCTGCATTTATCAGTATTATCATTTCTAATTTCTTCGGTTTTTCAGTTGTCATAATCAATATCTTTCTTTACTTCCTGCCTGCGTGGTTTTTTATTTTCAACGGCATGCTTAATCCTGAAAAAAACTATCATTATTCCTTTTCTACTCCGGCCAAACACGCTCAAAATCGTCTTAACTCCTATCAATGGACAGTCCTTGTCGGAGTAATCCTGATTGGAGGGATTTTTATCTTCCAGCTGATCCGTTTTTGGCAGGCAGATGTGGCATATGCCCTCGGTATGAATTTGGATCGCGCGGGTGAATATCAGGCAGCGTATCCAAATCTGGCTGAAGCTGTGAAAATCCGTCAGGCAGAACCTACTTTTAAAGACGAGCTCTCAACCAACCTCGGCACGTTGGCAATAGCCTTCGCACAAAATAATAATGCCACAACTGCCGGTGAACTGGCTCAACAAGCTATCGCACTCAGTGATGACGTTGTTATGCATCATCCCAATAATGTAGTCTTTTGGAAATCACGTGTTCGTGTTTTCTATGCCCTGGGACAGGTAGATCCGCACTACTTCCCCAAAGCACTTGAGGGGATTCTCCATGCGAAAAAATTAGCTCCGACTGATGCTAAGATCTCCTACAATGTAGCCATTATGTATGGCCAGAATAATCAATTTGAAAATGCGGTTAAAGAACTTGACAATACACTGAGAATGAAACCTAATTACCGCGATGCCTATTACGCCCGTGGGATTTTCTATCATCAGCTCTCAGAAAATGCGACTGAATTTGCTAAAAAAAGCGATTACCAAAATAAAGCAATAGCTGACCTTACCTTCCAGTATGAAAATTTCAGCCATGACACTGAGGCCAAAAAAATGCTTGACGAATGGGGTATCAAGGTCAAATAATTCCTTATTTCTTGTATGACTCATGTATTTTGGGTATAATCCTAAGCTATGCTATCTATTGTTCAAGCCCCGGCATCTGTCCTTTCAACACCTGCAAAACGCATCGGAAAAATTGATAAAGACATAAAAAATATTATCAATGATATGACAGATGCGCTCGTTAAGGCTACAAGTCCTGAAGGAATCGGCCTGGCAGCTCCACAAGTTGGTAAATCTCTTCAATTATTTATTATTAAAGAGTCCCCCAAGGATCCGTTGCTGGTTTTTATCAACCCGGAGCTAACCATCCCCAAAGGACAATCACTGCTGCCGACAGATAATGAGAAAGGGAGAAAGGAAAAAGAGGTCAAACTCGAAGGCTGCCTCTCCCTGCAGGATGTCTGGGGAGTTGTGAATCGTTACCCTGAAATTGGCCTGACCTATCAGGACGCGACGGGTAAATCTCATACCAAACATTTTGACGGGTTTTTGGCAACGATCATCCAACACGAGTATGATCATCTGCAGGGAATTCTTTTCCCGCGTCGTGTCCTGGAACAAAAAGGCAAGCTCTATAAATCAGTCAAGGACGCCAAGGGCGAGACAGAGTTTGAAGAGATAAGTCTATGAAACCGCGAATAGTTTTCTTTGGCACACCGGATTTTGTCGTGCCTATCGTCCAAAACCTCTTTGATACGTTTGAGCTGGTCGGTATAGTCACAGCTCCCGACAGCTTAGATAGTCATAAAAAAATACTTACTCCCTCACCTGTTAAAAAATTTGCAACAGACCACTCCCTGCCTATCTTTACCTTTGAACAATTTAACAATCAAACAATTAAACAATTAAGCTCTCTCAATCCAGATCTTTTTGTCGTCGCTGCTTATGGCAGGATTATCCCCTTGAAGATTATTAATTTGCCACCACATGGATCACTCAATGTGCATCCTTCACTCCTCCCCAAATACAGAGGAACCTCCCCAATCCAAAATGCGCTTATAAATGGCGACAGTCTAACAGGAGTTTCAATCATCAAAATGGATGAGAAGATGGATCACGGCCCAATTTTGAGTCAGTGGGAAAAACCAATCGCCCCTACTGATACCTACGCCACACTCCATCACCTCCTTTTCAAAGATGCGGCTGAAAAACTTCCAGATATCATCTCAGAATATATTGACGGCAAATTAACACCCAAAGAACAAAATGAGGCGGAGGCAACGTATTGCCAAAAGATAAAAAAAGAGGATGGATATTTCACAACAGATAGTCCTCCCTCACCTGAGGTACTTGATCGTATGATACGAGCTTATTATCCCTGGCCGACAGCCTGGACGAAAGTAAAAATCAGAGATAGCGAAGAAAAAATAGTGAAGCTCTATCCTGAAGGGAAAATACAGATGGAGGGGAAAAATATTGTTACAGTAAAGGAATTTTTGAACGGCTACCCTGAACTTAAGCAGTTGCTTGAGCGACTTTTGCCTCAATAGCAGCCTCAGCTACCCGCTTATACATGCGCAGACACTTTGTGCAAAGCTTAACACGCTTAGTCGTACCGTCTACAGTAACTCGTGCACTCTGTAAGTTGGGTTTGAACACACGAGCAGTTCGCCTCTTTGAGTGGGAGACGTTGTGTCCGTACTGGATACCTTTAGAACATGATGCGCAATGGAGTGCCATAAATAACCTTTCTTGAATTGCTAGTATACTAGAAAATGAGTATAATTACAAGATTATGGACTCATTATTAAATCCGGTTTTTCTTATTGTTCTAGTCGTTCTTGTCTTTTCAGCCATATTACACGAGATTGCGCACGGTTATGTAGCTGAAAGACTCGGTGATCCGACTGCTCGCTTACTAGGCAGATTAACCCTCAATCCCCTTCCCCATATTGACTTATTTCTGACAATTATTCTCCCCCTTCTGCTTATTCTTTCGCATACGGGGATCATTTTCGGCGGAGCCAAACCTGTACCTGTTGACCCCTATAACCTTAAAGACGGCAGAAAAGATATGGCACTCGTCTCACTGGCAGGCCCCGCGACCAATATCGCGCTTGCCCTCATCGCCACCGCTCTTTTTAAATTTGTCGGACTTAATTCAACCAATCTTTTTCTTATTTTTCTCAATGTTTTTCTGCTTTTAGTAATCAAAGTCAATCTTTCCTTAGCAATTTTTAATCTCCTGCCTATCCCTCCTCTGGATGGATCGAAGATTTTTGCGCTCATTCTGCCTGAGAAGCTTGCCGATAGTTATCTCTCGCTCAGCTCTTTCGGGGCCATTATCCTTCTTCTACTCTTAGCTTTCCCAATCGGCAGCTTCTCACTTATGACATTTGTCAGTACTATTTTTAATTTCAGCCTCCGGATTCTTGGTCTCTAGGTCTTAATTTCCACCTTTTTTCCCGATGTATTCTATTTATTCGGAATCCCGTATAGAAACTACTATCGGGACCTGACTAGAAAGACTATATACCTTGACACATCAAGACTTCAAACATATACTGTGGCAGCTCTTTGATACTTGAGTTGGTTGCGTTTAATTTTTTCTACAAACCATTTAATTGAGGTATCTCGCCTTCACCAGTTGGTGAGGCGGAAACAAGGCGGTTTTCTTTATTTGAAAAAATAAAGATAGCCTCCCTAATTTAACCTTCGAGAAAAATGAGCAACCGTTCGCTCGGTATTCAAAGAGTAGAATTTATTAAAAAACCAGACAAGTGTCTGGTTTTTCTTCTTTGCAGGGGCGCACGGACTCGAACCGTGAAAAGCAATTTTGGAGATTGCTGTGATAACCATTTCACTACACCCCTAGGTATAGCTAAGCGCAAAGAGCTTAGCGCGTAGGGTTCATTATACAAAAAAAGCACATAGGTTACCATTAACTCTATGCGCGTGCGCCGCTACTGTGTAGCTAGTACCCTTGGGGTACTCTATGCCCTAAACATAAATTGAAGTTTTACTTCAATTTTTCAGACTCTTTGTGCTCAGTTACTTTACGGCAATGCTTGCAGAATTTGTTAAATTTCAACTTGTCAGGCGTCTCAAGCTTATTTTTTTGTGAGACGTAATTGCGGTTTTTGCAAACCGAACAGACGAGTCCAATAATAATTCTATGTTCACCTTTTTTTGGCATACAAATTTTCCTCTAGAGAGATATTATACAGTATTTGAGGCAGAAATAAAATAGCTTTGAGCCGAAGACGGGAATCGGACCCGTGACCTAGTTCTTATTCATGAACTTGCTCATTCCGCCCTGTCAAGCAGGCGAGCTCCTTCACTTTGTTCGGTCCGCTCCACTGACCCACATTTTTGAGCCCAAAGCGAGAATCGGACTCGCGACCTAGTTCTTACCAAGAACTCGCTCTACCACTGAGCCATTTGGGCCTACACCGGCTCAAAACGTTTGGTGCTGGGTGAGGGAATTGCACCCCCGGAGCCCTTTCGGACGTCTGGTCTACAGCCAGATGCGATTGCTACTCTGCCAACCCAGCCTGGGAGCCGACTGTCGGATTTGAACCGACGACCTGATGTTTACAAAACAACTGCTCTACCGCTGAGCTAAGTCGGCACGATATTAGGTACGCATCATTGTACCAAAGAAGCTAGTATACGAGCAACCCCTCGATCCGTAGAGCCCTGCAAACAATTATTGAGAAAAATATTTTTGGTAGAACGTCAGGCTGGCTTGTACCGCTTCATCCCATGACCCTGTCGGTCGCATATTGTGATCCGCACCGGGATAACTCAGATAGGTCACATCTGTGCCCTGTTTTGTAAGCGTTGCTACCAAATCCTCAGACCACCAATACGGCACTTCCTGATCAGCTGTCCCTTGATTGATCTCAAGAGGGGCTTTGATCCACTTATAATACCTCTCAGGTGAAAAATCATCAGTGTTATAGATTGCTTCAAAGCTTCCCAGAGCCTTACGCAGAGCTTTGCCCTGATCATCACTTTCATCAGTGTAATAAAGAATCGAATAAGGGAACGACTTTGAGACCGGTGCCCACAGGACTGTAGGATACGTAACACCGCTGAGAGCAAGCACTGAGAGTGCGACATGCCCACCATTACTATGTCCCCAGATACCGATTTTCGTCATGTCGGCTGAGATCGTACCCGAATACTCAGAGGACAACCCTGTATTGAGCTTTGCAAGAGATGAGAGTAGTGTCAAAGCAGTTGTATAGGTCTGAAAGCGATTCTCGAAGCCATCAGCCGAGCCGCTTGCTGACTGGCCGTATCCCAAAAAATCAGGCGCAAGGGTGATAAAACCGTTATGGACAAAGACTTGTGCTGATGGCTGAGTACCTACACCCGGCTTGTATATATCATTGGGGACAAAACCACGAAACATAATTATGACCGGATAGTTACCTTCGGCTTTGGGGATATTAGCAAGACCACTTACCCGCTTCATTTTTGTCGAATTGGGAGTCACAGGCACTTGGAAGTAAAAGATTTGTTGGATTGAAGTACTATCCTCACTAACTTTTTCTCCCAAAACTATTTCTGAGGGTGGAAAGACACCTTTTTTAAGATTTTGGAAAGTATAGGCTAACAATGGCTTAGGTATAAGTGGAGCGATCGGGCTAATTACAGACTGAGAACCGTTGAAGTAAAATAACAATAAGCCGGTTGTTATCGCAACAAGGATACCCACAATAAACCCAAGAATAGTATTTCTCATACATTATTATTCTATCAGCTTTCTTGTTCCCCCCTTGCCTACTTCGGCTTTACTTTTAACTCAGTCTCCTCTACGCTAAAACTATGTTAATCAATAATCTTAATGACAGATTACAAACCCGATTGCAAAAAGATGAGAACTGGGTCAAATTTGCCCTCAGTTTTGAGGGAATACTTATCATTCTGCTTATTATAAGCACGGTTTATTTAAGCCTTTATATTCTGCAACAACAAGCCCCCCAACAATCATCTCAGACGCAAATTACTCAGATTGAGTCTAACACCCCAACACCACTACTTTCTCCCACACCCTTACCGACAACCGCTCCCTTGACCAAAACCACATCCACGCCCGCAGGAGTCAAGGAGTATTTTATCCCCCTTGGCTCAGGTTCAAGTACAGCAAGCGACTGGACAGATGTCCCGGGTGTAGTGACATCGCTTGATTTCGGATCATACAATCGCATAAAAGAAGTTCATTTTGAAGCCTCAGTCTATGTCCCGACGGCCAATCAATCTGTGTCAGTGCGCCTGTATAACGTCACAGACAAACACCCGGTCTGGTACTCCGAAGTCACGATGGCTGGCGGACCATCAGCCTATCTTACCTCCCCTGCTGTAAGTTATGATACCGGTACCAAACTCTACCAAGTCCAGATGAAGACACAGTTACAATCTACAGCCAATCTCGTTCAGTCAAAAATTCACGTCACTCTCCAATAAACAGCTCCGGGCAATTTTTAACTCTTAATTTTCAAAATGACGAGGGGCCCCTTTGTGAGGGGCCCCCAAATCGCCAACGTTAAATCGTGTGACTACGCCTGAAGCGGCGTCAGCGTTTCGAGAGCTCCTCCAACGACAATGACGTCGCCGTTCCTGATATCCTGATCGAGGAGGACATCGACGTTCTTCTGTCCGAACGTGAGATATGTTGGAAGCTCTTCAACACCCGCCGCTTTAAGACGCGCTGAGATAATGCCAGGGCTTTTCCGCTCCATCAACCTCACGACCATCGAGTCTACCAGCATATCGCCGGTGACGATGACGAACTTGACATTGCGTTGATCAAGTCTCTCAAGAGTCGGAATGAGCTTCAGGAGAGACCTCTCGCCCGCGTTCTTGGATGACGCGATTGGCTCGTAGTCGGGCAACTGTTCGACTTCACCGAACCTGTGCGCCCAGTGCGAAGTGTCGTAGATAACCCTCGCGCCGAAGGCGAACAGCTTCCAGCACGCGTTCACGACCGCTAGCTGGGCATCCTTATTCATGAGCATCGGGTAGTCTTCGGACATACCTCGTTCCAGGCCGCCGGAGGCGACCAAGAAAAGGCTACTTAGATAGGCCTTACGCGCGTTGAGCTCTGCTACGATCTGAGTGATCTGGGAAGAATCGGTAATGTCGCACTTGATGGCGACAATATCGATATCAGGGTTGATTTCCCTGGCCTCTTTCACGAGCTCTTGTGCCCGCCCCTCCTTCTGTCGATAGAGAAACATCACGCCCGGACGACCTGCCCGGACAAGCGCGAGGACGGTCTCGCGACCGGCACCACGTGTTCCCCCCGTCACGAGGTCATAGAGCGGTGAAAATGGAGACGCTGTCATCCGAACTTCCTCCTCTATACTTTGCCGTATACACGATCGTATAGGCATCATCCTGTCCATAATATATGGACAAAGTGATACCTACACGTTGGCTTATTAAAGTTCAATAAAAAACTACAGTGAGCAAAATCAACTGGCTTCTTATTGCGGAGATTATATCATCATGAAGGATTCAGGGGAACTAAACTTCGACTTTCTCCATCTCTCCCCAGTTCTTACCTATCTTTACATCAACCTCAATTGGGACTGAAAGTGGATAGACATCACACATGATTTTTCTGATCTTCTCAATTATATTTTTGTAAACCAAAGGATCATTTGATACCTCAAAGACCAGGTCATCATGAATCTGAAGTAAAAGTTTGACATCTTTTTCTTTGGCTAAAACTTCACGATCAATCTCCACCATCGCTTTTTTCATCAAGTCTGCAGCTGTCCCCTGGATCGGATAGTTCATGAGTACCCGACGCATACCGTTGTCGATAAATTTCTGACCCGGATATTCAAAGACATAACGTCGTCTCCCGAGTAATGTCTCGACATAGCCGTCAATTTTCCCCTGCTGCATGTAATTATCATAAAAACTGCGGATCTTGGGATAGGTCTCATAAAAAGTATTGATAAACTTCTGCGCCTCATCGACTGGGATAGTGAGCCCTTGGCTCATTCCAAAACTGCTCATACCATAGATGATGCCGAAATTGATCGTCTTGGCAACAGACCGCTGGTCTTTAGTGACATCCGCATAATCAACATTAAAAAGCAAACTCCCTGTCGTCTTATGCACATCACGGGACTCCTTAAATGCCTGTATCAACTTCTCCTCTCCTGTCAGATGGGCAAGAATCCGTAGCTCCTGCTGGGAGTAGTCAAACGAGAGAAAGACGTTATTTTTACCGGCGATAAAGCATGATTTAATTTTTTGCCCGAACTCACCTGTTACCGGGATATTCTGCAGATTGGGATTTGAGGATGATAGCCTGCCTGTACTGACTGCGACCTGGTTGTAACTGGTATGGACTCTGCCTTCCGCGTCAACTTTGTCGACCAGACTTTCGACATAGGTAGACCTCAGCTTCGATAACTCACGATAGACCAAGAGGTCGGCAACGATAGGAAAATCCGCTGCAAATTTCGCGATTTCCTGCTCGTTAGTCGCGTAGCGTCCGGTCTTGGTTTTACTTAAGGGAACTCCGGCTTTTTCAGCCAAGTAATTCCCAACCTGGATACTGGAATTGAGATTGATATCAACCCCCATTTCTTTTTTGATCTTTGCTTCAGTTACGACAATTGCTTGAGCGATTTCCTCGCCCACCAGGCGTAAGGTTTTGGTATCAAGGGTAATACCCGTCCGCTCCATCTGCGCCAGGACCCGTGCTAACGGCAGTTCAATGTCGTAATAGAGCTTTTCGAGCTTTGGCAGTTCTTCGAAGCGTTCTCTTTGCTTCTTTGCAAGATCTTCTAAACTTGTAACTTTGTAATCTTCTAAAGCTTTTTCTTCTTGAGGGATATACCGCCCGTCACATAGCAAGAACTCGGCGATCATGCAGTCAAAGACTTCCTGATCTTTATACTTTTCAAACTGAGATTTGAGATCCCAGACCCCGATCAAATCGGGGCTGACAGCTTTCTCCATTGTCCCGATTATACTGCGCTTAAGCCGATAAGTACACCTCTCAACGCTCCTCCCTTGCAGGAATGATATAATCTGTTTACATGCAGGAAGATTTCACTTTTCTCAAACTCGCCATAGTCCAGGCGCAGAAATCAGTCACTCAAGGTGGCTTCCCGGCCGGTGCCGTAGTGGTCAAAGACGGTGAGGTGGTATCTGAGGGAGTGAGTCTAGGATTTATACAGCATGACCCCTCCTCCCATGCTGAGACAGCTGCCGTCCGGGCAGCTTGTGCTAAATTACACACGGCAGATCTGACCGGCATCACACTCTATGAATCTATCGAGTCATGTACTATGTGCTTTTCCGTTGCCTATTGGGCAGGTATCGCACGAATTGTTTTTGCAGTCCGCAAAACACCTGAAATGATCAAAAAACAGTATTACGAAGGCATGACCGATCTGACAAAAATCAATCAGGAAAATAATCGTCAGATAGAACTGGTTTTTCTGGCCGATCTTGAAAAAGAGTCTCTGGAAATAGTTAACAACTGGGAAAAAGCCGGAGGATTCAATCAATGAGTGTAGATATCACCAGGCTCAAAAAAGATAATCTGATCCGAGTTGACCTCCTCGGACAGCAGATCAAACTCTTTACAACCTGGGGGCTTTTCAGCCCGAAAGAAATTGATGAGGGCTCACTCCTCCTTCTCAAATACTTGGAAATCAAGCCAACGGATGATGTCCTGGACCTGGGTTGTGGGTATGGAGTCTTAGGCCTCATTGCTGCCAAATTGGCGCCCCTTGGGATTACTGACCTGGTCGATAAGGATTTCGTTGCAGTCCAATACACCCGCAAAAATGCCAAGATAAATGAGATTAAAAACACTGAAATTTATCTCAGTAATGGATTCAGCGATGTACCAGTGGACAAAAAATTTGATGTCATCATCTCCAACCTCCCTGCCAAAACAGGCAAAGAACTCCACTATATTTTGCTCGCAGATAGCCTGGAGCATCTCAAGCCTGGTGGTAAACTATATGTCGTTACTATCTCAGGACTCAAAGAATATATTAAAAGAACGTTTGAGGAAGTCTTTGGGAATTATGAAAAATTAGGCCAAAGCCGCAACTATACAGTAGCACTAGCGAGGAAAGAACAACCGGCTGCTTGACAGCAACGAGGCAGGTTGAAATACTGAACTTGGCAGGATTTTTTTAGAGTGAAAAAACATAAAAAAAACTCCCGTCCAGGAATTACTAACCGAATACCTCTCAAGCGCCTCTTTCTCATAGCTGCTGTTACTCTCTTTTTCCTGACTTTCTTCACTCAAATGCAAACCTCCCTCTGTGCCAACTCTATCAGTTGCATTTCTGACCTCTCGGGTAGCTATAATCACGATACGCAAAAGGGGGAATTTTTGGGCAGACAAATAAGTGTAGTATCCTATGACACACCGCAGATGACAAATGTCCCTGTCCTTGGCACGACCTCGGGAGCTAACAAACGGATTGAAATTGATTTGACCAACCAGCATCTCTATGCATTTGAAGATAATACTGTCGTGTATTCTTTTCCTGTTTCTACCGGCAAATGGGGGCGAACACCAACCGGTGATTTTACAATCTGGATAAAGCTGAGCTATACCCGTATGAAAGGAGGCAATAAGCTACTTGGCACATACTATGACCTGCCTAACGTCCCCTCCACCATGTATTTTTATAACGCACAGGTCCCCAAAGCAAGAGGCTATGGAATTCACGGTGCATATTGGCATAATAATTTTGGTCATCCAATGAGCCATGGGTGTATCAACCTCTCAGTAGCTGATGCAAAGATTCTCTATGACTGGGCTACACCTGTCTCAACTGCCAACACCACCTTAGCCACAATTGAAAATCCAGGAACACCTGTTAAGATCTATGGAAACGCTCCGGCAAACTAATATCATTACTCTATGACACTGAGCAATAAAAAACCACTTTTCTCTTCAACCGAGCTGCGCATCATAGCTATCAGTCTGAGTGTCCTTTCTTTAGGACTCGCGATTGCCTATATCGGGCTTATCCTCTTCCTCAAGTAATTTCCCCGACCATCTTGCAATCCTGAAAAAAGAGTTGTACAGTAATCCTATATAGACCCATGAGGCATCCTTCCCGAATTCACAAACAGCACAAAGAATATTTTCCTCTTCGAATGCGTCAACATGTATTTTTGTCTCGTTTGTTAGGTATCTCAGTCATTATTCTGTTCCTGATCTTTGTTCCATCATGGCCTGCATATTCCAGCCTTATCGCACCTCTCCCCCCATCTTCTCCATCAGCGCCTCCGGCTCCTTCATCTCCTGACGAAATCATCGTGAAATATAAAGCAGGAGCTCTCGAAAGTGATAAGCAAAATGTGCGTAAACAATCCGGCGCGATACTCAAACACCGAATTAATAAGCTCAAAATAGAAGTCATTCACGTCCCCTCAGATAAGAAAGATCTCGTACTCCAAAGCTTAAATAATAATCCCTTCGTTCAATATGCGGAACCTGACTTCATAGCCCAGGCAACGTCAATCTCTAACGACCCCTCACTCCCGCAACAATGGGGGTTATTTAAAATAAATGCTACCAATACGAGTACCCAGAGCGCAAGTGCATGGGATATTACCCATGGAGACCCGTCAATTAAGGTAGCAATTCTCGATACCGGTATTGACGAATCACATCCTGACCTGACAGGCAAAGTCATATTGGATGCCAACTTCACGACAGATGCCAGTAGTCTTGATAACAACGGCCATGGCTCACATGTCGCGGGGATTGTTGCTGCCAATACGAATAATGGAACAGGAGTTGCCGGAGCCGGATACAATACCGGTCTGATCAATGGTAAAGTTCTGGATAGCAATGGCTCCGGATACTATTCATGGATTATAAATGGTATTACCTGGGCAGCAGATAATGGCGCGCAAGTGATCAGTATGAGTCTTGGTGGCTCCAGCAGTTCACAAGCCCTCTCTGATGCAGTGAACTATGCCTGGAGTAAAGGCGCTGTCGTAGTTGCAGCTGCCGGGAATAACGGTTCAACTGCACCTTCCTACCCGGCGTATTATCCAAATGTCATTGCGGTCGCCGCAACCGACAGTAATGATAATCTGGCCACTTGGTCTAATCGTGGGAGTTGGGTCGATGTCGCTTCCCCGGGGGTAAATATATATTCAACCTATGATAATAATTCCTACGCGACACTCTCCGGCACATCGATGGCTACACCATTTGTTGCAGGCGAAGCGGCTCTCATCTTCGCAACAGGACTCTGCGCGACCAATACATGTACCAGGAATCAAATCGAAACGACAGCTGATCACATATCGGGAACCGGTACTTACTTTACCTACGGCCGTATAAATACGTTTAAAGCAGTCTCTATTTTGGCTACTCCGAGTGCTACACCCACGCCTACTCCCACTACTACCCCTACTCCAACGCCTACCGCGAAACCTACGCCTACACCTCTACCCACTATGACTGCCTCTAATATCTCCCTATCCTACACCACTCTTTCAGGAGCCTATCGTCGGATAAATACTACCGTGACTGTTATAAATGAAGCGACCTCCACTCCTCTCTCCTCAGCGACAGTCAAATTACAACTCAAGACTCCCTCAGGAACTATTTACTCATATTCAGCAACGACAAATACTTCAGGCAAGGTAAGCTTTAAGCAACGAACTAAAGAAAAAGGAACTTTCATCAGTACCATCATAGATATTACCCGATCAGGTTATACCTATCATCCCACACTCACCAGTAATTCTCTCCTGGTGCAATAAGACATATTTTATAAAAATAATTCTATCGTTTGGGCCGAAGAATCAGTAAAAACGATATTGGTCTATTGCGTTTTTTTGCTATTTGTTTAATACTAATTTTTATCACTTCATGAAGTATATTTTTATCACTTTTTCAGGCCTCGGACTCCCCATCGCCTACAAACTCCACCAGCAAGGTTTTGAAGTCATGGTAGGTGTCATTCAAAACATCAGTGACTACGTCATGGAAGGAGAAATTGCTAAAGAAACAGACTTTAACAGAAAGCGCAGGCTGCAACTTTTTCAGGGGATGATGCCGCTTGAAGATGCCCATGCTGTCATTGAAAAAATGAAGAAAATCGAAAACCCCGATGAGTGGTTCATCTTTTTTGAAGAAAACAATCTTTTTCGCTGGGCTGATCAAATTAAAGATCTTGGTTTTCACGGCAACTTCCCAACCCGTGATGATTTTCTTTTCGAGGTTGATCGGGATAGGGCCAAACAATTTGTCAAAGAGCACTACCCAAAACTCTATACTCCGGAGATCCTTGAATTTAAAAAAGTTGAGGAAGGGATAACATTTCTTAAAGACAGTAAAGATATCTGGGTCTTAAAAGGCCAGCATGATAGTGCCATGACCTATGTCCCCAGTAACGATGACCCCGAGCTGGCCAATAATCAAATTACTGAAATTCTGACGAATTTCCCGGACAAATATGAGCGACTGGGATATATCCTGGAGCGTTTTATCCCCTCCATTATTGAGTTGACTCCTGAAAAGTATTACTACGATGGTGTCCCGATCGCGACCTCGGTACTTTTTGAGAATAAATCCTTTGGCAGCGGCAATATCTCCGTTCAGACAGGATGCAGCGAAGACCTCGTCTTCCCAACTGATATGGAAGAAAGGCTCAATAAGATTGCTTTCCCGCCTATTGTTGATGAAATGGCCAAAGAACATAAAGGCTGGTTCATCTGGGATGCTTCAATCTTAGTTAGTAAAAAAGACGGCAAAATGTACTTTGGTGAATTTTGTTCTAACCGCCCGGGCTATAACTGTCTCTTTACAGAGATGGCACAATGCGGTTCGCCAAACGCATTCTTTGAAAATATCGTTAAAAAGAAAAATCCTTTTACTGTAGGAACTGTAGCAAGCAGCGTCCGAATCTTTAATATGAACCAGGATGAGGAAGATGAGTCTGTCTCAAGTGATATTCTCATCAATTACAAACCTGAGATCGAAAAAGATGTCTGGATGTGGGATGTGCGCCGTAATGAGCATGGCAACCTTGTCTCAGTAGGTACGGATTGGAATTTAGCCATTATTACCGGAGCCGGTAAGTCAATCAATGAGGCTATCAACAAACTGTATCGCAATGTCGATGCCTTTGCTTTCCTGGGAGCGTATTACCGTCCCAAGGATGATTATCTCTCCATGGACTATACCTCCTCCATCATTAATCGTGTGAACTACGGCGTTGAAAGGGGGCTTTACCGTCTACCCTTTGAGGTCCTCATCGGCGATATCAACGCCACCGTCTAGCCCCCCCCACCTTTACAAAAGAACAAAAGAATTAGTATAATTTTACGTTGAGAGTGGTAATTCGATACTAAATGTGGATCCTTGCTTAAGAGTACTCTCCAATTCTATCTTGCCTTTATGGGCCAAAACGATTTCATTAACCAGATAAAGCCCTACCCCAAGTCCTTTAATAGATGCTTTAACTTTCCCCCTCTGAAAACGTTTGAAAATCTTCCCCTGCTGATCCTGAGGAATCCCCATGCCATGATCAATGATTCGAAGCAGTGCTATGTTATTTTTCTCCTGAAGCTCTACCTCAACCGGCTTACCCTCTCCGTATTTAATCGCGTTGGTCAGTAAGTTGATGAGAACCTGTTCCAGACGAATAGGATCCCAATTGCCTATTAAAGACTCAGGGCCGTTAAATGAAATAGTGATCTTGTCTTTTTTTATCTGGGGGCTGAGCTTTTGCATGACATCCTTGACTGTCCTTGTCAAATCAACTTTCTCTTTCTCCAGCTGAAGCCTACCTGTGGTGATGAGTGAAATATTTAAGAGATCATTGACAAGTCGTGTCAAACGTTTACTTTGTGAAAGAGTACTCTCAAGCATGATCATAGTCTTTTCAATTGAAAAACTGGCAAGAGACTCATTTTTGATACTGTGCAGAACTGCTTGAAGCTGCAGGAGCATTGAAGTAAGCGGTGTTTTGAGTTCGTGTGAGGCAATGGAAAGGAACTCATCGCGGGCTTGAACAGCATTACGTGCCTCCTGATATAAATTAGCATTATCTATCGCCACAGCAACACGATCAGCTATCTCCTGAGCCAGCAGGAAATTCCTTTCATTAAAGATACGGCCACGATCAAATGAGCCAAACCCTATTGTCCCGATTATCTTATGCCGTGCTTTAATCGGCAAAACCATAATCGAGGTAAGTCCGAGTTGTCTGATAAGTTTCTTATGATAAGCATCGGTTGATACATCATCAAGATAAGATAAAGAAAGTAAGGGCATATACAAAGGCTTACCACTACGCAAAACACGAGCAGTAGGCCGCTTGGAGGAAAAAAGCGGCGGATATTTATCGCCGATCTCACGAAAAAGACGCTCTTTTTCTTTAACTGTTGATTTAACTTCAAATAAACTTGTCCTTTGCTCCGCGTCTTTGATATATATCTCACAAGTCTCAGCAAAGTTAGGAACTAGACTTGAGACCACTCCGGCAAGTGTTTGATCAAGATCAAGTGAGTTAACCAGCTCGGAGTTAAGTCTTGACATCAATTCAAGTTCGTACCTGATTGTTCGACGTTCAATTGTTGTAGAAATAACATTCGCAAGTGCTGTTAGAAAATTGACATCATCTCGAGTGAACTCGCGCTGTTTTTTTGTATGGACTGCAAGCACTCCATATGGTTGGGGCGAACCCGGGATTACTACGCTCATGCCACTGACAATTTCCTGCTCCTCAAGCAATTCCGTTCCGCTAAAACGACGCTCTTTCTGAAGATTTCTAAAAATTACCGGACGGTTAACCTGCAACGTATATGAAGCCTGTGAATTGCTATCCCCGGTATAAATAATTTTACCAAGTAAGCCTCTCCTCCAACCGATTCCCGAACGAAAGCGCAGTGATTTGTTATCCGGCAGTAACTCTAAAACCTGACAATACTCCACGTCTAATGTTTTAGATATAGCGTGCATGACGCGCTGGATAAACCCCGTTAAATTCTGTTCCTCAAGTCCGTACTGCCCGATCGTGGCAATCACTGCCTGTTGAGCTGTACGCACCTGCATTTCAATGTAGTTTTTGTGGCGGCGATAGGCCAGCAGTAATACGAGGATTGATTCGACAATAAATAGTCCGTCCTGCAAAAGAACCCTAATAAGAGCCGGATCACGCGCATCAATTGCCGGTTGCACATAGGTTAACCAGGAGAATACCACACTATAGAGAAATGCCAGGTAACCGGGTCTGCTCCCCCCATACCATGAACTAACAAGAACAGCTCCCAGAAGAAAAAGATAAGGATTAGTCGGGCCGATAATGGCATGCGTTCCAAAAAGCAGGAAGGATGCAAGCAGACACGTAGTAACAGTCAAACCATAGCGGAAGAGAAATGGCCTTCCTTCTGCCAGTGTGATAACTTTTTCCAACTGATCAGAGAACCTGTTGGTGATTCGGTACGCCATGTTTGTTACAAAGCTGATAGCTAGTATACACTATTGTTTTGTAAAGTTCGCCAAGCAAATAGACATTAAGTCTGATGAGATTTTGGGATAAGATAACGCTTAGTTCGATAGGTAGATAAAGCGCATAGACTAAGTGATGCGCCCAGTAAGGCTCCACCGATAATATCAGTCGTCCAGTGCTCCCCCAAATAGACCCGTGAGACTATCATAATCACTACATAACCCGCGACAGCAATAGTAAGCAGATATTTCAATTCCTTCTTGAGTTTTTTACTATTCCATACAATAAACAAAATGACAATAGCCATAAAGATCGCCCGGCCGCTATGACCTGAAGGATAGGAGAATTCCTGTCTGACATGAAACTGCGGAAATTCCAGGAGTCTTTTCGTCCGTAGCATAAATTCAGGCGGAGGCGGATGATTGACGACATATTTGCCGTAAAGTTCAAAGACATGAAACGCGACAAATCCGCTGAAAAGCGCAGCGCCGGTTACTATTTTTCGCCACACGACTACTATAACAACAAGCGTAATAGCCATCGGTTCAAAGCTACCAACTGCACTGAAATACGAAAAAAGCTCATCAAACCGCCTACTGATCATGTCCTGCAGCCGAACAGTGGTATCAAAGTCAAACTGGGTAAAGACATCTTTGTGAACAAGATAGGAGAAAAAAACAAAAAGTATAAAGGAGGCTCCTCCGGTTACTAAGAAAAACAGATTTTTCCTGGGCATAAGCCATATCATAGCAACGATATGAAATTAGCTCAAGACTTATCCTTTTTCTGATGGAACTTATGCCAAAAAACTACTCCACCGACAGCAACAGCTGTCGCAGCTGCGATATATTCAGGCTTGGTAGCGACAGTGACAACCGCTTGTGAAGCTCTTCTGGCTAATGCAACGACATTTCCTCTCCGTGTTTGCTCCTGAATATAAGGGTGTATAGCTGCGAAGTTCTCCAATCCCTCATCTGTCGTGAGCATATCATGCCCTATATCATTAACCGAAAGTGTGGTTGCAACCATAGGGATCCCTGACTGTTCTCCCTGAATAGTACTCAAATCATAGAAAGAGGGATCCTCTTCCTCAGGAGGCTCCCTATGTTCATGTTCAAGCATGCTTTATAAATTTAGGGATTTGAGGTACTCACGCAGGTCATCCCCGATCTCAGGATGCGCGAGGGCCAGATCAAGAGCAGTCTTCATATATTCAAGCTTGTTACCGGTATCATAATATTTACCATTCTCAATCTCAACTGCATAGACAGGCACACCTTGATCTTTGAGGACGTTGATGGCATCTGTCAACCAGATCTCGCCCCCTTTACCGGGAGCAAGCCCTCTTAAGGCTGGAAAAATTTCAGGCGGGAGGATATAGGCTCCATGCGTTGCAATGTCAGATGGCGCCTCATCAGGTTCAGGTTTTTCAACTATCGCTTTAATTTTCGAGACTCTTCCTTCAACCGGCTCTAAATCAGCAATACCATAGCGCTTCAGATCAGCCTTCTTTTCAATTCGTACACCTGAGATGACAATACCGCCGTATTTCTCATAAACCTCCATCATTTGTGCTAAGCGCGGAGGAGTTGAGTAGATAAATTCATCTCCCCAGAGGACGGCAAACGACTCGCCTCCCACCACTGACTCGGCAGAAAGAACAGGCGTGCCATTACCATAAGGACCTTTCTGGCGTACATATATAAAATTGGCCATGTCAGCTACTTTTCTGATCTGATCCAGCAACTCCAGTTTATTGCCTGCCTCAAGATTTTTGACCAGATCGGCATTCGGGACATCAAAATGATCCTCAATAGCACGCTTGAGTGCGCCTGTAACGATCACAACATCCTTAATTCCTGAATTGACTGCCTCCTCCACGACGTATTGGATGACGGGCTTATCCACAATCGGGAGCATCTCTTTGGGCATGGCTTTGGTCTGAGGAAGGAAGCGGGTACCGAAACCGGCTGCGGGGATTACTGCTTTAGTAATTTTCTTCATATGAACTTTGCCTGCCCCGTATAAGCGCTCTTGCGATGCGAGGGTGTAAGCCTCGGGAGCAGGTAAGCTTTGTTGGGGCCATAGAATATTCACTATGATAGCAACGTTGCTGACCAAATTGCAAGTAGCGTCTAGGGGCTACTTTACATGTCAGGCTGAATCTGATAAAATTAAATCCTAAATGCGAAGCACGAAATTCGAAACAATATCAAAATTCTAAATACAAAAATTCGAATTTTGAACATTTGAATTTGTTTAGGATTTCGATATTCGGATTTCGAGTTTTTAGTTTATGACAACTCCAGTCGCTTTCATCCAGCAAACATTTGATGAACTGAAAAAAGTGGTCTGGCCGACACGCGAACAGCTTGTACGTTTGACCTTTATCGTCATTTTTATCAGCGTCGTCGTCGGACTTTATATAGGAGGAATTGACTTTATTCTAACTAAATTAACAGAGGTTTTAATTAAATAAACTAAACGCTATACGCTAATAACTATCAACTAATTTATGACAGACGAAATAACTACACCACAAAAAACAGGACCATCTGAGGAGCAAATTAAAGAGGCCGCAACATCAAGTGATGCTAAGTGGTACATCGTGCATACGTATGCCGGACATGAAAATAAAGTAGCTCGCAATCTCAAACAGCGCGTTGAGACCATGGGTTTTGAGACACGCATTTTTGATATTATCGTCCCTACCCGCCAGACGATCAAAGTCCAGGGCGGCAAAAAAGAAGAAGTCAGTGAGAAAATTTTCCCGGGCTACGTCCTCGTCAAAATGATCTTAGATGATGAATCGTGGCTTTTGGTGCGCACGACGCAAGGCGTTACAGCCTTTATCGGAGCCGGGAACAAGCCGACACCGATTTCTGAGAAAGAAGTTGAGGCTATCCAACAGTTCATGACGCAGGAAGAGCCTCTCTACAAAACAGCCTTTGTTATGGGTGAGGCGGTCAAAATTATTGACGGACCGTTTGCTGACTTCTTAGGAACTATTGACAACATAGATGAGACTCGTGGTAAACTACGCGTCCTGGTCAGTATTTTCGGAAGAGAAACACCAGTTGAATTAGATTTTTTACAAGTTCAGAAAATTTAAGAATAGATTTACACAGATCTAAAACGGATTAACACAGATATTTAAATATCAGTGAGAATCAGTTCATAATCAGTGAAAATCATTCAATCAAGGTATGGCTAAAAAGATAAAAACATTAATTAAATTGAATATCCCCGCTGGAAGTGCTACTCCCGCACCACCTGTCGGACCGGCACTGGGTCAGCATGGACTGCCTATCATGGAGTTTGTGAAGGCGTTTAATGACAAAACAGCCGATCAAAAAGGCAATATCCTGCCTGTTGTCATCACTGTCTATGAAGATCGTACGTTCTCCTTTATCACCAAGAAGCCACCCGTGGCTGAAATGATCAAAAAAGCCCTCGGTCGCGGCGGCTCACAAAAACCGGGCAAAGAACCGGCAGGCTCGATCACTAAGGCTCAAGCTGAACAGATTGCTAAAGACAAAATGGAAGATCTTAATACAACTGATGTCGAGATGGCCAGTCGTATTGTCGCGGGTGCTGCACGCAGCATGGGTGTGGAGGTGTCTGGATAGATTTACACAGATCTAAAACGGATTAACACAGATATTTAAATATCCGTGAGAATCAGTTCATAATCAGTGAAAATCATTCAATCAAGGTATGGGAAAAATCAGAGTCAAAGCAGTCGGAGATGAAGAGTTAGAGCGTCAGCAAGCTGATGATGCTAAAGCTCGTAAAGAAGCTCGCCTCGCTGAGAACGAGTCGAAGCGGGCTAAGAAGGCCGAAAAGCAAGCTGAGAGTGGTTCAAGTGATGAAGTAGTTGTCGCTCAACCTACTGAAGAAACAAAAGAAGCCTCGGCCAAAGGCCGATCGTCCTCTGGACGAAAAAAAGATAAATTTAAAAAGGCTGCTCAGGTTACCCGCTCAAAGAGTTATAAAGAGAAAGCCGAACTTGTCGATAAAATGAAAAACTATCCACTTACTGAAGCTGTAGCTCTTCTTCCTCAACTCAAAAGAGCTAAATTTGATGAAACTGTCGAGATCCATTTGACGACTACCGAGACAGGTGTCTCAGGCACTGTGAGCCTCCCCCATGGCACAGGCAAGGAGACTCGGGTCACTATCGCTAATGGGGCTGATCAAAAAGAAATTGATGAACTGATCAAGAAAATCGAATCCGGAACAATCGATTTTGATGTCCTGATCGCCACTCCTGATGCTATGCCGAAGTTAGCTAAAGTTGCTCGAGTACTCGGACCAAAGGGTCTTATGCCAAATCCTAAAAATGGCACTGTCACTCCAAAGCCTGAAGAAGTGGCTGAGAAATATGCCGGTGGTCAGATCAATTTTAAGACTGAGGCCAAATTCCCGCTTCTTCATATCGCAGTTGGAAAAGTTTCATTTGGTGATGACAAGATAAAAGCCAATGTCAAAACAGTTATGGGGGCAATTGATAAGAAAAAGATCAAAAACGCAACTCTTAAATCAACCATGTCGCCTGCAATCCATTTAGACCTCGCTTCGCTTTAATCAGCTGACTTTGACTTCACTAATCTAAGTATCTACAATTTGATTATGTCTGAATTAGAATCATCACCTCTAAATCGTGAATACGAAGGATTACCTCAGCCAGCATTTGAGACAGATATTGTCACAATTAACTTCATTTCATCTAATCCTCAAGGTATTGACGTTGATACTCACTACAGTATGAGTAGGCGCGAAGACATCGATAAATACCCATTAACAGATGATCAACGAGTCGCACTGAAGGCAGGTATGCGAGATGAAGTTGCATTTGTTTTAAAGCGGAAAAAGCTCTTCACGAAAGAAATGAAGGACGAGAAAGACCCAGAAAGACAATGGCAACTTGTCACCGCTGCTCTTGAAGCAAATAATATTAATCTTACTGAAGAAATGGCTTACAAACTAGGAATCAGGAATCAAAGACTAGAAGGAAATACGCTATGGGTCGACGTTAAAGACGTTCCCTATCCAAGTTATGAAATAGGAAGTAATCCTCACGATAGCAAAGAAAGTCAAGACTTAACAAATGTAGCGGCTGTCGCAGGAATTCTCGTCACTAAAGACAAAAATGGTTGTCCAAATGCGCTCAGGTAATCGAATTTTTGATGAAGTTCTGGGAGCAAGTGCTGCGGGAATGTTTGACCGAGAAAAATTACAAATTGCCCTTACACCTAACCCTACTACGGGTAAAACCCCTTACCTGAAAGGTCGGCCCCAGCCAATTGACACTGATACTGTAAAAAGAAAATTTCTTGAGGAAACATTCCAAGAAATCGCAGTTAATCCTGGAGAAGTAGAAGGATTACGAATCCTTGGAACATTTAAAGACCACACGTTTATCCACGATGAGTTTGGTCTATTTGGATACCTAAGCCTAACTTCCTCAGAGCTTGAACAACGAGCAATATCTGCTCCTCGTAGTAAACCTAAAGAAGGCGACTTTCATTTTGAGGAAAAGTTCGTTCTTGTCGATGCAACGCCTGAGGCTATCGAGACTCTCTTAACCAAAGTAAAAAATCCTCTCCCCCCAACACATTTAGCAGCCTACGTTGTTGCTGGATATACTTTAATTCTTGATGAAGGTATGGGTGAGCCAGGATATAATCGAGAAGCAAACTTGCAGAAAGCTGAAGCATGGAAGAAAAAAGTTGAAGAAGGAATTAAACATAACTATGCTGATATCAATAGAATAATCAAAGAACATACACTCAGAGAGCAAGGAATAACCGATCCTGAAAATATAGCCCGTCTTATTGACTCAGTTCCTGGCTATAACCCTAAAATTCCAGCTAATAAGCAAGGCATACCTGATATGGGACAACAACTTATTGAACATGGGCTTATCCAAGAAAAAACTGCCTAGCCTTGACTCTCCCCTTTCAATCTGATATCATTATCAGGTCCTAAGACAGCAAGCACACAACTAAGACTTGCCGAGGGCTTTACTAGTGTATAGAAATTAGTAGATAGTGTTTAGTTGAATAAAAACTACACACTAACTTCTACCTACTACCCACTTTATAAGCACTCCTAAGGAGTGCATTTTTTATGGCTAAGACAACATCAATGAAATATCAACCCAAACCCCACCAGGGTAAGGGTCGCAAAGAAGAGTTACTGGCTATACTATCTAGCAAAGTAGCTAAGGCTAATGCTTTTGTCTTTGTAAATTATCAAGGCCTTACACATCATCAGCTGGAAGCGCTTAAAAAAGCTTCCAAAAAAATGGATGCAGATTTTGTCGCAGTCAAAAACACGCTTATGATCCGAGCGCTCAGTGAGTACAACCTCAGTGATGAAGACAAGAAAAATTTTGAACAACCGACAGCTACTCTTTTTATCTACGGCGACATCGTCGAACCACTCAAGAACTTAGCCAAAACTTCAAAAGAATTAGGTCTCCCGACTGTTAAATTCGGAATCCTCGATAAAAAAGCAATTTCTTCCGACCAGGTCTTACTACTGGCTACCCTTCCAGCATTACCGCAGATGCGTGCCCAGTTACTGGGTATGATGAAGTCCCCTATCCAAGGCCTTCACCGCGCACTTGCTTGGAATATGCAGACTCTCGTTATGACACTCAATGCTATCGCTCAGAAGAAAGCTTAAAGGAGGTGAACAGATTTTATGGCAAAATTAACTAAAGATGAATTAATGCAAGCAATTGAAGAAATGTCTGTTCTCGAACTTTCCGATCTCGTAAAGGCTTTAGAGGAGAAATTCGGTGTCAGTGCAAGCGCAATGATGGCTGCACCTGCAGCCGGAGTAAGCGCAGGCGCGTCTGACGCGTCAGCCGAACCAGCTGAGGAACAAACAGTCTTCAACGTTGTTTTGGCATCAACTGGTGCTAACAAAATCGGTGTTATTAAAGCTATCCGTGAACTCGTCCCAACACTTGGTCTTAAGGAAGCTAAAGATCTCGCTGATACAGCACCTAAAGAAGTAATGACTCAAGTTAACAAAAAGACCGCTGATGAAGCTAAGGAAAAGCTCACAGCAGCCGGTGCTACTGTTGAACTTAAATAAAATTAGTATCTAGTATTAAGTATTTGGTATACAGTATAGAATTTATATTTATATCTGCTTTTGCTAGATACTTTTTTTATGACCTCTATGCTAAATACTAGATACAAAATATGCAGCTATATAATAGCTAATACCCTTGGGGTACTAAATACTTCCCTGGAAAGCACTTCCTTCTCTACTAAAAAAACCTCAGCAACTAGATCATAGTGAACAAAACGATTTGATGGTCTCTGATATAGTTTTTTGTGTCGTTTTCGGCAACTAAAACAGGTCCTTCATTACGCGACGTGTCGGAAAATAACTTCACAGACAATCCGACGCGGCGTAATCGAACAATTCCCGAATGAACACAAATTGTGTTTATAAAATCTACTGACGTGAAAAGTCTGTAGTTTTGGTAAATCCGGTAAAATATACTTTTCCTAAAACTCACTAAAATTCCAGGAATCCGACAAAATCTTTGACGAAATTTTGAAATAAAAAGTTTTCCTGTGGATATCCACAATTTTCGAACCTACTCTAAGCCCCTCTCCGTTAGACTCATAATGACAGACTATAGGAAAATATGTAATTGTCAGTAAGTCTTATAACATTTTACTGTGCTGTACTCTCTATTTTGATCTCTCTATCCCCTATCTTTTGTCCCTCACAGGCCTTCCAGGGCATTCTACGGCCTCGTCGATTCTGACTTTGGTATACTATTCCCCAATGACTGAGAAATTAAGATCAGATAACACGCGACATGAAGGGCACCATATGACAGAGTTCCGCCTTTTTACCCCTCAACACGCGCTAGTTGGAGGAAGCCTGACAAGTCTTGATGAAGATTTAGCTCATGGATTGACTCCAGCTGGAGAAAATAAAGATAAAACCTACCCAAGTAGTCAAGATACCATTCTTTTTGACAGATTGACTGGCAGACTGTCCGGAATCGGATTTGACGGGCATGATCGGATAAGGGACGCTCTTAAAACAGCCAACTATCTCTCAGACAGATTTGTTCGTAATCCCTCCCTTCGAATTGGCTATGTCGTGCCTTCTGAAAGAGTTGCAATAACAGATCAAAACCATTTAGAGGTTCAGGGGCAGTTAGCTATAGAGTCTGGTGATCTACTGGGAATGGTATTCTTGCTTTTTCCCGCCCTGGAAGCCTCCCAAATTTCTGACGCCCGCTTTAATACTACCCCTGTGATAGAGCAGGTCAGACAAAGCGTTCAAACCGCGCAAGAGGCTGGCACTATCTCTGATTCCTTCACCCTAGTTGATCAATTCGGCAGACGAATCCCGCTTAGTTCTGAGTAGCGCTCGAGGATGAAGACTGATCAGGAGGTAAACCCGGTGGAGTAGTGACTGTTGGAGCAGGAATGAACTGCTTGGCATTGTTATCCAGCTTAGGCACATCTGTCAACTGATCTTTGACCACTAGCGCTGTCCAGGAAAATGAGACATCAACAGACGCTGGCTTACTCAAACGAATGACAAATCCTTTGACGGTTTTACGTGTAACGATAAAGCGTACGTCACTATTTAATAAGGCCTGCTCCAGGTCATCCTGACGCTTCGCGTACGCGTCATCAGATTCATCCTTATTCCGCGTGAGCTTAATGACATCGATAGTCGCATTAATCATTGGCACAGCCTTATACTCAGTCCCAAAGACGACTTCCACCTCAGTCGCGTCCCTGGTGATGATAGCCATACCTGCAGTATCTCTACTAAAGACGGGCGGTTTATAAAAATCAACTGCGCCTTTAAAGATCGTATCACCGAAGAAGTTAACCGTTCCGCTCAGGATAACGTTATGAGCAATCAGCGTATCAACGACAGTGAGGATACCCTCAATGAGGCCATTCCCTTTGACCCTCAGCTCACCTGAGATTGTCGCAAGAGAGGCACTCAGCCCATCACTTGTCGAAGGTCCCTGATCTGAGGCTTTTGTACTGAGACCGGCAACTGAGGTTGCGACCAAGTCCTTCACGTCAACCGCATCAAGCTGACTACTAGACTGCGTGGTCGTCAACCCGGGAAGAGCAGCTTTAAGAGCCTGGATATCGTTTTGTTGACCTTTCATCACCTCCAGCATAAAAAGGGAGATCTTGTCGTACTTTAACGCATCCGGTCTGTTGTCTTTGTCATAGATAACCAAGTCTGTCAATCCCAGTTGATCAAACTCCTCAGCTAAATAACCGATATCGGCTGTCCCGGTTGACTTGTAAGTATACTTTTTGGGTGAGGCAAAAAGAATCTTTTTGAAATCGGTTGAGAAAGGTTGAATATTGTCTTTATAGCGGATAGACGAGGCTGCCTTAAAGACATTGCCATCAGCATCAACCATGAGGGTTATGATCCCACCGGTTGGCAAATTGGCAACTGCCAAAGGAGATGTGGAAGTAAGAGTCGTCCCGATACCGACATTGCCGGAGAAGACGGCATTGCCTGTACCAGCCGGGACGGAAGAGTACCCGACAGCCAGGGAAGCGCTGACGGTGGCATACTGGGAGACACTCAGGTTCCCCACAATAGCAATTGTTGGCTTCAGTCCAACCCCCGTATTGGTGATAGTCAAGGTCGGCGAACCGATTACCGAATAGACATCAAAGGTTGAGGTGCCATTTAACCTGATAGCAGCAACCGGATTTGCTCCTGTACCAATACCGATGTTACCACCGCTAAACGTCGCATCACCCTGTAAGCTAAGAGTTCCTGTGCTATCTATATAGTTAAGGGTGTCATGGAAATTGACTCGTCCTTTGGTAGCATGAGTTGTAGAGATGAGGAAGAGATTACCGCTTGAGAGATCTGATCCATAGATGGTATTGCCCTGACCAATTGATGAAGATGATGATTTGAAATTAATATTACCGGCATTGGTGATTGAGAATTTAGAAGCTCCTGAGCTACTGGCTGTGAAGATATCCTGGTTGCCTGTCTCGTTAAGGACGACTAATGCCTTTCCGGTCACTTTACCCTCTACATCCAGCTTGCCGACAGGCGCAGTTGTGCCGATACCGACATTCCCGGTATTGTAATAAATATCACTTCCTGTTGTCGTCCACTGTGAGTCTACCCCGCATGATCCCCAGGCAGGGGTGGTACCTCCCAAAAGACATTGAGAGCCTGTACCTGCTCCGGCTTGAGCCATTACACCACTGCCATTGGTATAGAGCAGCCCACCATTGGTTGAAAAACCTGAAAAAGTAATCGTTCCACTGGAGGTAAGTCCTGTCAAGCCAGTTATGGTTCCGGCTGCGATAATGCTGCCATTGACATCAAGCTTTGCTTGCGGATTAGTACTGCCTATTCCAAGATTTGCAGTATTAATAAAGCTATTTCCTCCTGAGGTACCAGTAAATTTGATCAGCGCCGAAGCAGTTGATGTCCCGCCCAGCAATAGATCGTTTGTAATGCTGGCAGGAGATACTGCCCCACTACTAAGCTGCCAGTAGTTAGTAACTAAACTTGAGACATTTGCCCATGAGAGTGTGCCTGAACCATTTGTTGACAGGACATAGTTACCCGATCCATCGCTTGAGGGCCACGTATAAGTTACCCCATTAAATGTCGTCGTGCCGCTAAGCTTGAGATTGCCAACAATGTGCAGAGCCTCTGTGGGACTTGTAGTTCCAATTCCGACGTTACCTGAGGAGTAGTAGATGTCAAGGCCACTTGTCGTCCACTGACTGCTGCCGCCTGAGGCAGCGATGGTTAACTGCTTGGTAGTCGCGTTTGTGGTGAGTGTCACTCCACTGCCGGCAGCAAAAATCAGTGTATCCGTGTTATTGGCAGCGACAATATCTGTTTGACCTGAGACCGTAATGGTCTTAAACATCTTTTGTGACGATCCCCGATCAGCATTAGTGAACTTCAAGCCATCAATCGTGATTCCGTCACCTTGAGTAAAGTCAAGATCACCACTCTTATCCTGAAGAGATAAGACCCCTGTATTGGCAATAGTTGGTGTCTGTCCGGAACTGATACTAATACCACTCCCCGCGGTCAATGAATAAATGACATTCCCAACGATGATCTTGCCATTCATCACAGTCTCACCTGTCACGACCATCCCGCCCTTAACCAGAACATCTGACTGAAATTCACTTTTCTCTTTGAAGAAAGCAGGAACATTCACATTAAAGATAAACTCCGGCTGCTCGTCAGTTGCCGCCAGTACTGCCAGGCCGCCCCTTGTAGCGGAGCTTAATTCTTGAGGCTTGGCAGGAGAAAAAACAAACCGTAAGAAGGCATTAACGCCAATGACACTCAAGCCGGAAAATAAAACCATGCCAAAGAAGAGAAAGCTAAGCTTTCCCCTCGTTGTTCTCAACTGAGCGATTAAACCTGATATAAGAGATTGTTGGTTGAGCAGATGAAGCCTCCAATTTATTGCCTGAATCTGTGAAAATACTTCCTCTATGTACAGTATTATATTCCCATGCTTGGATGTCAAGCTTTTTAAGGCTACTGTTAAGATCTCTTCTGTACGTGTTAAAAGCCCTCTTTTCGCGAAAAAAATAATTGGCCTATTCTCTTTTTAGAACACATTTTTTGAACTTAATGTCTGGCTGATTTAGCGTGGGGAGGGAGAGCACTACCTGATCACACTTTCTCCTTCCTTGACACTCACGCATTACCTTAGTAGAGTAGAATAATGGGATTAGATCCCCTGCCTGTCCATGAGCAAATTCAGTTCTATCCTACTCATAGTATTTAGTCTCTCTTTACTGGCTTCCCGTCCGGCTCACGCGCAAGAAGCAATATCCAGCGGAATTGCTACCTATATACCTCTTAAAGGACCGGTTCAGGAAGGAGATATCATCCGTCTGACGAAAAATGGCTATGACCTGACCCGAAGCAGCTATGAGGCAAGCGTCTTTGGCGTTGTCGCTGAAAATCCCTCCGTTTCATTTGAGAATACTGCTCTTCCTAACACCAAGCCTGTCATATCCACGGGAAAAGTCCATGTAAGAGTCTCAACTATCAACGGAGTAATCAAGCGAGGCGATCTCATTACCGCCTCAAGTATACCTGGAGTCGGACAAAAAGCCACGAGTGACGGTTATGTCATAGGAACAGCTATCCAGGATTACACGGCAAAAGACAGCAAAGCTATCGGGAAGATACTTGTTGTTCTTAATATCAGTTTTAATGCCGAATCAGGTGGGGTTAAGCAAAATCTTTTCAGTACATTTCAAACTGCTCTCACTGCCCCTTACCTCTCCCCCCTTAACGCGCTCCGTTATCTTTTCGCCGCGGCTCTTATCATAGCCTCATTTTTTATCGCGGTAACCTTTTTTGGCAAAATTTCATCACTTGGCATTGAAGCTATCGGACGCAACCCCCTGGCTGGTAAACTTATCCTTCTGAGCGTAGTCTTTCATGTTATTCTGGCAGCACTCATCATCCTTGTCGGAGTCGGAGTAGCCTATTTCATGCTCGTTATCTAATACCATATCAATATCTATCGAAATAGATAAAAACATAAACTTATATGACAGAACAGGAAACATTCGCGGCCTATTCTCAAAAGCAATTTCCACAAGGGATTGTCATAACGGCCGATGGACACCTATTTACTGTCTCAGGGCTCAAAGGAGTACTCCTTAATGAGAAAATCCTCCTTGAGAATGAGGCGATTGGATTTGTCTTTAGTATCGGCCAGGAGAGTAGTCAAATTGTCCTTATTAAAGGTGACCCACCTACTCCTGATATAAAAGCTGTCAGAACAGGTGAACGCGTCATGTTCCCAGCCAGTGAGCATCTGCTGGGAAAGATTGTTTCACCCTTAGGAGATGACTACATAAGTTCATACCGGATGCGGACACCAGAACCGCTTGAGGTCGAAATAAAGGCAAGCGGGATCAGCCGACGGGCGAAGATAAAGACACAATGTCTCACCGGATCGCTCCTTGTCGATACACTCCTTCCTCTTGGCATGGGCCAGCGTGAATTACTTTTAGGAGACAGAAAAACAGGAAAGACGCAGTTTGCTAAAGATACACTCATCACTCAGGCCAGATTAGGTACAATCTGTATTTATGTCTCAATTGGTAAGCCCCTTTCATCGGTTAAGGCAATGGCTCAAACACTACGAGAGCACGAATGTCTGGAAAAAGTAGTTATCATTGCCTCGTCTCCTGAAGATCCTGCCGGACTTATCCTGCTGACTCCTTTTAGCGGCATGCGACTCGCTGAATACTTTAGAGACATGGGACAGGATACCCTTATCGTTTTGGATGACGTAACTACTCACGCGCGTGCTTACCGCCAACTCTCACTCCTGGCCCGCCGCTTCCCCGGACGAAACGCCTACCCGGGCGATATTTTCTACCTGCATGCCAGATTACTTGAGAGAGCGGGAAATTTCAAAATAACTGACGATAAAACAGTCTCTATAACCTGTCTTCCTATTGCCGAGACAGAGCAGGGAGATCTCACCGGTTATATTCAGACCAACCTCATGTCCATGACAGACGGGCATTTATACTTTGACGAAGAACGTTTTCTGGAAGGACAACGCCCGGCTATTCACCCCTTCCTGTCAGTAACCCGTGTTGGCAGACAGACCAGGACCCCGCTCATGCGTGAAACGATCTCAACAGTTACCTCTTTTCTCAGTCAAGCGGAACGGTTATTACAGATTAGTCATTTTAGTCAGGAGCTATCTGCTGATGCTAAAGACACATTGCATAAAGCAGACAAATTATCTCTTCTTTTCAATCTCCCGCAACTTGGCAACTATGAGAGCTGGTTTCAGTTTTTTATGATCGCGCTGGTCTGGGACGGGTACTGGATTACATCAGAAAATGATACGTTACTCTCAGACCTTCACAGGCTTCATGCGCTTACTTCCAAACACTCTACTGTCAGAGAAAAGGTTGGAAAGGTTGAGCTGTCTTCTTCGCTCTTTGAGGCCGGCCAACTTGCTCGCAAAACCGCTAATGACATTTTCGCCGACAACCCATGAGACTGACCAAAAAACAAATCCATCAACAGATTGAAGGGACAAAGACTATTCGCGAGCTTATGAATGCTTATGAGGAGATCGCGGCTCTCCGTATGAAACGAATTCGCCAACAAGTCGTGAAGAGCCGTGACTTTCATAAGATACTCACGCACTACTTCCACGAAATAAGATATCTTCCGAAGGTTAAAGGCCAGCCGGTACTTCAGTCTCCTGAGACATTTCTGGCTATTCTCCTTTCAGACGATAAGGGACTTTATGGTGAAATACTGGCTAAGACTAAAGACAGCTTTGTTCAGTTCGCTAAAGCAAACCCTGATTACCAGCTTGCGGTGATTGGCACCCAGGCTCAAGAAAGCATTAAAGAAGAATTACCCGATCGCAACGCGCGGTTCTTCTCGCTACATACTACCCCTCTTACTCAAGACCTAAAGGATATCGCTGCCCTCTTAACACAGTTTAGCCATATTGTTGTATTTCATGGAGAGTTCGTCAATCTGATCAACCAAATTCCCGCTATAACCTACCTGACAGGCGAAGAGGATGTACCCGAAGCTCCTCAGACGACAAATCAATATCTCCTTGAGCCATCACATGAGTCTCTCCTCACCTTCTTCCAGAAAGAAATCGTCTCAGTCCTTTTGGACCAGGCCATACTTGAAGGAACGCTGTCCAAGGAAGCATCACGGATGGTGAGTCTGGAAAAAGCCAGCGAGGAAGCCCGTAATAAAATAAAACGCCTCAAGAGATTATCCCGCGTGATCAATGCACAGCGCCAAAATAAAGAACAGATTACCTATCTTGCCGGACTATCGCTGTGGAATATACACTAAAGACCATGAAGCATATAAAAGGAAAAATCGTCGCTATGAGAGGTTCAATTATCGAAGTTCTGTTCTCATCAGATGTACCTGCTCTATCAACGATCCTTCATCTTGAAAATGATACAGAGGCACTCCTTGAGGTTCGCAGTTATGGTGATCCTCATAAGGCACTTTGCCTGCTCTTAACCGACAGTATCCTCGCATCAGGTGACGTGGTCATCTCAACCGGTCACCCACTTCGTGTTCCTGTCGGCAAACAGAATTTAGGCCGTGTCCTGGATATCTTCGGTCGTCCGCTCGATGACAAAGAACAGGAACACGCAAAGCATCACTGGAGTATCTATCGCGCCAAGCCTAAGTACTCAGATATTACTGTCCATCAGGACTTGCTTGAGACAGGTATCAAAATCATCGATGCCTTTTGTCCATTAGTCAGAGGGGGTAAGCTTGGACTCTTTGGCGGCGCGGGTGTCGGCAAGACTATCCTTCTGACCGAACTTATCCATAATGTCGTCATAGTTAACGCAAGGGAAACTGTCTCTGTCTTTGCGGGCGTCGGAGAGCGCATCAGGGAAGGTCAGGAACTCTTCGAAGTATTATCAGATAATAAAGTGCTTAAGGATGTCTCGCTCATCTTTGGTTCCATGAATGAAAGTCCTGCTGTCAGACATTTGACTGCTTTTACTGCACTCACCCAGGCCGAGTACTTCCGGGATGAGCTCAAAAAAGACGTGCTTTTCTTTATCGATAACATCTTTCGTTTTGCTCAGGCAGGCAACGAGGTATCCCTCATGACTAACATGATCCCCTCAGAGGACGGCTATCAAGCCACCCTCCATACTGAGATGGCTTCTTTTCATGAGAGGCTTGCCTCAACAGAACACGCAATCACAAGTATCGAGGCGATCTACGTTCCCAATGACGACATGCTGGATCAGGCTGTCCAGAGTGTCCTGCCGTATCTTGACTCAATTGTCGTCCTCTCACGCACACAGTATCAGGAAGGCCTCCTGCCTGCTATTGATGTCCTCAACTCGACTTCAACTGCGCTTCACCCTAGTATTGTCGGAGAAAAACATTTTGAAATCGTGCTGCAATCACAGCATCTTATTAAAGAAGCGCAAAAACTCGAAAAAATTGTGTCACTTGTTGGCGAAACTGAGTTATCTCAGGACGACAAGCTCCTGTACCATAGGGCACGCAAGCTGCGGGCTTACTTAACACAAAACTTTTTTGTCGCCGCGGAACAGACAGGCAAGCCCGGATCATTTATAAAACGTGAAGATACTCTTGAGGACTTAAAAGCTATCCTGGATGGAAAAGCCGATGACATAGATGAAACGCGCCTCAGGAATATCGGTAGGCTGCAGGAAAGTAAAAACTAACTATGTCACAATTTCTTAAAGTTACTGTTCATGATCGAACCGGCGTATTATTTACCGGAGATGCTGAGGCTGTCTCCTCTCGCAATGAGAAAGGATCATTTGATATTCTGTCAGGACATGAGCATTTTATCTCCCTTATCCTGAACAAAGTTGAAATCCATCTCCCCGGCGAAAAAAAATCCTACGATGTAACGCGCGGGATGCTTTCAGTTGTTAATGATGAAGTTACCGTGCTGCTTGGAGTCCTCCCCAATTAGGTATTTTGCTCATCCAAAAAGTTATAGGGCATTGACATAGATGTTATAGTTTGTTACTTTATTAGCAGGTAACCATCATAATGATTATCTAAGCAATACTCTTCAGGCTATGACCGATCAAAAGATATCAATCAACGACCTACCAGATCTCCTAACAGTACGTGAGGTAGCCGAAGTTCTCAGAGTCTCTCCCCTGACTATCAAACGCTGGGGCAAAAGAGGCAAACTCCCCGCCATCCGTATCAACTCCCGCGGTGACCGCCGCTACAAAAAAGAAGCGGTCCTTTGGCTTTTGGGAATTCAAGAAAAAAGCGGTACTGTTTAGCTTACTTCTCCCCCATCATTGCCTTCATTTTGATCCAGATCAAACTACTACTCAAGGATATCATTTGTCCCTATATTAGCCTCACTTTTCTACTTTCAAAAATCTTAAAAGCAAAAGAGCGAGGCCGAGGGTACGGCCACTCTGACGACGCCGTCCGGCTACGCCTTTGTAGCATGGGTGTCGACTGACTGGTGGCCCCGATTTGCATCGGGACCGTGTACCCTCGAGCCAAAAACTTTACCCTGATTCAGGGGGCCACGTTTGACGTGGCCTTTCCTCGTCTCTTAGAACTCAGTTCTTGTTGCGCTTCCAGTTCCCATTGCGCGCGCGACGCTTGCGCTTGCATCGGGCTTTGCCCGTAATCAACGGGTGTTCGGGGCGAACTACAGCAAGCCGTTGCAGGTTAGCCTCGGAGCGAATCGAGCACTCACGAAGAAACTTGCGGTCGTTCCGCCGATGACAGTTCCGGCTGGTTAGTTCGGCGATTCGAGCTTGGTCTCGCTCGATTTGATCGGCTAGGCGGCGAACCTGAGTTCTTTCTGCAGCTTCCGCGGCTTGTTCAGCCGTTAGCGGAAGCCTTGTCGTTCGAGTTCTCATGATCCCGTGACCCCTTCCTTGAGGAAATCGTCGGCGAGCCGGAACCCAGACTTGCATTGCTAACCCCTTCTTGATCGGCTTTTGCCGCAAAGCTGTCCACCCCAACTCGAATACTAAGACTTACTCCTCATGGTCGGCTGACTCGCCAGAACCGATACGACCTTCTCGTATCTGCTTGGAAGGTTTCGGGCGAAACGTTCAAGCTGACCCAACCTTTCCGCGTGCTTGGACATCGGAGAGAATCCGGCGCAACAAATTTCGCCGTTTGGCCCTTCGATCCAATCGAGGAACCTCTTACGAACCTTTGGAAACCAGAATAACTCTGCCTCGGTGGGCATACCTGTCCGCTCCTTTCTCCTATCCCGCAAGCGGGAGCGAGAGAGACTACTACGTCGTACCTAACGACGGCTTCCTATCTCCTGTCTTTAAGAGACAAAAAGCCGTCGTCAGACAAAAATCTGAGTTGACCCCAATTAAATCGGGGTTCATAAGGAGACGATCTGGAAGTAAGTAATAAGCAAGAAGCAACAAGTGATAAGTTAACATATAGTCAACTCCTTATTGCTTATCTCTTTTCTCCTATCGCTTAAATCCAGATAACTCCTTATGAAGCTAAACTGTTAAAGTACACTTGTCCGCTCCATAGATTTGAGAAGGAGCTCAAATACATGGGACGCGGCCGACTCTCGATGGAGTCGGCCAATCGTCATCTGTGAAGTTGCTGATGGAATTAGAAATCTGATGATCGGTGGACGTTGAAGCCCGGCTTGCGATCCTGAATGTAGAGGAAGATTGCCAACCTGAACGCCGCAAGAGGCAAGGCGCCGGTGAGGGTGACCGCCCATCCACGCGTCTGGATAAGCTCTTCCAACCGGTCTGGGAAAACCAAGGCGGCCAACAGATTCGACTCATCGATGCCGACCAGCGACTTCGCGTTAAGTAGCTCAACGGCAGTTCGGATGACCACGAGCGTTAACTTCCAATCGTCACCGCCGCACTCGACCAGTCCCGCGAGCGTCTCACGATACTTAAACGGCACCGACCTGACACCCATTTTGATCAGCTCATCCGCGAGCTCTGAAGCTTTCATAATCCACTCCTCCCTTTGGAGTAAATGCTGAGCGTTAGGCTGCAAGCGCATGCCTGCAACACCCGAGAAGTAAGTATGCTTACCTCTAGGCTGTCGCAGACAGTTCCATCATATAGATTCACAGAGAGACGATCCCACTACAAACAAATTATGGTGCTCATCAATGGAGAGTCATGCATATGAGACTTCCATGAAGAACCCTATCCTGCTTGTAAGCGGGATAACTCCCTATGAGTTGTGTTAATGTGCAAAGATATAAGCGAAGCCAAGTCAGACTTGGCGAAGCCGGAGGCACGGCTGCCCTGAGACCGTCTCGCCATAGGCGGACAATCCCAAACCAGTTGGCTTTCCCCGCCTGCAACGCTATGTGTAGCATTGCGGGCAGGTCGCCCTAGTGCCTCCTAGCTTTACCCTTCATTCAAGCTCTGGAAAATGTCTCACGAGCAATCCGCTCGCTGCCAAACCGAGGATCACGCCTCAAAACGACATCGAGAATCGGCTTGCTGCTGATCAGCTTGCCGTCGACTTGCACCTGCACTGTGACATGAGTCGTCCCTGATCTGGACTCTGGCGAAAAGAAATCGCCCATCACATCCAGATAGACCTCCGCCTTCGCCCCTTTCGGGACAAGATGCGTCGCAGTCGCTCGCTTCTCAATGACGAAATCGCCAACAGATGCCGGCAACCACATCCGACGCCCTTCTGACGAGGTGATCACCAAAGTGACCTCCTTGCCATAGGTATTCACGCCGTTGATCTGCACGAACCGCACGACGACGCGAGCATCGTGTGTCTCGCGGTTTGGGATGGTCATTTGGAGGGTGACCGACCCTTTGTGCTTTTGCCCAAATCCGAGAGCCATGACAAACCTCTCTTTCACTTGCTGAAAGACAAAACATCCCTAACTGGGATGAATAAGAGAATTGTACTTGATAGCCTCAAAGAAGTCAACTATAGGCCTGTTTAGCAGTTAGTTATTAGGAATTAGTGATTAGTTAGAAAACTAACTTCTAACAACTAATATCTAACTCCTAGACAGTGCGGTGGTATTCGGCTTGGTGCTCTTTCATAATCTTTTCAAAGTTAGGCTCTTTGAAGTGTTCTTTGATAAACTCCATAGTCTCTTGTGGCTTTTGCGTATTTACAAAAACATTGGTCCCCACCTCAAAACCACCTAGTGTCTTGAGTCTGGGAATGAGTCTGAAATACCAGTCCCCACCCGGGTAGAGATAAAAGTTGTAGGGGAAATCCTTGTTATACCTGAGATCAAAGATCTTAGTCAGGCTGGAAAGAATGCCTGAAAAATCCCCTATCTCATCGTCGGTGATCTCGCCAAAAAGTCTCCCTGATACCTTGGGCGCCACCCATACCTCGTCCGGCCAAACTGACGTCGTAGGACAAAAGATGGTAAAATGCTTAGTCGTCAAGCCTTGAGGCACATCCTCAATTACCGATTGGAGTCGTGGAATATCCAAAAATACTTTTTCTGGTACGACTGCAATCTGGGTATGAGAATGTGGGATGCTCTCCCCTGCTTTCTCACCGTGATTATGAAAGATATAGACCTGCCCTGCATGATGATGCTCGTTAAAACGATGCCTGTACGTCTGGAGGATAGTCTGAATTTGTTCAATCGTAAAATTATCAAAGGAGCTATGATGATCCGGCGTATTAATGACCAACTCATGAATCGGAGCAAAAGGAAATTTGTTCGCAACAACTCGTATCTGCCAACCCGCATCACTGGGTATTCCTCCGACACGATAGAGCTCAGCATCTTCCTTATGTTCAGGGCAAAAAGGACAGGCAGGCTCAGTGCCGTTGGCGACGTCAGGCCTTTTAGCACGCCTTGGGGCTGAGATAACCCATTTTTTAGTAACCGCGTTTTTTAAAAAGGTAAAATCGCTCATTATAAACTGTCAGCCAGAGGCTGATCCGCCTTTGGCGGAAAAATCGGCCATAGATTAAGTATTATGTATTACGTATAAAGTATCAAGTATTAAGGGGTCGGTGTAGCTGTTGGCTCGCCAACATATGATTGACCTAAAATGATGAGGATATCGACGCCATCCGGCTTTACTTCCCCGGCAGGCAGAGACATAACTTCCCCTTTAGCAAAAGTGGCAAGTTGGATGGCGGCTGCTTTATTTTTACCCGTTAAATCGACGACGACTGAATCCTGATAATTATTCGCGGCATTTGCCTTGACTACTACAGTAGTCTTTATAGATGAGAGTGTGGGCAGTGTTTCTTCGACTTTTTTGGTCAAGCCATTGGTCTGTGTACCGTTATAGAGAGCAACTTTCACAGGAGTAGTAGCCTTTGCTGGAGACGTATCTCCCTGAGTATTCACCGGACCGATATTGATGATCTTATCAGTCGCGGGACGATACAAAATAGCTATACCTGATTTAGGATAAATCAGCACCTTATCACCGTTTTTAGCTTTGACAAAAAAAGTTTGGCCGTAAAGCTTACCGACATCAGAGACAGTCGCAACTGTTACCTGGTCATTTGACGGCAAATCATAATGCCTACTCACCTTCTCGACCAGGGAATTTACCTCCCGTTGAGTAGCACTTGATGGATTTTTAAGAAGAGACTGTGTCTTTTGGTACTGGAGGAAGAAATAAATACTTGAAGCAATGAGCAGGACAATGACTAAGCCTACAGCACCAGTAATCACCAACTTCTTCCTCAGGGACTTTTTCTTTTCTTTTGAAGGGGCTGACCCTTCTTTTTCTTTAGACATTATCCCTATCATAGAAAGAAGACTCTATGCCGTCAAGTGTGTTATTGCCGACAGCACCAACCCGCAAGAACGCCTGGTGATTACGGTTAAATAGCTTCCTGCTGAAAGAAGTGAGTCTGGAGCAACCAACTGAAGAGACTCAGGTGAGTCTCTTCAGTAACCGGATCAGTCTTACAATTAACTCAGCTGGGACATCTGCAGCAGACTGAATACTGCCTGCACATTCCTCAGTGTCTTGTTGTAAAATTTGTGTATTGACCTACGTATGTCTTTACCTATGATAGCCATATTTTCCTTCTCCTCTTGCTTTTAAGCCTATCCATGAGCACAAGCAAATGATCTCTACACACACCATGTGTGTATTCTTGATCTTCCCCCAACTCAGGTTGCCTTGAACGGGGGCACCAGGCACAAGCCTTTACTAAAGATACATGCCTCCCTGTTATATAACTCACCATTATCACCGCCATACGTTATGCCATGTATACCAAGAGCCATGTACAAGCAACTATCCGAACTTTAAATCAAGCATATTTGCCTGGCGACATGTCTTTTTTAAAGATAACCCGTTATCTTTCAGACAGACGAGAGAATGTTCTTGTGAAAATAGTTAACACCATTCTCTAACCAGCGTCAAATTTTTCACGGGATTATATACGCTTGAATAACTATGTATAAATTTGCATATTGACAGACATGCTTCGCTGATTGTTAAATGATTAAAGTGTTAAATTGTTATCAGCAATTTAGCAATTTAGCAATGGATAATCTGTTTAATGTCAATCAAGCTGCTTTTATTTTGAAGGTCCACCCCCTAACAATCCGCCGCTACATCAAAGAAGGACGACTCAAAGCACTTAAGGTTGGCGGTGCCATCAGAATCAGAGAAAAAGATCTCAATGAATTTAACAAAGACTATACTCCCAATACAAGGGCTGCTGATCCGAATGGAGCAATGCGAGCCAAGATCAACCCGGCCAAAAATTTCTCGATGGAAGACCCTTTTTTACGTTTGAACGGACGCGGAGCCAGTATCAAATTGTCATCATAAATACGAATACCAAAACACGAAATTCGAAACAGATTCTGATAATCAAAAGCATAAACTACGAAACACTTTCAATTTTGAAAATTAAGATTTAGATATTATTTCGGATTTCGAATTTTAATTTAAAACCATGCCAATATTAAGTAAAAAAGTTTATCTCGATGCTTCCTGCTTTGTGGCATTTATAGATAGGGCGCACATCAAATATGAACAGGCTACTGCCTATTTTCGCTATTTCGGAATTGAGGAGTATCAACTCTTTAGTGATCCGATTACCTTAGTTGAAGCATACAATAAGTTTTATAACGATATCAGTCCAAGTCTAGCCAAAGACTTTATGCGGGTGATGGCAATTTCCAATATCAACTTAGTCTATGCTGAGGAATCAGATGTCAAGGCAGCATTGAAGGCTATCGTCAACTTCAAGACAACTGATCTTACCTATCCTAAAGCATTGCTCTCAGTACTGGCGAACAAACGTGGAGTACCCCAGATCTGTACTTTTGACTATATGCCTCAACTCTTTGGCCTGCAGTTATTTTATCTTCCCATCTGATAACTCAACCTATCTCTTCCCTCTCCTGTAAGGAGAGGGATATGAGGGTGAGATCTCAAACCGAAAATAAAGGTATCAATCTATAAAGTACGTGGTCAAAATAGCTGAAAACTTTGTCCCTGATCTCATGTACGCAGACGGGCGGACACGACTTGTCTCACAAAGGTCAAGAGAGCTAGTTGCCTCCTCCATCTCCAGGGTTGACGGATAAGGCGGAAAAGCCATTCCAAGCCTATGGCACGAATAAAAAATGGCGCGCGAATGACCTCACCGCTGAGATAGTCAAAGGCCCCGCCTACTCCCATGGCCACTTTGACAGGTAAGATCGGCAGATTGTGTGCAATCCACTCTTCCTGCTTAGGAAAGCCGAAGGCAACAAATAAGATGTCAATGACAGGCGCTGAACTTTGCGGAACTACACGCTGAACTGCCTGCCTACCGACAGGCAGGCGCTGATCCTTTCTCTCTGCGTTTTTCCGCGTAGGATTCTGAGTAGTTCTGCGCAATTGCTCCGCAACAGCAAATCCTTCCTCACTCCACTCCGGTGCAACGAAGACAACCTTGAGCCCCGGGTACTTTTCACGTAAGCACTGGGCGGTTCGCTCTGCTACGTTACCTCGACCTCCGAGAAAGCCTACTGTGACAGCCTTTTTTGCTGCTTCACCGCAGAGTTTCTGCATGAGATCAACCCCGGTAATCCGCTCGTGAAGAGGGACCCCGAGGTATTTAGCCGCGAGGTAGAGGCCTGCCCCGTCACAGATAGCGATATCAGCTTCGTTGATAAGCTTTTGATACTGCGGATGTGCATGAGCATACACAACAATTTCCGGGTTGGGAGTGACTATTGAGAGTTTTTTGCGGCTTTTTTCGACAGAACTCATCACATACTCTAAGACTTGAGATGTCGACAAATCTGAGAGAGAGATTCCTAGTATCTTTTTTTTCACAGGTGAATCTTTCATACGTTTATAATCGGCGAGCACCAGCCTGATAACGTCTCAATAGCTATTAGTTGAACACCATTAGTAATCATTCTTTGTGCTCAAATAATAAAAGACATGAGTTCTCAGGCACGAATCGTGATTTAAATATAGTAAATAGATTATTGTATCTCTTTTGCATGGTTTTCACCCATCCGAGAAGTGTCTATTGTGAAAATATCAGTACCCTCACATACTATAACCCACCCGCTACCCGCTACCCGCTACCCGCTAAGCCATTCTACTTCTTGGCAATACTTCTTTTATAGAGTTCTATATTTTCCATAGCCACCCCTGTCCCTTTGACAACGCAGAGAAGCGCATCCTCTGCGACATGACAGGGAACGCCTGTTACTTGTGTCATCAATTTATCTAAGTTAGTCAGAAGTGACGTCCCGCCTGACATGACAATTCCCTTATCAATAATATCACTGGCTAACTCAGGCGGACATTGTTCCAGAACTTCTTTAGCTCCCCCGATAATATCCATAAGAACAGGCTTGATGGCTTCATTAATCTGCGACTCGTCCAGTTCAATTGAGCGAGGTAAACCGGTGATGTTATCCCGACCGCGAATTTCCATGGTCTTAGCTGTCTTTGTCTCCTGTGTTTCCTTTGTCCCCTCTTTGCCCTGAGCCTGTCGAAGGGTTCTCCCCTCTTCTATCACCGCATTCCCCAACTCAATCTTAATCAGCTCAGCTGTCGTCTCACCGACCAGGAGGTTAAACTTGCGCCTGATGTAGCTGCTAATAGCCTCATCAATCTTATTTCCGGCCACGCGCACTGAACTATGAACAACCACACCCCCAAGAGAAATAACGGCTGACTCAGTCGAGCCGCCACCTATATTGACAATCATATGTCCGGCAGGCTGAGCAATCGGGATCTTTGCTCCGATCGCGGCTGCTAAAGGCTCATCGATCAAATAAGCAATCTTTGCTCCTGCCGACATGGCAGCGTCCAGGACCGCGCGACGCTCTACCTGCGTCACCCCACTGGGGATACATACCATCACCTCAGGCTTAAGGAAACGCGACTGACCACAGGCCTTATCAATAAAGTAAGACAGCATCGCCTCGGTAATACTATAGTCAGCAATTACCCCGTCTTTAAGCGGTCGCATAGCCAGGACATTCCCAGGAGTCCGCCCCAGCATCTCTTTAGCCTCTTTCCCGACAGCCACGACACGATTTTCTTCGGCTGTCACCGCAACGACTGTCGGTTCATTGAGGACAATCCCCTCACCGACTAGATACACAAGCGTGTTGGCCGTACCGAGATCAATACCGATGCGTTTGGAGGTTGGAATCGTGAACATAGTTTAGTATTTGGTATATAGTATGTAGTATTTAGCAAACTACCAAATACCATATACAAGATACTAAATACTTGGTCTTAAAGCAAGAAATACGATATCAGAACGTATACTTAGTAGATCATTTCTCACTTTAGACTCGATATAAACTGATTATAAGTATGCCTTCCCTGCCTTGCAAGTGTTATTTTACCTAAGGTATAATAAGAAATCGTATGGAACATGAATCACGCGGCAGTATCTGGATCTCACTCCTTATCCTTGTTTTCCTTGTCATGGGCACGACTTTAGCTATCCTGTATGCCAAAGGCTATCGCTTCAACTTCCTCTCAGGTAAGCCCACCGTCTCCAAAACCGGTCTCCTAGTAACAACCAGTATCCCGGACGGAGCCGCGGTCTTTGTCAACGGTGCCTTAAAAACTGCGACCAACAATACACTCGATCTGGCACCGGGGCAATACACCATCACTATCTCCAAAGACGGCTACTTCTCCTGGAAAAAAAATGTGGAGATCCAAAAAGAGCTCGTAACCAAAGCCAATGCTCTCCTCTACCCTGTCGCTCCTAAGCTTGAAAGTATCACCGTAACAGGCGTCCAAACCCCCCTCATTGATCCGTCACATACAAAAATAGCTTATTTGGTAGCCTCACAATCAGCGGCCAAGAACGGTATCTACGTCTATGACATGAATTCAAGGTCTGTTCTCTCTCTTCAGACTGCCACCAAGCAAGTAGTGAGTGATACCCGGGGGGCTTTTTCAACAAGTGCTATTTCATGGTCTCCTGACGGCGAGCAAATCCTGGCCACTATTTCAGGCACGCTCGGACCGGCAACCTATCTCCTCCAGGCAAATCAGTTGAACACAACTCCGCAAAATGTGACGACGATCCTCCCCTCAATTCAGGCACAATTTAAGGCTGATAAGATGCAGAAAATTCAGTCACAAGTCGTAGGACTCAAGCCGGCACTTAAAAAAATGATCGCGGAGAATTTTACTATCCTCGCCTGGTCGCCTGATGATACGAAGATCCTCTATGTAGCCTCACAGTCGGCTGACCTGCCCCTCATCATCAAACCACGACTCCTGGCTGTTGATACTCTCTATGAAAAACGTCAGGTAAAGGCAGGCGGTCTCTATGTCTACGACATCAAAGAGGATCGAAATACCAAAATACTAGATCAAACACCCTCGATCTGTAGCACTGATGCTGATACATGCGATCTGCCTGTCACCTGGTTCCCTGACAGCGCTCACTTCATTATGGTCAACGATAAGCAGATCCATATGGTCGATTATGACGGCGCCAACGACACTGTCGTCTATGCCGGCCCATTCCTGGATAACTATGTCTTCCCGTGGGTCGACGGGACAAGGCTCGTCATGCTGACCAATCTCAATAACTCGACAATTCTCCCCAATCTCTATACCATCAGCCTCAAGTAGACTTATAGTTTTGACAGGCAGGGTATCCTGTGGTAATATGCTTTTGTTGTGGAGATAAACGTCGGGTCATTGACCCGACCGGAGTCACCATGTACCTTTACTTCCGTACTCACAAAGGGGACTTTGATGCTCAAGCGTCTACTTGAAGCCGTGAAAAGAACCGTCAAGTGGTGGCCCGTAGTGGGAGTCCCTGTGACTCTCCGTTTGCTGCTGGCTCATGACCTCCGCGCCCAGTGGGCAGGAGGCCTAATAGTGGTCGGAGGCCTACTGATCGGATCATTTTTAATGATTCACAGATCGCCCTCTTCGTACCGGAGAAAAAAACGCAAGAAATCTTAAGTCCAGCGGAAGAGCGCCCGGCCGCGGTAAAACGCGGTTCGGGCGCAACCCACAATTCACTCAACCTCTTTCAATTAAAGTCTTATAGTTGTACTGGATTCCTCTTTTTGCTACAATCTCCTCGTGAAGTGAGTTGTGACCAATCCGGAGGTACCGGCGCGAATTCACGACTTACTTAGCACCTTTTAGTTCAGTCGAATAGTGTGGCGTAAGCCACGAGGAGATACCATGGACGGCTCCAACTTACCCACCTGGCTTTACCAAAAGCCCCGTCTGATTTTTTGTGCAGCTATCTATGTCTTGTTCTTTACGATCATTCTGGTCGCAACGCGAGAGCTCAAGCCGGCACTTGTAGGCACGGGAATCGTGATCTTCATTACGGAGATTACGGTCTGTTGCCAATACTGGAAAGCCAAGGCTCACCAGCAAGAACAGCGCGCAAAAAACACGCGCAGGAGGCGAGTATGAGCGATCAGATTCCTCAGGAAAGGATTAGCTGGCGAGCAGCAATGATCTGGATCTGCTACGCGTTGCTGATCGGGCTAGGCTGCCTCCTATTCTTGGTCTGTATCGTTATCGCAGTCGTCTCTGCATCAAGCGGCGGCCCAACGTGACTTTTTGACCGAACTGAACTCGCTCCTCACCCCCCGCCACAACCCCGATTCAATCGGGGACAACCAGCGGGGGGTGAGCTCTCAAACCAAACCAATAGATATCAAAAAATTTAACAGCACAACAATTTAATCGTCATTTTCTTCTTTAATCACTAATCCCTAATCATTAATCGACCGATCAGCTTTCTGTCAGGTTTTTCCCATAGTTTTTTGCTACAATTTCCTCGTGAAGTAAGTTGTGAGCGATCCGGAGGTACCGGCGCGAATTCACGGCTTACTCCGCCCGCCTAGACTCGCTCGCCTTGATTCAATTCGAAGCAGGCATCTAGCGAGGCTGGCACTTTGACACCGATGCAACAATACCCCTTACCAGGAGGAGGATCAGATGTTCAATCGTCTCCGTCTTGTTCTTATCGTTGTCGCAGGGACTTTCCTGCTCCGGTTTTTCAACCGGCTCGCAGATGATCCCCACGCATCCGGCTGCGAGTAGCCAAGGAGAACTCAGATGTCAGGACAATTACGGCTCAGAGAGAACCTCAGTCGGGTTGACTGGGAATTCGTCGCCACTGTCCTCAGCGCAGTCGCGATGCTCATCTGGTCGCTTTTATGCGACGGGGCAACCCCCCGACAAGCACGCATCGCCACCGGCGAACTTGGACTGACCTGGCTGATGATCTGGACGACCGTCTGGATAATCAGGAGCTGGAAGTAGAACACCTCCGTCAACCGGCACGAGCTTCGCGCTCTCGCTTAACGCTCGAAAGGAGTTCACATGAGACCAACCCTTGAAGCGCAGGTGCGAGAACGCCAGCGAAATAAACAGCTGGAAGATCTTGGTTTTGGGTTGGCGCTACGTATCGCCATTCCGGCAGGGATGAGTGGCTGGGCCGCGTTCAGCGTGTTCGGACACTTCGTCCTCATACCGCTTATGCGGCTGGCCATCGGTTGATGTTGCATCGGGAAGTCACCCGCCAGGTGCCGTCTGGTACCTGGCGGGGCACTCCATCATCTCTTGTCATGCTGAGTTTATGCCAAAAAGCAGGTAGTGTCCCTGAGGTGCTTCAGCATTTTTTATATAATCTTGTATATAATTACGTACTCTTGCCTCATACACCGCCAATATACATCCCCAAAACCGTATCCCAGCCTTACTCATTACTCCTTAATCGTTAATCAGTAGTCTCAAATTCCTCTTTCTGTTATAATTCCTCCAAAGTCCCTAAGTTTTCCCAATCGCGGGAAAGCATATCGGGCTTATTAAAAAAAGAATTGAGGTGTTTCGTGGTAAAGCCAAACGTCTACGATGAGCTTCCTCCGGGATTCAAAATTGAACCCGATGGAAAGACTGCGGTCAAAAGACTCTGGCCGTGCACTCATTGTGGTTGGGTCGACCAACCACATACGAAGAAACCACTTCTAATCGGAGTGGGGGGCAACCGGTTCGGTGGCACGCGTACTTGCTGTGCTAACTGCGGCGCAGCCGTCGGGGAAGACATCACTAGCTTCGTCGTTACGCAACCAGTTGCTGTCCGCTGAACACCCTCATCAGGCCGTGTCGTCTCGCCGTAAGGCGGACGACACGGCCCTAACACCTTTCAGACGGAGAGATAACAAAAAACCTTTTCTACATCATCGCCCAAATCCACAGCTAACTATATCTAAAGATAAATAAACGCATCGAAAACTACGGAAAAATGAGGTAGTTTTGTCCACGGGCTTCCACTACGCCTTAACCTTTACCGGCCGCTACACCTAAACCCATACCTATTTCTGCGGAGTTGCAATCACGAAAAGCCTTTTCCAGGTTGTACCGGGCGGCCAGCAGGTCTGCAGGATGAGCTGCTCCTGCCCCGGTATCTGACTATTGACCAGCAGGTCAACGTCACTTGGATCCTTAATCACAGTCCTTTCCACTTTATAGTTATAACGGGTATTTTCAAAATAGACTGCGACATCATCCCCGGGTGTCAGATCTTTAAGCAGATAAAAGACCGCATTATACCTCCCCACATCCCAAAAATTATCGGTTGAATGGGCAAAGAGATAGACATTGCCCTCCATCCCCGGGAAAACACTTCCCTTAGCATGCGCTACGCCATTTTGTAATTTGGGCAGGAAGTCTTTCTCATCTAATGGATCGACGTTGGGCCAGACACGGGCTGTTGCGGCAATTTTGGGTATCAAAATACTAAATTGTGTATCAGGAGGTATCAAGACTTGTTGTTGGGCGCCGGCAATAATATCCCCGAATCCGGGAGCGAAGCCTTGTGAATTAGTATTTACCGAGTCGAAACGCCCTGTCGGAGTCTCAATTGAGAAATGGACTCCCCTCATCTGACTGACTTTGAAATAAACTTCATAGTAAAGCGCCGAACCAAAAGTCGCCAGCACCCCGTAAATACTTAAAAGAACTAAAAAATTACCCAGTGAGCGTATGGCCAGAAAACGCAGCTTTTCGTTGCGGGTCATAGCTGTGGTTAGCGGCTTGGGTAAAATAACAGGTTTGGCCTCGGGAGCTGCGATAGTACTAGCCTGTTCAGGTAAACGAGTATGGAGACGAGGCTCTTCGGGGGTATAGATTGAGCTTCCGGGAGGAGACGTATGAGTCCGGCTCGCGACAAAGATGTCTCCCTGCTTGGCCAACTCCCTTTGCTGGTTTTTTTTGACAAACTCATTGCCGCTGGTATGTCGCATATATTCCTTAAGACCCTACAAAAAGCATATAATGCCCGCGAGGGTATACAGTTATTGTAGTGTAAAGTTATAAAACGCGAAAGGCGCCTCCCCGAAGGAAAGGCGCCTCATGCACGTTGTCGGATCGGATTCAATTAGCCAGCAGAGCCGGCACATGACGGATCAGCTCCTGAATGAGTGTGTCGAGCGTACCGACGAGGACAAAGATCTCCCTGCGCCGCAAATCGGCGACGAAGTTGTCCGCGCAGATCCACTCGTACGTCCGCGCGTATGCATCCTCATTCTCGAGACAGAACGCATACGTCACGTTCCCTTGTGGTACGATAACCCGCAGGGCTGACTTGAGCAGATCAAGACTCATCGTCGTAGTCCCAGCCGGGATGAGGATCCAGACGATGTTACGGTTCGCGTCGGGGTGAAACCCCTCACGGATCGCATCAGAGTCTCTCTCGATGACCCGCCGGATCCTCGCGAGCTCCTCCTTACTGCAGCCTGCGATCATCACCACAGGCAGTTTTCCTTGAACATTTGTCTCTGGCACGGGAATTCCTCCTTTCGGCCACTCGACCTGAGCAGCACGCTTGATCTCCAAATCGTTGGCGACAAAGCGCACTGCTCAGTATTATCCGATCATATCAATGTGCAATTAAAAACTTGCGCACATCCTCCCTACGAACAGCAAATGTTCTTGGAGAATACTACGCTTGGGAAGTATAGAAAAAATGAAGGGAAAAATCAAACTATAAGACGAAATTAGTACCCCTGAGAGGAATTGAACCTCTATCTTACCCTTAGGACGGGTCTGCTCTATCCGTTGAGCTACAGGGGCATTTTATGTCCACTCCTTAGGACCAGGTTCTAGAAACGTATCAAACTATATAGATATATAGGCTACTAGCTACACCATTTGCCATTTGCTTGTATTCTAACATAGCGAGAGGTAAAATTAAAAAATTCCGGAGTGTAGTTCACCGGTAGAATGCTCGGTTCGGGACCGAGTGGTAGAGGGTTCGATTCCCTCCACTCCGACCAAAAGACTTATAATGCTAAAACCGAGAGCATAGGCCGAAGGTGCCGGAAAGCGAGCAGTATCCAATTCCTATCACCCGACTAAGGATTATATTGCTGATCCGTGCCATTTACATAACCTGTCTTTTCAACGCTCTGCGATTCATCATACATGGTTCGCCCAAGCCAGGTACCCGCTTTCACCATCTCCTGAGCTGCCTTTGCCGCTCCCTCCTCCACGGCTCCGACTCGAGAAGGGGAAAATTTATTAACAGCGGCTATCCCTACAATCCCTCCTACGGCTATGCCTATATTACGCAAAGCAGTTCTTCTGGTAATTTCACTATCTCTGTACATAACTGAAGCGATTATAGACAACGAGGTCGAAAAGTCAAATCCCAGATAAAATAGGGGTTTTTATAGAGTCGAATGGGGTATTTTTAGCCACTCTACGCCTTACTTAGTAAATAACAATCCTTGCCAAGTATCTAAAATGATGGGGATACCCATCCAAAAGATTTTTTGTGTTAAAAACGATTACATGACCTTAAAGTGGGATGTCCGGGGAGCCTCGCCAAAGGCGGGCCCCCCGGAATGATCTCACAACAAATAGAGGTGAGGCGCCTCGGTTTCCCAAGAGGCGATTGTTGACTGATGAGGCTTCAGAGCAAGCCTCCCGGCCTGCCGACAGCGCTCTTCATCGTCAAAGCCCAGCGAGATCCTGTTCCTTCTCAAGGAATCACGAGCTTGCGTCGCCCAATCCCTGAGCGAAGGCAGGTCACCAATGATTGCTACGACCGTGTCGTCCAAACGTTGATTATGAGCCTCCTCACTTGAAGGCCGGGCATGAAGCCAGCGCCACAGGTGAGTGAACGCCTTATTGGTGTTGAAGTCGATCGGTCCGCGATTTGCTTCTTGGAAAAGCTTACTCGCGAGATCAACAGCCAGTTGCAACGTCGTGTTGAGCGGCTGGAGAACTGTTGCTGCAATTACTCCCGCGTCATCAGACTGAGACATAACTCCCTCCCCGATTGTTGTGAAAATGAAAGGTGCCTTGGGAACCCAAACAAGCGACGAATCGCCCGTCTGTTTTCCCAGACGAGGACATTATACAAGATTTAGGCTCAAAAGAGGAATTTAAAAGGTCACTGAGGCGGTATAGGTAATAATCTGCCAATAATCTCCCGGCGGTGTCGATCCTCCGGCACGGGCACCATAGACTGCATAAATCACATCTCCGCTTGATGAAGGTGCTCCGCTATAATTAACGAGAGTATAGTAGAACTGAGCTGACGGATTGGCAAAGTTAGGCGATGCCTGCCCCCAGATTGAGGTACTGACCCGACTGTTGGCATCACAGGCATTGATACCATAGCCACCGGTCGTTGAGCTGATAGTCGTGGGCGCGGGAGTATTATTTGCTGTCACATTCCCCTGGGCGTTCACGACATAGGAGCCGATAGCCGGATAAAGGAGAAAGCCACTGGTTGTTGCGGTAATGACATACCCGGATCCTGTATTGGATCTGAGCGTCATTTTCTGGGCAGCATAGGTATTACCCCCACTGGTGATTGTGCCTAAATTGACCTCAGTACCGGTTGAAGGGAAGCTGGAATTAGTTGAAATATTAGCATAAGAGGTGCTACAGGTTCCCGAAGTATGCATATCTGTACTGGCTGCTACCCCATCGATGTTGAAACTAAATGTCGGATCGATATGAGCAACGACGAAAATTGATTCGATTGTCCCTATCTTGACTGTACCGGTATCAAGGACAGATCCACCGGAACTCTGATAGGTAGTGATAATCACATTTTTCACATCAGCAGTACCGCGATTGGTAGACGGGCTGTGGGTGGGGTTGATGATAAGAGGGCGTTGCGTTGTGCAGCTTGTCCCCGATGCGGCAGTACAGCCCAACCAGACCCAAATGGTACTTCCTGAGGGAATCCCCGCAGTCGCTGTACAGGTCGCTTTCGGCACACTCCCGGCACTCGTGCCGCTAATAGCCCAGGTACAGTTACTTCCTTGTGTGCTCTGAATATCGGTAGAGTTACTTAAATTATTAAGCATCCAGGTCGCAGCTGATGGTGAAGCCTGGTTGGTATCTGCCGCAACGCTTGTAGGATAGGCAATTTCGAATTGACCGCTGGCCGGGATTGAAGTCTGAGTGGTAAAGACTACCGTATGCATCGCCGTAATCGGAACCGCGATAACCCCTGTCGCATTATGTGCGCTGGCGGTCGTCCCTGTGAAATTAAGCGTCAGCTTATCAGCCGAGGTAGTAGCAATCGTTACCGGATCAGGAGTCCCATTCACGAAGAATTTTGCCGCGTCAGAAGCAAGAAAAGTTGAGGTATTATCGATCACGGTAACCGTTGAGACACCCGATGAATAGGCTGTAGATAAAGGTGATGAAGGCGAAGGACGTGAAGTAGTAGCACTTGCCGAAGCGTTTGAAAGACTTAACGCATGAGTCTCTTTAGGCATTAAAGCAGACACGCAGACCAACACTGAAAGAATAATGAGCAGTCGAAACTTCTCGGGCATAGTATAATACTAGTCATGTCTTTGTCAAAAATACAAGAGGTTATTTGCTCCACTTCTAGCTTTAGGTTATAATTCAGCCATGTGTCGTGAGAAGGTCTCACGTCGCCCTTTTGAGTTGATTGTACAAAGGAGTTCACATGAAGGCGTCAGATCCTCCAATCGGTATGGGGTCAGGGTTCCTCGTCGATAAGGCGCCAGGTGCCCTCAGAGCCAAGCTGGTCCTGCTCGCTCTTGCCATCGGCTTCGCCGTTTTCATCTGGCTAAGTGCCGAATGGTGGCTGGATCACAGGAATCTCAGCTGGGGAATCCTGGGGCTACTGGGCCTCGGAAGCCTCATCGCTGTATTGACCGGTCTGCGCGAAATCGAACAACGCGTGGATCTGGATGAGAATGACATTCTCAGCTCGCACGGCCGCGCGGTCGTCGGAATCGTCGTGCTGGGTACGGCCTTTGTGGGCGTGCTCATCATCGCGACATTCACCAACTGAGATCCCGAAACGATCGACTCAGTGCTCCGCGCCAGCTGGCGCGGAGCACATTCTCTTCTGTTATACTACAAAACACTATGAATGAAATAGAAGTCAAAGCCAAAGTAGCTAACCTCTCTCTCCTTAAAGATAAACTAGGCAAACTAGGTATTAAGCTATCACACCCTATCACACAGCGTGATCGGATCTTTTTCCCCAAGGACTTAGTAGGCCAATTTACCGATATGAAACGTCGTGGCAAAAGGACTAAGGCCCCTGCCCTGCGTATCCGCGAGCAAGGTAAAAAGATCATCTTTACCTACAAAATCCCGGTATCTAATAATCTTGACAAACTCGAGTTCGAGTCAGGAATTGATAATCCTGAAGCGATGACCAGTATTTGTGAACAACTCGGCTTTGTCCTCCATGTCAGAGTAAATAAAATAAGACGCAAAGCTAGTTTTAACGGGTATGAGATATGCTTGGATGAGGTTGAAGACCTCGGCAGCTTTATTGAAGTTGAAAAAATGTCAGACAAGCCGGCAGATATGATACAAAAAGAACTCTGGGAATTCTTAAAGACTTTAGGAATTAAAGAAGAGGATAGACAGCTTTATGGATATGATATCTTACTCGAAATGAAAAAAGCCAACTCTTAATTCGGAATAATTAGGACTAATAATTCGAATCAATTCGTGAGATCAGAACATGATCTCTTCATCCGCCCGAGCATAGGTATGCAGTTCTTCCGGACGGAACCATAAATTAATTTCTTTTGAGGCTTCCTCAACCGCATCGGTGCCATGGATGATATTACGCAGGGGGCGCCGACGGCCGTTGGCCAAATCGATATTGTCATGACTGAAGTCACCCCTGATCGTTCCGGGAAGCGCATTCATCGGATTGGTATCCCCGCATAATTTGCGAACAATATGTATCGTTTCGTATCCTTCTACAACAGCAAAGAGGAGAGGCGACTCAGACATATAGTCAATCAGCCAACTCTTGACCATCTTACCTATCGCGACAGGATCATCAGTTCCTAACATTTCTTTAGCCTCAAGTCCCTTAGCTCCGTAATTTTTGAGAGTCCTCTGCCCGACTTTGCCAAACCACTCGTCAGTCTCCGGATAATGCGCGATAATTTTTTCGCGGTCAGCCCATTCAAATTTAAAGGCAACGATCTTCAACCCCACATCCTCAAAGCGTTTGAGGATCTTGCCCATAAGTCCCCTTTGAACGGCGTCGGGCTTGATAATAATGAGTGCTTGTTGTGGATCCATATCTTGATTAAAACTTAAATACGAATATCGAAAATCGAAACAATTTGTATTTTTCAGGTTTTGAATTTGCTTCGGATTTCGCTCGCCTCGCTTTGCTGGCGAAGCGGGTGCTTTGATATTCGAATTTACAAATAGAGCTTGTCTACCTCCCTTTTATAGTTCTTAAATTCAGTTGTGCCGAACCAGTATTTGATCTCCTCTATTGCCTCCTTCGGCTCGCCGCTGGCATGGATGAAAGTCTTGACAGACCTGTCACGTGAGGCGGAATGAGGCGATGAATCATAGAGATATCTGGCGTGGATTGTACCGGTCTCAGCCAGTAACGGGATGGTATGACCCCGGACTTTACGGGCAATCTGCACAGCGTGTGGCCCTTCCCAGACCATAACGATAACAGGCCCTGTCTGCCAGTAATCAATCAGCCGCTTATAAACAAACTGTCCTAACTCATACGGGTCATCTGTCCCCATCTCTTCTTTCACATCCAAACCGGCATCTTTGTATGATGCAAGGGTCTTATGGCCCATTCCCTCAATCCATTCTTTTGTACCGGGGTAATGTCCCTCGATGACTTTTTTGTCAGGCATGACCATCTTGGCAGCCAGCATTTTAAGCCCGATAGTCTCAAATTCCTCAATAATCCGGCCGACCAGTCCGCGTTGGACAGCATCAGGCTTTAAAATAAGTAATGTCTTTTCAACTGCGCTCTTCATAAAACTAACTCCTAACAACTAACTGCTAACTTCTAAATGTGAAATGATCTCTTTCGTAACTGCTTCTTTACTTTGTTCTCCGTTAATCCTAATCCATTTCGCAAAGACGTTGCGGTCACAGAGATCGCGATACTTTTTATATGTCTTTTTCATAAAGGCCAGATCCTGCTCCCACCTGTTGATCTCTTTACCCTCGCCGTGTTTCCATGTATAGGCGGTCTCAGGTGACACATCTAAGAAAAAAACTACTTGAGGAACAATTATGCCAAAATCCTTGGCAAAGCGCAAGCACACATCCTCCCTCATCCCCTGTAACGTCTGATAAACGAGGGTTGTGGTGAAATAACGATCGGCAATCACAACATTTTTTTTACTTTCCTGAGCAATTGCAGCTGATGCCACGACAAATTGCAGCCCATAAAGAAGGAATTGTTGCTCAACCGGGAGTGATTTATTGTCATAGAGGAATTCACGAATCGTTTTACCGATAGGAGTTTTGTATTCGGGGAAACTTTTGACGATTGTTTTTTTTGCTTTCTTTGCTAAAGCTTTAGCGACTAACTTGCCCTGTGTCTCACTCCCCCCGCCATCGATACTGTCAATCACAAAAAACATAGACTAAAACTTGAGCAATTCCTTAAGCTTATCCTCATCTTCGTAGTTACCGATGAGCGCTAGATTAAGTCCGTCTGCTACAAAGTATTTTTTGCCGACGGCGTCAATTTCATCAACGGTTACGTTGTCGATGAGCTTGAGAATCTGATCAGGGTTGAGGACATCTTTCTCAAGCAGCTCCTGGTGTCCGTAGAAAGTAGAGACCGAACGACTGTCTTCAAGTTCAAGGACTAAATGCCCTTTCATATATTCTTTTGCTTTTTTGAGCTCCTCCGGTGTGATCTTCAGGCTCCCACTTGCGATCAGACCGTATTGCTCAACAATGACCTCCAGTGCATCAATCACCCTTTTGGGATCAATGCCTGCTGTAGAGACGAAAGTGCCACAATCAACATACTCATCACTACTTGAGCGGACGTAGTATGCGAGTCCTCTTTTCTCTCTGACTTCATCAAAAAGCCTTGAGCTCATGCCCCCTCCCATAATTGATGCCAATACTGACAGAGGGTATTTATCGGGATGATTAAGATCGACCGTACGAACTCCAAGTGCGATATGGATCTGCTCTGTTTTCTTTTGCTTGAGGAGAACTGCAGGCTTGGTCTGATGTTCTTTTAAGGGCTTGGCCTTAATTGTTGGAATATCTTTCATATCGGCAAAGTATTTACCGACTAATTCCCGCATCTTCTCCTCATGGATCCCGCCGGCAATAACCACGGTCATATTGTCAGGGCTATACAGACTTTGCATATAAGAGACAAAGTCCTCACGCATTATCGAACGGATAATATCTTTTTCACCTGCTACGTCCCAGCCCATCGGTGTATCTCCATAAAGGAGAGACTCGTAAATATCACCGATTTTACGCATCGGCATGTCTTCATACAGGTTGATCTCCTCAATAATAACGCCTTTTTCTTTCTCAATCTCTGCCGCATCTAATTTAGAATGCTTAAGCATATCTGAGAGGACATCTAAGATGGTCTCAACGTTATTTTTCCCAGCCTTTACGTAGTAGCCTGTATATTCTTTACTGGTAAAGGCATTGAATTCTCCTCCGATCCCGTCGATAAGTGAGGCAATAGCCAACGCATTCGGGCGTCTGTCGGTGCCTTTGAAGGCCATGTGTTCTAGAAAATGTGAGATGCCGCTATTTTTTTTCGTCTCATAGCGACTGCCTGCCCCGACCATAACAAGGGCTGTCGCGGATTCAAAAGACGGCATGGGAACAGTAATCAAACGAAGACCGTTAGGGAGAGTAGTTTTGTTGAATTTCATAATCTTTAAGAAGACCCCGCCTGCCTGACCGCCATTGGCTTTGCCAAAGGCATGCCGACGGGCAACGCTTATTGCCTAGCAATGCGGGCAGGTACTCATTGTACCATAGGCAGGGATCCCTGCCAAGAGAGGCCAGTTTATTTACCGGCTTTACGCAGAAGAAGAGTCACACCCTGCCTATCAACCGAAATCTCACGGGCGAGAGTCAACCCTTCTTTGACAGTTTGAGTATCTTCTTTTTGCATGGTATCCAATACGTGGACATAATCGACAAGAGACATGCCATCCGTTCCTCGTGGAAATCCAATTGAGGACTGTGAGCCATGGACAAAGGGTGTGTCTGGACGAATAAAGGACCGCGCTAAAAGACCATTGAGTGTATACTCAATTCTTTTATCAAGTTCAACCTGATCCATTTCAGTAAATGTTGGATAGTTTTCCAGAAGATAGTCCTTGGCTCCCTGTCTACTCAGACCTGTCTGTATTAGCATCACATACTCATGGAGATAATCTGCAAAGGCCCCATGCTCCCGTGTCCATTGTTTTCTCTTTCGTCCATTGCGGTTCCATCGATATTCCTGATGTGGCCCATCGTTGGGACCTGTGGTTTGATAATGAATAAAACTATGCTGAGCTAAATTCTTCAACTGAGGCTCAAGTACGGCTGCCCTAATCCCGGTTGCATCTTCTATTGCCCGTTGATTTGTAGCAAATTTATCGGAACACTTGTTATCCTCCCAGGCCTCTTTCAGGTGTCTGACAATTTTTATACGATCGACTGTATTTGAAATATTTTGTCCCTCATATATTGTTGAATCAGGTCTCACTTTCTGTCCCCTCGCTGGACCCAGAAAATCAGCAAGTGGCTTTGAATGCTCTTTAGAGAACCCATAAAGATGTCCTGCCATACTTACAAGTCCTTCAACATTTGCAAGCTGCTCATAAGGGGTATAGGGATCATCTGAGGCTTTATAAATACCGCTATATGCACAAGCTGAGAGCTCGCGTAAAACGGGGGCGACATGGGTACGATCAAGAGTTGCTCTCTGATCAAGGTCTTGTTCACATAAAAATTGGGCAATTTCATGAGCATGTGCTGTACCTATCTCTGCTATAGCAAGTAAAACGAGAACGTTGAGATCATTTCGAAGAAAGCTATGACAGTAAGCCAAAGCTTCAAGAGACATACCTTTTTTTTCCTCCTCCTCACGAAGAGCCTGTTTTGATTCATCAGACCAATCACGAAATGACGCATCCGGGACATATCCAGATGGTGTATCCGCAAGTGCTTGCATAACTGGAGCTTGATTCCCCATCCACTCAGCGATATTAGTAACAGTAAACCTGATCTCTCGAGACATAAAAGATGATTATATCATACTATGAGATATGAATAGGATTCTATTGTTTGTAGAGATGAACTGGAGGCTCTGAAGATGTATCGTCTGTCCTCGCCTCTTTGACTGAGCGGACAATTTCAATCCCAGCGATAGCAAGGCCTCGTCCTACTTTAGATGAAATACTGTCTCCCTTGGGAATCATACGTAAGAGATGATATCCAAACAATCCATTCCGTGGGGCAAGAGCATTCTTGCCAACTATGAGTGGTCGCTGTTTTTCAGGCATAGGAGGTTACTCCTCTTAGTTAAGTCGGATTATAGCGGGGTGAGGCTTAATAAACAACCTAGCCCTGGTGACGAAGACGGCGAAGTTGACTTAGGCGATCACGCACAGTCGTCAGCTCTTCTTTTTTCTGTTCTTCAGAAAGAACGCGTTTGCGGTGTTGACTCCTGAGGTCTTCGGCTTGAGAACGGGCAATCAGCACCTGAGCATTGGCAAAACTTGTAAGAGAATCGGCCTTAGGGCGCGCACCTTTTACCCTCTCCTCAGCTTTTTTTCTTTTATTGAGACTATCTTTAAAAACACTCCCATCTACTACTGCTTCAGCCATAGATTAACCATAATAAAATGAACGGAAATAATCAAGCTTAGAAGTAAATGAAGAATGTCCCTGCTCCTATGTAATCGGGGCAGGGACTGTAAAGATTTGGAAAAGCGACGTTCTTGGATGAGCTTGTCAGTTTTCGTTGGACGTGGCTAAGCTATTCACCTTGTTCTTGGCTGACCACCTCAATTGACGAGTCTCGCTTTGAGCGGGCTTTTTCAACGTAGTATCCTTGAATTCTCTCAAAAAGCGTCTGGTTACCAGGAAGCTCACCAAGTCTTCGGGCAAGATTTCGGTCAGCCCGCTCTTCTCTCTGAGATCTATTCCGTCTCATCTCAGCAAGAGAAGGATAGGTCGTGCCATAAGCAGATATCGGCTGTTGATCAATGCCAAAATGTTCCTCTATCTCATGAAGAGCCATGTGGCTCACTGCCCCAACACCACCAATTTCATCAAGTCTTCGGTCACGACTTGCAATTTTTTCCATTGCACTTTCTCGCGAATCAACAATACCAGATACAACTCCTCTTGCTCTTTGAAAAATACCCTTTCTTTCTCTATCCATACTTCCTCTTATGACCAGAAGAATACTCCGAGAGTTTTCTCCTGTCAATAACTTCTTCGCTGCGGGATGTTGGTCTTTCTTTGTATCGTGATAGATATTCGCTCATATAGCTTACTTTAACTCAGAAAGGAGACGCCTTACATTCTCTCAGGCGCCTTAATGCCCAGGAGATAGAGGCCGTCTTTGATCGTCTGGCCGACTTTTTCAGTAAGTACCAAGCGGAAATCTCTCACCTCTCCTGCCTCTTTGAGGATCTGGTGTTTTTGATAAAAAAGATTGAAAGACTGTGCTAATTCAAAAAGATAGGTCGTTACGTCACTTGGTGAAAATCTCTCAGCTGCCGAGATAACTATATCAGAGTACTGACAAAGCAGAACAAGTAGGCGTCGCTCCTCAGGAGCGAGCTTAGCGCTTAGCGGTAAGCGCATAGCGTTTTCTTCGTTTTCTCCGCTTTGCGCTTTGCGCTTTGCGAGAACACTTTGTGTTCTGACATACGTATATTGCAGATACGGTCCGGAGTTGCCTTCAAAACTGACTGACTCGTCAAAGGAGAACTCCACATCTTTCCCGATACCTGACCTGAGCAGTGCCCATTTCACAGCTGCCACACCCACCATCTCTGCAACAGCTGCTTCATCTTCAACCGAAACTCTTGTCCCTTTTGTCTCCTCTGCGCCAGCCGCGTCTGACGCGGTCCCTTTTGTCTCCTTAATTTTATCTTTTGCCCGATCGCGCGCTTCATCAAGCAGCCACTCGCCTGTCTTCACATTCCCCGTCCGGCTGCTCATCTTTCCCTCGGGCAACCTGACCATCCCGTGGCTGAGATGTTTCATCTTAGCGGCAATTTCCGGCCGGATAAGAGCGAGTGCCTTAAGCAGCACTCTGAAGTATTCATCAATTTCATTGCCAGTAATAACGATAGACGTATCGAAGGCATAATCTTCATGCTTAGTGACAGCCAGACCAAGCTCTTTGGCCTCATATGTCGGCAAACCCAAAGAGTTGATAAAAACTCTAGTATGAAGGCCGTACTTTTCACCCGGAAAGATAACTGCACCATTACTCTCCTCAAAAACTATTGCTAAGTACTGCTTAACCAGATCAATTCCCTTTGGTCCTGCCTCACTTTCGAAGTAATAGTCCTCAAACTTTGTCCCAAGCCTGGCATAGATTGTCTCAAAGTAGTCAAGGCTCCACTGTCTGCCTTGTTCATAAAGGGGCATGATCTCAGGGTCTTTGTCATAAACCTGCTTGTTGATCTTGATAATTTCTGCTTTGGCTTCGTCACTTTCTTCATATTTGGTGGCACCCAAGGCATAGGCCTGCCCCAGGAACTTTGCCCGCTCATTAAGATCCTTTTTCTCAATATCATCCATTTGCCATTTACTATTTACCATTAGCTGTTTGAGACCATAAAGTGCCTTTGCGACGTGTAAGCCGACGTCACCTTGGTAACAAACCCGCCTGACCTCAGCGCCATTAGCCTCAAGTATGCGAGCGATTGACTCGCCAACGATATTGCTGTAGAGATGGCCGATATGAAATTCTTTAAAGGGATTGGGGTCGGTGAACTCGATCATAATCTTGCGGTCTTTGAGGTCAACGGAGGCCAGTTTTTTATGTTCGGTAGTTAGGTGTTCAAGAAGTGTTTTGGTACTAAGAGTGAAGTTGATAAAACCCGGCTTGGCAACCTCTACCTTTTCCAACAACGCAGAGCGCTTAGCGCTTAGCGCATTGCGGATAATCTCGGCAGCTTCTATGGGGGTCTTGCCCAATTTTTTGGCGGCTTGAAAAGCAACATTAGTGGCATAGTCTCCGTGAGTGGGATCGGAGGTCGGAGTAACACTGACCTCAACACCTTCTAGATTGAGCTGCTTAAGTACTGTTTGGACTAGTTGTTCAAGCTCCTGCTTCATACTCTCTAGTATACACGCTCTCTCTCACGAGTGAAACCCCTTTATAGATAACCCCGATTAAATCGGAGTTGACAGTACTCTTGAAAGTACGCTAGAATGATCTTATGCTACATACTGTCTCTATCACCGATCTCAAACAAAATACCGCGACAATCATCAATAAAATTAAGGCTGGAAGCAAGCCGGTTGTCATTATGCAACGCTCTAAACCGGCTGCCATTCTTGTAGATCCTAAATATTGGGAGAGCATAGAACAAGCTCTCGAAGATGCTGAAGACATCCAGGCAATTCATGATCGTAAAGACGAGCCAACTATTCCTCTTGATGAGTACTTTATAAAGAGATTCAAACGAAGCATGAAGTAAATGTGAAACTTATCCTCCCCCGCTCTGCACAAAAAGAACTTGATAGCTTAGAAGATAACGTTGTTCTGAGAATTTCACAGAAGCTAGCTAAGCTTGCACAAGATCCGTATGGATCTGACAGTCATAAATTAACAGGAAATAATAACTACCGGATTAGGATCGGAGTATACCGCGTAGTTTATTCCATCGACAAGACCTCTCAAACTATCACTATTATCAAAATTGCCCACCGCAGAGAAGTTTACCGCTAAAAAACCAAACTCTACCCACTCAACAAACTACTCGGACTCTTTTCTCTTGAAGCTAATGTAAGAATTGTGTAAGAAGGAAATTTCACGGTTGAGCTAAAAAATCGGCCTCGAGTTATTATGCAAAATTATGTATGGATATGTATCTATATGCAAAAATGCTTCATTCCTAAAATAGCACTTGAGAGGTATTAATTGCTAAGGGGATTATTTTTCACAGAAGACGATTGGCCCGCCCCGTTCTCGCCGGTTGGCGAAATTGGGGCGAGGCCTCTCGCAACGGGTATTACTTGATTTCTTCGATGATAACGAAGTAGGGATCACCAGCAGCTAGCTCGAGTTTTTCGAGCCAGTGATCAATGGGCCATCCCACCGTGGTCCCTTTGATGAAAATGAACTTCTCATCGGGGGGATGCCCTTTTAGAGACGCCGCGACCACGACTGGATACGTTACCCCCACAAACATGGGGACGTATTTGGCATTACTTTTATAATCACGAACGTCGAAAGGCCGGAGGATCTTGATCCACAGTTCTTTTCCAGGCGGGAAGCGTAGCTGAAGTCGGACAGCGTCCAGCTTCTCGAGCAGATCACCACTCAATGAGGAGATCGCATCGAGGAGCTTAATCGCGGCTTCAATCGTGAACCCGTCATCCAAGTCAGCCTCAAGCTGTGTGAGAGCTGTTCTCATCACTCGAGTACCCGGATCATCGACACCCCCGAGACACTCCTGGATGAACTCACTAAAAACCTGCCGATCGGTGCGAAGTTCAGTCGTAGTAGCCATGCTATCCTCCTCTACTGATTGCCAGCCAAACGGATGACGAGCTGGAGACGGACATCGCCTGCAGCCTGCCACCCACTTGGCATAGAAGAAATCTAGTAAGTAAACGTGCGAGTCCCGCCGTCTAGTACTTACAAGACAAGCGGGTAAAAAATGCTTTGAGCCTCAGACAATAGAACTATTGTTTTCAGCCTTTAAGCAGACGAAGTATAACAGGAAACAAATCTCCATTCAACCTATAGTCATTAGTTTTATTAATTGATGTAAATAAATATATAAGGTTATATATTTATATCCTTTGTTAGATAATTAAACTATAGGTAAAACTATTTGAGATTATAGGACTCCCCATCCGTTACTAGCCTCAAATCCCCGTCTCTGTCTGTTCGGGAAATCTTAACTCCTGCTTTTTGCAGTATGGAAAGAGTACTTGGCGCCGGATGGCCATAGGTATTATGAGCACCGACTGATATCGTCGCCAGCTGAGGTCTTAAAGCAGCGATAATCTCAGGCGTGATGCCTGTTCGTGATCCATGGTGAGGGGCTTGAAGCACACTAATAAGACTAACTTGGGCTGAGTGTAACCGAAGGGTTTCCTCCATTTCCTGATACTGACTATCACCGGTAAGTAACAGATTGAATTCCTTATAGCTTACTAAGACCTCCAGTGATGCGAACTCACTTGAGGTTATATACTTTCCACCAACCGCCGTCTGGTCGATATAGGATTGTGTCGGACCGACGACAAATAGACTGACTCCATCGCCTGTTTGGTATTTATCACCATCAAGCAAAGTCTGCCAGCTGAGCTTTGCTTTTGTAACCGAATCCCTGAGAGCTTCATAGCCATCTGAAGTATTTACCAAATCCTCTGTCGCAAAATGCCTGACAGAATAGTTCTCAAAAACATCAACTAAGCCGTTGAGATGGTCAGCGTGGGGATGACTCAGTAGCATCAGATAATTGATCGCTGCCAGATCGGCAAGGCCCTTCCCAGGCAATCCAGCACGCGTCTGTCAGGACCGCCGTCAAAGAGAATAACGTGGCCTTTGGGAGTTCTGATGATGACTGCATCCCCCTGTCCGACATCACAAACTGTTATGTGCAGTTTGCCATCACTGAAAACAATGATCTGATAGATACCTAAGCCAACCAGGATGAGCAAGGCCAAGCTAGTAAGGAGAAGATATTTTTTCAGAGTTCCTCCTTCGCGATAACATCCCCAGCACCCCAAGTAGTGTGACATAATACCCGACAATCAGGCTTAAAGGCATATGAGAGAGTGTCAAAACCGGCGAGATCCCGGCAAAAAGACGAATAACGGCAAAGAAATAGACAAGAAAAGGCAAGCTCAAAAGAGCAAGGAGTCCTCCGAGGCTAATTGACACAAGACTACCAAGCGCTGCTCCGAGTCCAATAATCATCAGCAAAGGTACCAGCCAAAGAACAAGTCCGTTAACAACGACAGACAATACTCCAATACTATGAAAGTAGAAAAGCAGGATCGGTACTGTGGTCAGTTGGGCAGCAACTGTCGATGATACGTCTTGAGAGAAAAAAGCCGCTAAGGGATGATGGAATTCTGGCATAAAAGGTCGAAAAAGCATGATCCCAAATGTTGCCGCAAAAGAGAGCTGGAAGCCTATATCTGCGATATTTGAAGGTGTTATAAACAACATTATACAGCCGGTAAGATAGACAGACAACAGGGCTGTCCTTTGCCTACCCATAAACAGTCCGATATAGCCGATACTTGCCATCAACGTCGCTCTCATAATGGATGGGGACAGTCCCGCTACCAGACAATAAAAGCCAAGCGCCACAATCGTCAGAATAAGTGCCTGCTGGCGCCTGAGGAACCTTCCGAAAATCGGCAACAGAAGACCTGCCAGTAACGTCACATTCATCCCGCTGGCCGCGATGATATGCATCACCCCGTCTATCTGAAAAGCGGTCTTTAGCTCCTTATCCATTGAGCCTGGGATACCAAAAACAATACCCATTAAGAGATTGGCCTGACTAGTACTGAGAAAACGAGAAAAAGCCGTCTCTACCCGACCACGTACGAAAGCCGCTATCCGAAACGGCAGCCACGGGTCATTTTGTATGACACGAACCTTTGGAAAATAGATTGAGGAGACAGTCCTTTCAGACTTTAGCATTGTGGTCTTTACAGTGCCGGCAATTTCCACGACATCTCCATACTCAAGAGGAGTAAATCGCGAGATAACAAGTGTCACCTTCCTGCCTTGTAGCGTTATCGGCAGTTGTTTGGTATTACCTATGACTTGAGGAGTTGAGATAACTCTGACATGGGATGAAACCTTAGTGCCATCAGCAAAGGGCTTTGGTGTTGGTGTCAGAACAATCCTGACCAGTACAATAAGGCTAAGCAAACCATACGTGAGAATAAAACGGAAATTCATAGGTTATAGTAAATCCGAAATACGAATATCGAAACTCGAAACTCGAAACTCGAAACTCGAAACTCGAAACAAATGCTAATTATCAAAATATAGACCCAAACACTTTTTAACATTTATGTTTTGATATTGTTTCGGATTTCGCTCGCCTCGCTTTGCTGGCGAAGCGGGTGCTTTGGTCTTCGAATTTAAATTAGAGACTGATCAAGTCTTTGATCTTGTCATAGACACTCTTGCTTACTGCTTTTTTACTCAGCAACTCCTCAAGGCTAGTATATGGTCGGTTACTAATGATCTTGCCTGACGTCACCGGTCCGACTCCGGGAAGGCCATCAAGCTGACTGCTTGTTGCATTATTGATACTGATGCTACCTGTACTCGCTCCGGCTACAGCTTGAGAGCTACTATTTAGACTTGCCTGCTCGCCCTGAAAAGGGATATAAAGCTTGGTGCTATCCATCAAGTGCGCGGCTAAATTAATCCCCTTAGCCAAAGCCTGATGGTCTGCCTTGGAGCTTAACCCGCCGGCTGCGGTAATGCCGTCCTGGACACGAGCGGTTGGAGGCAAGCTATAGACACCCGGCTTGAGAACTGCCCCCTCGACATCGACCATAATCTCAGTCTTAGTAGGAGCGATACTGGTAGCAGCTGTGTGCTCTAAACCAGACGCTTTTTCAAGCGTGATCGGATCACTTTGGGGCTTGAGGACTTGGAAGAGACCGTAGGCAAAGACAATAAGACCCAGGCACAGAAGTGCGATGATAAGCAGATTACTGCTTATAAAACTGACCAAAGGATTAGTATCAGGCTCCACATTTCTACTGTACTGCTGAGTTGGAGGATTTGTAAAGAGGGCTTTTAAATGGACGTGTGGCAGGCCCTCGCGTACAGCGAGCGCCTGCCACGGAAGAAGTTAAACGACCGGAATCCAATCCTACTGAACGGGAACCTCATGGGTCTCCCCGTCTTCATCGATGGCATGACCCACAAGGCCAGTTCCCTTTAGCCGGAGCTCGGCTTCATCCACGAAATGTGGCATGTCATGCAGCGGCCAAGGACAGGCTGTCTGATCGCCTTGGCGATTAACGCAGCGCACTGACGCAATGAAGGCAGGCCTTCGCCTACCAACCGCCTCTAACGACGATTTATCAGAGTCCATCGTTTCACCCTTTCTTTCCCCGTGTAGCGCCTAAGCGGCACAAAAAACACAGGGATAGAGCTAGTTTAACAGAGGAAGCGTTCTCAATGCATGACAACTAGCTGACAACGAGATTGAGGATCTTACCTGGGACCCTTCGGCAACCTGCCTGCGGCAGGCAGGGCTCAGGGTAAACTCCGATTAAGAAACGACAAAGTTTAATATCTTATGAGGAACATAAATCACCTTACGAATTGTCTTGCCTTCTATATGACGCTTAACTGCCGGATCTTCGTTGGCTATTCGCTCCACTTCTTCCTGACTGGCTTTAGGGTCATTAAGGACAAATGTCCCACGCAGCTTGCCGTTGATCTGAACCGCAATAACCGTCTCACCCCGTTCGATAGCGCCCTGATCAAATGCTGGCCAACTAGAGAGATGTATAGATTTCCACTGATTGAGAGCTGATTTACTCTGATTTTTTGTATCTGCGTCTATCTGTTTCAAATCTGTGTGAATCCTTTCCCATAGTTCCTCAGTCATATGCGGAGCAAAAGGACTCAATAACTTCAATAGCACCTCTGCTTCCTGTCTGCTTACTGTTTTTTGTTTGCTGAGGAAATTATAGTAAGTCATGATCTTAGCGATAGCGGTGTTATAACGGAACTCTTCGATATCCTCAGTTACACCTTTGATCGTCTTATTCATCTCGGATTTAGCAGTAGGATCCATCTCAGTGCTAGTAATTGTTTGACCTGTCAACAAGGTCCAAACGCGTTTTATGAATCTGTACATCCCCTCAATCCCGCTGTCCCTGAAGTCTCCACCCATATTAAATGGTCCTAAAAACATCAAATAGCTACGTAATGTATCAGCACCGAATTTCTGGATGTATTCATCAGGCACGACGACATTACCTTTACTCTTACTCATTTTGGTCCCGTCCTTGATGATCAAACCATGCGCATAGAATCTGGGAAACGGTTCATCGAATCCAACGAATCCAAGGTCATGAAAAACTTTAGTCAGAAAACGAGCGTATAAAAGATGAAGGACTGAGTGCTCGGCTCCGCCGGTATAGATCGTTGGCGGCAACCAGGCTGTCCTCTGGACAGAATTTTCAATTTCTAATTTCCAATTTTCAATTGCTTTGTTTGTTTGGAACTGTTCAGCAGACTCTTTGCTCATGGGGAAAGGTAAATCTTTAAACTCTGTTGCCAGATAGCGATAGAAGTACCACGCACTATCTAAAAAGGTATCAGAGACATCTGTCTCTCTTTGTGCGGCTCCCCCGCACTCAGGGCAGGCTAGGTTGTAAAACTCAGGATGATTACCTAAAGGCGCTTTTCCAGTCCCTAGGGGTCTGTAGTCATCTATTTTAGGCAGAAGCACAGGGAGATTCTCTTCCGGATACCAGCCCGCAGCATCCCATGCTGCGGAATTTCCAATTTTTAATTTAGAATTTTCAATACTTTCCCCTTTCCCCTTCACCCTTTCCCTTGACTGAGTTGTGAACCAACTTTTGCCAGCCTTGGCACAAGCTTGGCAGTAGATCATCGGGATTGGTGGCCCCCAATAGCGTTGACGTGAGATCAGCCAGTCACGCAGATGGTAGTTGGTAAAAGCCTCACCAATGCCTTTCTTACCCAGATCAGCAATCACTTTTGTCTTCTGCTCAGGGACAGTTAGTCCATCCCAGTCTCCTGAGTTGATCAAGACTCCCGGCCCGGTATAGGCACTTGTCACAAACTCAGGACCTTGACTGGTAGTGTCATAGCCTAACTCAATAGCCCGACCGACTGCCTGCTTTAAAAACATCTTCCAGTGATCAAGTCCACCGTCTTTGCCTTTTTCTTCCCAGTTAGCCAAAATTCCCTGGGCTGTCATCCAGGTAAGAGTAAACTCTTTCTCATGCTCACCACGATTGGTTTTGATAGCATTTGTAGTATTAAGCACTATTAAAAAGGTGGTAGCCCAGCCGACTCGATTGATCTTTTTACGATTGTTGGTAAAATGTGAGTAAATAGTCAAGATCTTTTCAACTTGTTTAAAATCATGCAGCCCGCTTTCCTCAGTGACCTCACGCAAAACGCCTTTTTCAATATCCTCACCCTTATCCACTCCACCCGCAAATAAATGAACCAGTCCATTTGGGTGTGTAGCGACCGCGTATTTCTGGGTCTCAGGATTAAAGATGATGCCACAGCCTCCATCCCTCCGCTCTTCATTGGCTTGATGCGGCCCTAGCTCAGGCGCGACGACTTGGACAATCGGTAACTCATACTTCTTAGCGAACTCAAAGTCGCGCTCATCATGTGCCGGTACCGCCATAATCGCGCCTGTGCCGTAGGACATCAGCACGTAATCAGCAATCCAAATTGGGATCTGCTGATTATTAATTGGATTGATGGCATAAGCTCCTGAGAAAACTCCTGTTTTCTCTTTACCCTCAGCGACACGATCCAGATCAGTCTTGCTGGACGCAGCCTCGACATATTCTTCGATCTTGGATCTTGGATCTTGGATCTTGGATCTTAGGAGCGAAGCGACTAGAGGGTGTTCAGGGGAAACCACTAAGAAGGTTGCGCCGTAGAGGGTATCAGGACGAGTAGTAAAGACCTCAATGTCACTATTGTCATTGCGAGGAGCCGTAGGCGACGAAGCAATCTCTTCTTGGGATTGCTTCGCTCGTACCTCGCTCGCAATGACGCGGAATCTAATCCGAGCTCCCTCACTCTTGCCGATCCAGTTATGTTGGGCGATCTTGACCTTTTCAGTCCAGTCGATACGATCTAAGCCCTCAAGTAGCTGCTCTGCATACTCGGTAATGCGAAACATCCACTGCTCAAGCTCTCGTTTTTCGACCTCAGTACCACACCTTTCACAAACTCCAACAGAGATTGCCGCGCTCTCTTCGTTCACTCGCAATGACATATTCTCTTCACTCTTAGCGCTTTGCCCTTTGCCCTTTGCTTTTTGCAGGACCTGTTCGTCAGCCAGGACTGTCTTGCACGACGGACACCAGTTGACCTCAACTTTTTCTCTATATGCAAGACCTGCTTTGAACAATTCAACGAATATCCACTGTGTCCATCTATAATAATCCGGATCATACGTCTCCAAGGTATGTGACCAATCATAGCCACTACCAAGAGACTCAACCTGCTTATAAAAACGCTTTTCACTTTTGGCTGCCTGGTCCATAGGGTGACTGCCAATTTTGAGAGCGTAGTTCTCTGAGTGGATGCCAAAGCCATCAAGGCCAAAGGGCTGGAAGACAGCATACCCTTGCATTCGTTTGAACCGTCCGTGGATATCCGCCCCCGTAAATGCATAAACATTACCGACATGCAGGCCTTCAGCTGAAGGGTATGGGAACATATGGAGATTGTAATAAGGCTTCTTAGCAGTTTTTAGATCCGGCTGATATATCTTATCGAGTAACCATTTAGATTGCCATTTCGACTCAATCTCTTCTGGGTGGTAGTTGGACTTCTTATTTTGAGTAGGCTGTTTTTCGTCGGTTGTCATAAAGAAAAGTATAGCACAGCCTGCTTGGAGTAACTAGTATTTGGTATATAGTATTTAGGCAAGAGATAAAACGAAAAACTAAATACAAAATACTTCATACTAAATACTAAATGTTGTATAGTAAAAGTATGCTTATCAAACAAGCAGGTTTTATTATTGCTGCTGTCACTGTTGTCTTCCTTTGGCAGTCCTTCAGCCTTAGTGGGTTGACCATACCCCTGATTGGTCTGCTTGTCCTCGCCTATCTGATCATGTCACGCTTCAAAAGAAAACAGGCTGATGGATCACGGCTTGGGGCGATGGATAACTTCACTATTTTCACACTCACCACCCTTATCCTGGTCTTCATCTTCACCACAGGGGCTTTGAACTCCCCACTCTTTTTTCTCCTTTACTTCATCTGCTTTGGCATCACCTTTGTCATGCTGCCGGAAACTGTCTTTATCTTTCTGATTGGAACTATTTTTCTTTTCCTCCCGCATATTGACCAAGCAGCTATCATGCAGGACAGTATCAAGCTGGCCTCCCTCGCCCTCATCTCGCCCTTAGCCTTCTTCTTCGGTAAGGAGTATCGGGTCGTTGAGCACCATCAAGATCACGATCAGGCAATCGCCAAAAAAATAATAAGTGAGGCAGGAACGGTACTTAAACAAGAAGAAACAAAATTGACTCCTGAGGAGAAAACACAACTGGCTGATATTATCCAAGAGGGCGAAGCACTCCAGGGAGAATAAAGAAGTTTGAATAATGAATAAAGATTAATGAATAATGGATAGTGCTTTGCTCCCTTTATTCTTTATTCTTTATTCCTCATTCATTATTCTTTGTGTCACAGATATGAGACTAGCCTTACCAGCAATTTTTGCTACTATCATTTGCTTTTTACTTGTAGGTCAACGAGTAATATCTGTGGCACAAATTGAGGCATTTACCATGTCAAATACCAACTGGATTATTGACTTTGCCAATCTCAACATGACATCAGGCAAAGGCACAAGCACGAACTATAGAGTAAGCAACACTGTCGGACAGATAGCGCCCGGCCTCTATACAGGCACGAACTATAAAGTCAGAGCCGGCTTTCAATATGTTTACTCCATCATCCCTTTTCGCTTCAGTATTACAGGCCTGGCAATTGACTTCGGCTCCCTCACCCCGACCAACCCGGTGACCCGTACTAATACCCTGACACTTACCAACGGATCAGCCAACGGCTATGTCGTCACAGCTTATGAGAATCATGGCTTACTCAAACAAGGTACAGGAAGCATCATCCCCGATACAACCTGTGATAGCGGACTGTGCACCGACAGCACAAGTGCTGCCTGGACGAACACGCTGACGTATGGCTTTGGCTATCGCTGCGACAACGTCAGCGGCAGCGATTGTGCTACCGGTTTTACCACGAGCACTTTTTATAAGCAATTTACTAACACGACCTATGTCTCAAGCACCAGCGGGCAAGCAGTCATGCGGGGCACCAATGTCGGCCGTAACAAACAAGTAACTATCACCTACAAAGTCAACGTCTCAGGCACACAGCCCCCCGGAGATTACACTAACCTGATAACCTATATCGCAGTCCCGACGTTTTAGGCAAAGAGTTATGAGATAAGCTACACGAGCTATGATAAAAAAAATAAGTATTATCTTTTTTCTTATTTCCTACCTCCTGCCTCTTACTTCTCATCAGGTCGAAGCCGCAGGCTTCGACCTTTCGGTCAGCCCGCCTATCTTTCAAATCGAATTGACGCCACCGGCAGCTGTCAAGGCACAAAAAACCCTGACATTGGAAAATACCGGTGATGACCCGCTGCTTCTCGATGTCGTATACAAAGCCTTCCGGCCTCTTGGGGACAACGGTGAGCTTGAGTATCTTAAAGACGGAGAGAGCGTAGGCAATGATCCGTATATACTTGATAAGGTCAGCATTCTGGCTGATGACCAAGCCGTCAGCACCATCAATCTCCCACCTAAGACCAAGCGTGATTATGATCTTGCAATAAGCATCCCCAAAGACGAACCACCCGGCGACTACTACTTCTCGCTCCTTTTTGTCTCACAAGCAAGCGGTGAATTACCTCAGAGTTCGGTTTCACAGGCAGCCGGGGCAGTTGCCGTCAACGTCCTCCTCTCAATCGGCCCGAAAACAAAAACCACTGGAAGCATAGAGGACTTTTCAACCTCATTTTTTCAAGCGGAAGGTCCGGTACCATTTACAGTCAAAATTAAAAACACGAGCAGCCACTTTATCTATCCTAAAGGTCAGATTATCATCACTAATATGTTCGGCCAGAATATAGGTAAGATAGACCTCCTGCCTGTCAATATCCTCTCCAACTCCACCCGCTCTCTCCCAAGCAAAGAACAATTCGTCTTTGCGGCCAATAAAAACACTACCAACAGCAAGCAGGTTGAGCAGATCCAGCGACTTTCGACCTCCGACCAAAGACCATTAGCTGTCTGGCCGGAGACGTTTTTACTCGGCCCTTATACTGCCACCCTGACTATTGCTCTCTCACCGGAAGGCCCTGTCTATACAAGAAGTATTCATTTTATCGGAATACCACTTTACATACTCGGTGGATTTGCAATCGTTATTCTCCTTCTTTTGGCAATTACCAAACGCTTAAAGCACAGACAACAAGGATAACCCGTCTTCGTGAGAAAATTGTAAGCCCACTACTTGACAAGCTGGAAAGCAAAGACACATACTGGAACTACATGAAAAAAGGGATTATCCTGTCGGTTCTTTTCGTGGTTATAGGAGCTGTGTATTTGTGGCAGGCTCCCGGTGTTCAGGCCTTAACACTTACCAACGCCTCAGCCAGTGCTACTACCTCCCGTCCTTCTCCGTCTTCGCCACTCAATGCCAATTATGCAGCAGGCGTCTCGACCGTGACTGTCTTTGATAATCTCTCAACGTTTCTCTCTTCTGATTCAGCTCGCTTCTTTGGACCCAACAACACTGGTGATACTGTAACCGTTGCTACTACTTCGGCTGATAAGCTAAGTCTGTTCTTCACGACCAATACTACCGCTCTCCACAATCGAGCAAATGTGATAGCCACCCCTATTTCGGCTATGCACACCATTGTCTTTACGACGCAGACATCCATTCCCGCCTCAGGTAAAATTGAAATTGCCTACCCGACCTATGGGGCCAGTGACAGTAACCAAGCCTCCCCCTCAGCTGTCTCTTGGACCTTTAATAATCTAAGTAACTCTACCGATATCCAAAGCACCCAGGGCTCCAACTGTAGCTGGGCCATCTCCGGGACAAGTGCCAGCAGTACGCCTAAGGCTACCTGCACCACGACCAGTGCCATTCCTGCTGGGACAGTTGTCTGGATATGGCTTGGTTGCACAACCAGATCAGGTACTTCATGTACTGCCCAGCGTCCGCTTCTGATTAACCCAACCAGTATCACAGCTCGCGGCACAGCCGATGTAAAAAATATTTTAGTTAAGACGTATGACTCAGGAACTAATATCCTTGATCAAACTTCACTCAAAATGGGTACAATCGAGTCAGTCTTTGTCGTAGCTCATGTCGATCCGACCTTTACCTTTGCTATCGATGGGGTAGCGGCCAGCACTGACTTACATACTGCCCAAACCTGCAGCACATCATATGCAAATATCTCGACTAATTCGTCTTTCCCGTCAACTCCAACCGAGGTCAATTTGGGCACGATCACCAGTAGTGGCAATACCTACGCTGCCCAGAAAATGACGATCACCTCAAATACTGCTTCAGGCTACGTCCTGAGCGCTACATCAAGCGGATTTCTCCTTAATCCACCTACCGGACAATATATCGTCAATGCACAGGGCAATGTAACAGCCAATGACACGCCCGTTCCGGCTGTGATCAGTACCGGCGGGACGGGAGGGTATGGTATTAACGCCTGTGATGCTAACAGTCGTGTCAACACGACCACCTGGGGACAAGCGACACCTAAATTTGCCAATCCCTCGCCCAGCTTCTACTACACGTTGGTCAATTATGTCGGCTCACTCTCAACCAGTGGAGACGCCATCTACTCAGTCTATGGAGCGCGCGCGGGTAACACCACACCGCCCGGCGACTATTGGCAAATCATTACCTATACGGCAACAGTTACCTTCTAGAATCACCCTTTACAAGGTAGAAAGGCTGTGTTAGCTTAAATATATGATGCAAAAAACTGCCCAAATAAAACAACACGACCTCACCCTTCCCTCTCCTCTGAGGAGAGTGATACGAGGGAGAGGTTTTCAACCTCATGCTGTTATAGCTCGCCTTAAAACAGGCGCCGTTTTAGTTGGACTCTCAGCCTCTCTTATGGCTACCGGACTTTATGCGGGAGCATTTTTACCTACTGCCTTCGCGCAACTTCAATCTACCGGCCGGACAATCACCATCACTCCTCCCTCACTCACTCTCTCAGTTAAGCCCGGTGACAAATCAGAAGGCAGACTCGGTCTGATCAACGACTCCAGTGAGGATATCCTCTTTAGTGTCTATGTCTTTGACATGATCGTCACAGACAATCACGGGACACCGGAAATCCTGCCGTCAGGGACTATCCAGAACAATAAATATTCAGCCAGTTCCTGGATGGGTGTTGACAACCCGACGCTTTTAGTCAAGGCCAATTCACGGGCAGATATTAATTATTATGTTCAAGTCCCACTTGACGCGGGACCCGGAGGACATTATGCGGCTGTACTCTATCGTCCAAAGCGTATCGAAACTACCAAAGGCTCAGGCGCGGCAATCAACGAGCAACTCGCAACCCTTGTCTACTTTGACGTTGCCGGCAGTATTAAAGAGAGTGCAACAGTTAAATCATTTAAAGCACCCTTTTTCTCTGAATACGGACCGGTCAAACTGACAGCTGAGGTGACCAATAGCGGCGATACCCATATCCAGCCGGTCGGGAGCATGAGTGTCAAGAATATGCTGGGTAAGGTAATTGCCACTAAAGATATTCCCGACGGACGCATCTTCCCGGGCGGTATCTCACGTATCTATGAACAGGCTCTTGGCAAAAAATGGATGCTCGGACGCTATGAGGCCTCATTTACGGCTATGTATGGCAGAAGTAACAATCTCCCCCTTGTAGCAACCGTCGCCTTCTGGGTCTTTCCATGGAAACTCGCTCTCCTGGTCATCGGCCTGATTGTCGCAGCAATCCTGGGCTTGATGTATATGAAGAAGAACAAGAGAAACACTAGCACACCGAACCACACAGAAACGAACACAGAAGTCACACAGACCTCTACATCTGCTTCATAAGTATTTCGTACCTAGTATTTGGTACTTAGCTAAATACTATATACAAAGTACTAAATACACACTTAAACCCTTGATTCTGCACTCCTGATAAAACCATTGAGCAACTTATGCACTTCAACTGTTTTTTCAGCTAACACCGAAAACTCCAGTTTACTAATATAGCCCACATCTTTAGACAACAATAATTGGTTTTGCAGCTCTATCAACGACCCTTTTGCTGTGAAATAGAATTGTAATTTCTCTTTTTTGCCTCGCCTGATAAATCCTTCTGCGATATTTGAGCTAATAGAAACAGAGCAGCGCTTCATTTGATCAACGAGTGAGTAAGTCTCCTCTTTGGGAAAGATTTTCGTAATCTTGTAGACCTCTACAGCTAAATGATGCGCTTTCTGCCAAACAACGAGATCAGTAAATGAAGTTATCTTATCCATCTGTTAAATGCTAAGTACTACATACTAGGTACTAAATACTCAGATCAGCCGTTGGCTGATTAGTATCCTACCCACCAGGCATGATGGACCCGCCTGCCTCGCTTATGCGAGAGCATTGCGGGCAGGGCTTCTTTCCGACAAGAAATTTTAATAACCTACAAACCAACTGTGATGTAATTTCTTCCTGGGGTGGAAGAACATATACATTTCATTGTTATAAATAAAGGTAAACCTCTCAGGCCAGAGCTTGAGAAGCAAAAAGATAATAAGCGGGATCAGAGGCAAAATAAGCCAGAGAGGGCCAAGCCCAAGACCTGTTAAGAGCTTCCACAGCCAGGTAAAGAACTCTTTGAGCCAAAGCAGGATCTGGCCCCACCATGATAATGCAGTCAAGGTCACCGTCTTTGAGGGACTCAAAGATTCACGTCCGTTGTAGTGTGCTGTTGCAAAAAGCTGATAGGTCCCGGCTGACAGGTTCTTAAGTGTCAACTCATAGTAGCCATGCTCATCAGCAGTCACTTGATACGTCTTACCGTTGTCCAGGTGGATGGTGACAGTTGCACCCGGCATCGTATACCCAAAGACGACTCCGTTGCCTCCTGCCCTAATCTGTGACCTCTGGAGACCAATTGTCGGAGGGAGAAAGATGTCTTTTTTGACAATATTGCCGGCAACAGGCGGGATCTTCAAACAAGTTGTTGAGGAACCGATGTTTTTATAATCGATATGCTCCAGACAGAAATCGGAGAAATTGCGATTAACGAGGATGTCATGGATGGCCCAGAAACCATTTTGATCCGCAACAGTGCTGCGGTAAAAAACGCCGTTGGAGGTGAGGATTACTGAAGCGAAAGGCGAGGCGTAGCCTGATAAATCCAAATAAAACTCTCCCACTCGAGCCGTAACTGTCACCTCCGGAGCTACAATACTTGCCGTTTTGGCTGAGGCCATGGGACATCTGCTTACTAGCACCACTAGTAAACAAGTGACAAAAAGCGTGGTTAGCAGCCTCCTAAATACGTCGTAATTTTTCATTTGGCAGTAATTTTTTCTCCACGAGAAAAATAGAGATCCTATCCCTGCCCGCCAGTGCCAGTCGTGGCAGGCGGGTCCTTCTCTCAGTATAGCCGATCTGAGCAAAAAACAAGCAGAGAAAGAAGTCTATTTGATTACCTAATCTAAAGATATCAATAGATATCTAATGATCTTAAACCCTGTCATTTCTGCACTATTAACCCGTTGGATCTACTTTCACTATACTAAAGAGAAGGAGGGAGAATTATGCACTGCTCTGGTCCGGTAAGAGGCCCTCTTATTCGACCTTCAATCCTGACAGCGTTAAAGGGGTTTTTACCTGCTAAAAAGTAGGAGTAGCAATAGTTCACCATAATTTGAAGCTAGACAATGCACTTTTGATTGACAAATCAATCTAAAGTACTATCTACAAATTATTGTCAGTCAGTCTCTCCGATTGACAGAAACGAATATAAATTTATTAAGATTGATCCTAAATTCGCAAAAGTTGCTTTTCAAGCGTCAAGTCTTGGTCAGCAAAAATCGATAAAATCACCCCCAAACAACAAAGAGAAAAACTATTAGGGTTAATCGAGCAGTTGCTTCTCGGACTAGTGCATCAAAAGACATCAACATAATCAAACTCTCTCATGGATCTACTTTGATGTAATATGATGGCTTTAAAAAACTGTCGTGTTTTGCATAAATACGAAAAATACCTAAAAATATCTCCCTGAAGACAATGAATAATGATTTTCACATCAATATTCGATCTTTTTTCTAAATGCTATATCTGTATCATAATACTACCAATCAGTATCAAGACCAACTTACTCTAGGCCATTGACAGCCTCGAAACAAATTGCGAACATAGATTAAGACGCTTTATTAATATAAGTAATCAATATACGCCCGCGTCTCTAGAACGTAGTTAAATAATTAATATAATCCGTATAATCTTGAGGCTAGGGAAAGACTTACGCAGATCAAAAAGGGATTTGCACAGATATTGAAATATGAAAATTAAATTTAAAAAAACAGCTATAAAGATCCGTGAAAATCGGTTTTCACTCAGTGGAAATCCTTCCCTAAGCTGGAAGGTTGGACAAGATATTAATTTTTCATCAAAACATGCCTGTGAGGTACGTGCAGGCATGCCAAAGGGATTTTGGATTTTTACAGCCATAACATCAAGCTTTTTTCTGAGTCAAGCTGTCGTCCTTTTCCTTGGGAAATAGATGAATCATTCAAAAGCGAATATATGGACCTGCCCGGTTTATTCAAAACATATCTTGAGAGTCAGAAGAAACCTGCCTCAAAAGTCACAATCAAAAACTACTTAGCTGACCTACGCCAGTTTGTCAGTTGGTTTGAGGCAGCCTACGAGCAGCCGTTCCACCCCACGCTACTAACCCCAGAGGTGATCACAGCCTACAAGAAAGCAAGGCTTGCAAAAGAAACTGCAACCTCCTCTCTGGAAAGACATCTCTCGTCCTTACGTAAATTCTCTAGCTTTCTGGTCGAGAAAGGTGTTCTCACAGCTAGTCCATTCAGCAGTCTGGCTACCCAGAAGCAAAATGAGGATCCATGGAAGCTAAAAGACTTTAAAAACCTTCTGTATGGAGCACAAGCATCGCATCTTACTATAAAGAACTATATCAACGATATCAAGCAGTTTATCAGCTTTGCTGCTAATCACGAATCTCCTTCCTCTATTAATAGCGACCTTTTGGAAGAATACCGCCAATATCTTACTTCCGGAGAAAACAGCACCACCCGCTACGCGCTACGCGCTACCCGCCAGGCAGGTCTCTCTCCTGCCTCAGTCAACCGCAAGCTCTCCTCTCTTCGCCGCTATATTAGCTTTATCCAAAGCAAAGGCCTAATCAAGCAGGGACAGGAGTTACTCCCCTCAAATATTTCCTTAAGGAGTGTATCCCCTGCCCAGCTACCTGTCATTGCGAGGAATCCTGAGCTAGCTTACACTGAGCAACGTCGAAGTGAAGGAGACGAAGCAATCTCAAACGAGAATGAGATTGCCACGCCTTTGGCTCGCAATGACGAAAATAACGCTACGCGCTACGCGCTACGCGCTACCCGCTATTCTAAATTCCCCCCTCTCCGCCTGCTGCAAAAGCTAAGTAACCTTCTCGTCTTGGGCTTTGACCTGACAGTCGTTGCCTTGGCCGCCTTAGCGCTTGAAAAAATGAGTTATCTTTCCTGGATTGCCCATGGTAAGCAGATTTTTAAAAAAACACGCCAAGCAACGCAAATAGGAACACGAATAAACGCTAATCTTGGCACTCATTCGCTTTCACATTTGCGCTCATTCGCGTTAAAGAGCCTCACTAGCACTCAAGTCGCGAAGTTGCCACTCCATCACAAAATCTACTACCACGCCAGGTTTACACGTCCAAACTGGTACAAAAAGTATCATTCCTACCCCGTTGTCCATTATTTCCACTTCGCAGCACTCATTATCATCATGTCTGCTCTCGGCTTTGGGCTCTATCGTTCTTTTGTCGAGGATCCTTCCAAAGACAAGATCTTAGCTGCAGTCCCGACTGCTCCACCGCGGGTGATGTCATTTCAAGGTCGCCTGACAGACGCAAGCGATAACCCCATAACCTCAGCCAAAGATCTGAGGTTTGCCATTTATAATGACGTCTCCGCCTCAGGCGCGGCACTGCTTTGGCAGGAGACCCAGGTAGTCGGCCCCGACACTGACGGCATCTTCTCAGTACTCCTCGGCTCAAGTACGACTATCCCGGCCACTGTCTTTACTGACAACTCAAGCCTCTACCTCGGAGTTACTGTGCAGTCGGACTCAGAACTCACTCCCCGTCAGCAAATAGCAACCGTGGCTTTTGCCACTAATTCAGAGACTCTCCAAGGCCTTTATCCGATCACAGCCGCAGGTGCAGGTGAGACCAACGTCGTTTTGGCACTTGATTCAAGCGGCAACCTGACCATCGGTGGATCAGCCAATCCGACGTTCTCGGCAACGGGTGGAACTTTCACTCTCTCGGGTCGAGTGCTAACGCTGTCTACGACCAGTGGCTCAAATGGTAATGTCAACATCCAGCCGGATGGACAGGGCTTACTAAATATCACCAAGCCGATCATCAACGAATCAACGACTATCAACAACCGCGTCACTACTGCCGCCGGTGCCGTCGAGATCGATGATCTCTTTGCAGTCCTGGCTACATCCTCCGGTCAGTCAGCATTTACTTTAAATCAAAACAGCACCGGCCCCCTGATCAGCGCTTCAACTTCAGGTGTGGCTAAGTTCACGGTCGACAATGCCGGTGCAGGTACATTTGCCAGCGATCTGGCTGTGAATGGAGGCAATATCACCTCAACTGGAGATCTAACCATAAATCCTGCCGGAGGACAACTCTTCCTGGCAGATACTGACACCATCGCGATTGGTGGCCACGCCGGGGCCGCCTATAACGCCATTTCCAACTCAGGTGGCGCGCCTTCTAATCCAAATGTCACCGCGGATAACGATCTGTATGTCCAGGGAGACCTGGATGTAGGCGGAACATTATACCTTGGAGGTACACAACTAAGTCCGGGTGCCTTGACTAACTATTGGCAGAGGAACAATGGAGCTTTAGCACCCGCCAACATCACTGATGACTTACTGCTCGGTGGTACTGCTACCAGTACGGCCAAGTTCGCGTTCATCAACAACATCGGCTCTGGAAGCCCAACAGCTTCTATCTCAAGTAACTTCTCCATCATAGTGCCAACGGGTGCCTCCCCTGCTGTGACAGTTAACGCGCTTAAGGGTGGCAGCATCAACTTCCAGACTGCAACAAGTGGACAAGGAGACGCAGGCTTAGCCTCACGACTCTTTATCCAAAACGGTGGCAATGTCGGTATCGGCACAACTGCTCCTCTCTCCAAACTTACGGTAGACGTGGGTGGCAGCGGAGATCAAGGAAATGTAGAAATCAGGTTAGGCCAGAACGAAGTCTCTGCCAGAGACTTAATCATCCGCAAAAACACCTCTACTCCCTATGGGGCGGACTTTATCTGGTCTGCCAATGCAACAATTGACGCAGGCAACTTACGTTTCTTTGCGAGCGACCAGGCATCTGGTGAGAAGGTCGTGTTTACTAGTGCAGGCTATGTGGGTATTGGTGATAGTGGACCGGATAATCCCCTTGAAATACTGAGTACAAGCACTCAGTTGCGTTTGAGCTTTACTGATGCCACAAGCGACACGACCTTTGGCGTCGATACCAATGGCGACCTAACAATTAATCTGAATGCAACTGGTGGAGCTGGTAATCTGCTCCTTTCTGATACAGACACCTTCGCAATCGGAGGCTTTGCTGCAGGAAGCGCATATAACGCTATCTCCAACTCTGGTGGCTCGCCTTCTAATCCAAATGTCACCGCGGATAACGATCTGTATGTCCAGGGAGACCTGGACGTAGGCGGAACAATCTATCTTGGTGGTTCACAACTCACACCAGGCGCTTTAGTTAATTATTGGCAGCGCAATAACGGCACTGTGGCTCCTGCTAATATCACCGATGACTTACTCCTGGGTGGTATTTCAACAGCGAGTGCCAAATTCGGCTTTATCAATGTCGGAGCTGGAACACCTACAGCTACAATCAGTAGCAACCTATCTCTTCAGGTGCCAACAGGTGCTAACCCGGCCACGAAGTTAAATATCCTCAATGGTGGGACATTTGGAATCAGAAATTCCGTGGGCGGAGATGGAACTCTCTCTGAGCGTTTAACAATCCTCAACAACGGCAATGTCGGCATCGGCTCTACTACTCCTGGAACAATCCTTGATGTGAATGGCCAAAATCAATCTATCCGCATTACCGATAACCGTAATATTACATGGAGCGGTGAGGAAATAATGGGCGCCTATGAATTCTACTCTATTGACGCCAGTTCTCCAGGTCCACGCATTACAGCCTCAATGAAAGCTGTTCAAGATAAAGGTGTCATAGTTTCTCCTGCAGGTGCACTCGCATTTTATACTGCTCTTAATGGTGCAACGGAAACAGAAAAACTCAGAATTTCATCTGCAGGTAATGTTGGAATCGGCACAACCACTCCACTGGCAGCACTCGATGTCATAGGTGATGCCTCCCTCTCTGCCAGTCTCGTCTTTGGTACAGCTGGTACAAATACTATTGATGTTCTTAATGGCGACAGGCTTGATTTCCAGACCTCCCCCGGTGGAGATGCGGGATTAGCTACCAAACTCACACTTTTGAATAACGGCAATGTCGGTATCGGCTCGACCGCTCCGGCAGGAGATCTGGATGTAGTCGGCGGAACACTTGCCGATGGCAGCTTTGCTATCAGGCCAAATGCCACTGCCACAGCACCTGTCGCAAATACTCTAGGAAGCGCAAGTATTGGTTTTGCTAACAATTTTTTTACTGCGGGATCCGGACCACGCCTTATTAATCTCTATCCAAATACAGTTGTTGACGGAGTCGGATTTAGCGTTGCCTCAGGTCTCACCGAATACTACAGTAACGGTTCCCATGCCTGGTACTATCGACCAAACCGCGCGGACATTACAGCAACCTACACAAGTACTGAAGTCATGAATCTCACAAGCGCAGGGAATCTCCAGATTGATGGTGACCTGACAATTACCGGTGGTAATGTAACCAGTGCTACAACCTTTGATAGTACTCTTACTGCAACGGGTGTCTTTAGTGCCAATAATGCAGGGACTAATACGATTGCCGGTACGCTTAATCTTTCAGGTGGAGCTCTCTCCTCAACAGGAGATCTCACTATCAGTCCTTCCGGTAACAACGTCTTGTTCTCAGATACAACAACACTCCAAATTGGTGGAGTCGCTGCAGCTGCGTATAATGCCATGTCCAACTCAGGAGGGACGCCGACTAATCCCAATGTCACCGCAGATAACGATCTGTATGTCCAGGGAGACCTGGATGTCGGCGGAACAATCTATCTTGGTGGCTCACAACTCACACCAGGCGCCTTAGTGAACTATTGGCAGCGCAATAACGGCACTGTGGCTCCTGCTAATATAACGGACGACCTGCTTATAGCCGGTATTTCATCCAGCGCTGCCAAATTCAGAGTGATTGGCTCAGGTTCTTCAGCCGGAACTGCCTCAACCAGTGCTGATCTTACTTTCAACGGAGCTGCCGCGACTCAAAATATAAATGTGTTGGGAGGAAGCCGTTTGGATTTGCGAACATCTCCGGGTGGTGACGCAGGCCTGGCAACACGCGTCACCCTTACCTCAAATGGCAACGTCGGTATCGGGGATTCCACCCCTGAGTCACCCCTGCGTATCACTCGTTCTGTTGCTTTAGATAGCGCAGGCGGCATTCAATATGCCGGACTTGCTAGTAGCCTAACCTTCACCGGGTCAGCCAACGGCGCGGGAGCATCTTCACCTATGGGATTGTATAGCTTTCTCAGTAACAACTCCTCAAAAGGGCTTCAGTCAGCAACGTCATACGGACAATATATCTATAATGACTTAACCGCAGGTAATTTCACCAATACTATGTACGGAAGTTACTTCACTGCCCGTGTTAATTCTGCAACGCTTGGTGGTGATGGTATCTCAACAAGTACTGCTACTTCCTCAGCTGGATTCCGCTCAGATGCAATCAATAACGCTGCTGGAACTGTTGCTAATCAGTATTCAGGACTAGCTTATTCATATAACAACAGCACTGGAGCCATCACAACAAACTATGGCCTCTACGTTAACGCATATAATGTTTCATCTGGTACCATTACCACAAACTACGGTATTCTCTCAAATGCCTTCCAGTCAGGTTCGACAGCAATAACTAATTCTTTCGGAGGCTACTTCCAGGCTTACAACGAGGATACAACAGGAACAATCACGACTGCGTATGGTGTCAGAGCACGTGCTTATTCAAGTGTTGCTAATGCTGGACTCATCAATATAGCGTACGGTCTCTACTCTGATGTTGCTACCACATCTGGCACAACCACGGGCGGTATTAACACCGGTACAGCCGGCTACTTCACCATTACCAATCCTATGAATACCACAGCCTATGGTATTCAATCGCAAGTCACTGGTGTCGGGACCGGGACCAACTACGGCGTCTATGTGAACACCACAGGCAGTGTGACAAACAACTATGGTGTGAGAGTCACGGGCACCACAGCTTCAGCTGGCAACTATGCCCTCTATGTTGATGCAGCTGCCAAAAACTACTTCGCCGGTAATGTCGGTATTGGCTCAACGCTGCCTGGCTCAAAACTAGATGTCAGTGGGACTGGTCAAGTTGCCCAGTTTGGCAGCAGCTCACTCGCAGACCAATACATCACGATGAGGCCAGGTGGTACAGGTGGCATCTATCTGGGTCTTGATGCAAGTCTGAACGGAGGTAATGGAGGCTTTTTGATGCAAGGCGGTGTAAGTAAGACACTTAATTTTGCAACCAACAGCGATACCTTCGGAGGAGTTACACCCCAAATGGTGTTGGATACTAATGGCAATCTTGGTATCGGCTCCACTGCTCCGGCTGCACCTCTAGACGTCGTTGGAGATATCTATGGATCAAGTGGTATATCTTTGTATAATACTGCAGTATCTGATGATACAGTTGAGGCAGCTAAGTTCTGTACAGGTGATGGTGAGACGAACTGTGTCACTGATTTCTCATCACTTGTATCAGGAAGTGGCTACTGGCAGTTAAATTCCAATGTTCTCTCTCCTGGTAATAGCAATTATGATCTAGCTATTGGTGGTACTGCTTCTACATCTGCTAAATTCCAGGTATTAGCACTGACTAATGGAACTATCACAGCTGGTACAGCTAGTACTTCAGGAGATCTGACCTTCAATGGCACGAGTGCTACCCAAAATATCAATATCTTAGGAGGCTCACGCCTAGACTTCCGCACCTCACCTGGTGGAGATGCCGGGCTTGCTACTCGAATCTCTCTGACAAGTAATGGCAATGTCGGCATAGGCATAACGACTCCCACGGCTCCTCTCTATATCAATAGATCCCAGGTGCTAAATAACACAACACAAGATGGGTTGGTTAATATAAATACGTTTACTGGTGAGGTTACGGGAAATAAAGCAACCGTTGGACTATACAATGGACTAACAATCAATGGAAACGATGGTCCTTTTACGCATACTGTATATGGACAATTTAATCAGACAACCTTATCAAATGGCAATTCTGCAGATACCTTGTATGGGGTTTATTCTCAGACTCAGAGTGATTCTACCTTAATCTCACCAGCAGGTAATACAGCTAGTACATCAGCAGCAATTCGTGGCCTAGCCCTTAACAATGCTGCCGGGACTATAACCAATCAATATGGGGGACTTTTTGACTCATACAATGCTAGTACCGGCACGGTAACAAACGCATATGGTGTTTATGGCCAGGCATATAACAGTAACGCAACAGGGACGCTTACGACTGCATATGGTGTACGCGCTTTTGCCGGTACAAATGTAGCCAATGCTGCCGTTGCTACTGCATATGGCCTTTATTCAGCTGTCTCTACTGCATCTGCTACCACGACTGGTGGTATTACTACAGGTACTGCCGGTCGATTTGAGATCACCACTCCAATCAACACAACAGCTTATGGCGTCTACTCGAATGTGACAGGTATAGGGACGGGAACTAATTACGGCATGTACATCAATACAACTGGGAGTGTGACAAATAACTATGGTGTCCGAGTCACGGGTACTCCGGCAGCTGGAGGCAACTATGCCCTCTATGTCGACGCAGCCGCCCAGAATTATTTTGCAGGCAATGTCGGCATCGGGACGACTGCGCCAAGTCGAGAATTTGATGTTCAGGGCGATATTGAGT
>JBBTTO010000002.1:533040-710705 GCA_038064195.1 Patescibacteria group bacterium | reverse complement strand
TGTTACACCTGGTCATACCAAAGAGCAGAAGACTCAGACCGCGCAGAATCAGGATCAGCCATCAGATACTAACGACGATAATGATTCTAACAATGATACTCATGTTGTGGCTGCCAATAATCCTACGCCAACCCCAACAACGACACAGAGCAACAGCACAACAACAGGCAACAGCGGTCAGCATGTAACAGTTGCCAGTAACGGCGGCGGCAATAACTCATTCACGTCGGCTGGCTCTGATACAAATGTGCTGGGAGCAAGTACAACGCTGGTGAAGGGGTCAGGTTTTGATAATGTGCTCTTTGATCAGGGAAGCAAAGCGTTTACAATCAATCTTGCGTGGTTCTTGCTAGTCTTGCCGGCTTTAGGACTTATCTTTATCGGTCGAAAAATCTATATAAAAAAACAACTGAATAACTAGTCTGCCTACTCTCTGCCCCAGTGTAGTCCGCTTACTGTAAATTAGCGTTCAAAATTGTATGTTACAAAAAAAAGTGTTGTTAGCTCTGGCGGCTGTTGCTGTGTTGCCTATTACCGCAAGGACAGTCAGTGCCGACTCCTACTCCATCGCAAATAATGGCGATAACGCCTCAAGCACGCTTTCCGTGAGCCAGAGTCAGGAGAATAATGTCTCACAGAATAATAATGCTGAGGTTACTAACCAGGTTGAAGTAAATGCTGACACGGGCAGTAACTCTACGAGTAATAATACTTCGGGAGAGAATAGTATCCAGACGGGTGACAGCACAGTCGCCACCTCAGTACAGAATACAGCCAACGAGTCAAATGCTGATAGCTCAACGTGTTGTCAACAGTCAGATAGCCAGGCTTCAATCATCGGCAACGGATCGGATACTACGAACAGCATTTCCTATTCATCAAATAACAACAACACGATACTTGTTACCCAGCAGGCAACCATTACCAACTCAATTCTCGGGAACATCAACACAGGCGGTAATACAGCAAATCACAATAATGGCAATGTTACTATCGACACCGGCTCGATTACAGTAAACGAGATTATCAAAAATACCATCAATCACTCTCAGGTTGCTTTAGGAACAGGGAGCAATCAAGGCTTTTCTCTTAAAATTTCGGGCAACGGCGCCGGAAGTACCAACACCATCACACTCAACCAGGACTCCAATTCTGTAGTTGTTGTTAACAATGTAGCCGATATCTTTAATTACAGTATCTGGGATCTTATTACCGGTAATAATACAGCAAATAACAATAATGGAGATGTGAGTATCAAAACAGGAGACATTGACCTAAATATTCGGATCGATAATGATCTGAATACCAATGATGTAACAGTTGATTGCGGGTGCAAAGAGACTCCCCCACCTCCACCTCCCCCACCTCCTCCTTGTGAAGGTGATGGCTGCAATCCTCCTCCACCTCCACCTCCATCGGACAATCCTAAGCCTAGTGATGGCGGGAACGGCCCAAGTAATCCTCCTGGCGGAGGGTCTGTCCTGGGGACGACGACCGGAGCTATTCTTCCTGTTACCGGTACTCCCTGGATGCTCTTGGCTCTCATTGGTAACTTACTGATGCTCTTTTTCGGTGCGGTGTTAAGACTGAAATCCGGCAGATCGCCCTCTTTGGTTTTGGCACTCTAGAAAAACCCCGCGTAAGGCGGGGTTTTTTGTGCCTTTGACTATCTACAAACTCTAGGCTAAAATACCCACATGAAAAAAATTTCTTATTATATCGGCAATAGTTTGATAATTTTTTCTTTATGCGGATTTATTTTTCTCTTTTATCCATTACTTTCGTCTTATTTTTTCCCCGCTACTATTCCCGCTCCCGCAGAGCGCGGCTTTGCTCTCTGGATACCTAAAATTCATGCTTCAGCTCAAATAATTCCAAACGTTGATCCTTGGAGTGAAGCTTCCTACCGCCCGGCGCTTAAAAAAGGAGTAGCCCTTGCAAGGGGTTTTTCCTTACCTGGACAACACGGAACCGTTTATCTTTTTGCTCATTCGTCAGGTCCTCCCTGGGAGCAGACACGTAATAATACTGTTTTCCTCCGGCTTCCCGAACTTGAAAAGGGCGACAATATTGTTATATGGCGCGAACATAAAGAATATAACTATAAAGTAGTATCGATGGTTGAGGTATCTCCTGCAGATGTTAGTAAAGTAACCGGCCTTAAGGGAGATCATCTTGTCTTACAGACTTGTACGCCGATAGGCACAGATTGGAAGAGACTGTTGATATTTGCAACTGAGGAGAAGTAATTTACTTCTTTTTGAAGCCGAAGAAGGCAAAAATGCTCTCAAGGAGATCGGAAAGGGAGAATGGCTTTTTGTCTTGAGTCTTTTTATCGTCAATTGTGGCAGTTGGAGTTGCTTTATCATCCGTATCATTATCTGTGTCCTGAGAGACCCCAGTCGAGGCTTTACTTTCCGATTTAGTCGGGGTCGAAGTTGGTTTTTTTGTGTTTGAGTTAATCTTCACCGACGACTGGCCGTCTCCAGACGTCCAATCTACATCCTCATCCCCTTTCGTGTCAAAACTCTTTACCTCACCATTGGTCTCTATCCGAACGTGTGTCTCTGTTGTGCCGTTGCTGTTGGTTGTGACTTTGACGTTGCTGGTTGCTTGAACAGACTGTTTTGCGAATAATAATAGGACAATGGATAAGAGAAAAGATAGGCGTTTCATTGTGTCCATACTATAATCCCTTTTCTCTTATTTTTGTGTAAGAAATTGAGCCTAACAAAAACCCTGCTGAGGGAGTCTTAAGCCTCCCATTGGCAGGGCCTTGTCCTTCTAGAAGATCTTAACTAACCTTAGTTAAGCGTATTGCCACCTGTTGTGGTGGTATTGCTAACTGTTGAAGTAGCATTTCCACTACCGACAGTTACGTTACCATCACCAGTATTGCCACTTGCACTGTTCAGACCAGTGTTCTGGGCGACGAGTACACCGTTCAAAACGAATGTTTCGTTTGTTTGCTCAGTACTACTGGTATTAGTCGAGACGATGGTTGCATTATTAACTGATCCAGCTCCTGTATTGCGGAATCTGATTGTGTCATCGTCTGTTGGACAGCCACAAGGATTGACAGTTGCATCGTTGCCACCAGTTGTGGTTTTATTGGTGACTGTTGAAGTAGCATTTCCACTACCGACAGTTACGTTACCATCACCAGTATTGCCACTTGCTGAATTACCACCGGTATTCTGAAGTGTGCCAACAATGTTAACGACGGCAGTACCATTATACTGAGTTAACGTTTTATTATTGGTCTGCACGATGGTTGCATGATTAACTGATCCAGCTCCTGTGTTCTTGAATTTAATCTTGGCTGCGAATGTGGCTGGTGCCATAGTTGTTGCAAGAATAGCAACAGTTGCTGCACCGGCTACGATTCTATATTTTAAATTTGTCATATATTTTTCACCTCCTTTCAAACGAGATTCGGTCTACGATCCGGTGAACGTTTATAACTCACACGCAGACTCAAATTCTGCTGTGCAAGCATCCTGGTTTCCTGCTCCGCCATTGGCGAAGTCAGCTCCATCTCCTCCAGCGAGCGTGTCTTTCCCCGTATCTCCTCTGAGAGAGTCATTGCCACTATCTCCGAAGAGAGTGTCATTTCCATTTCCGCCGTTGAGAGAATCTCCATCATTTCCTCCATGGAGTTCATCATTGTGATTACCACCTTTTAAGGAATCAACTCCATCCTCTCCATAGAGCTTGTCTTCATTATTTCCTCCATCCAGAGAATCGCTTCCGTCACCCCCTAAGATGACGTCATTACCATTTCCTCCGCGAAGGCTGTCTGATCCCATTCCGCCGACTATACAGTCGTTACCTCCACCACCATTGACGACATCACTCCCTCCAAGAGCGAAGATCAGATCGTTTCCGGAGGTTCCATTTATGGAGTCGCTTCCATTTGTTCCTACAATGGGTGCACCAGAGAATGCAATATCAGAACAAGCTACAGGGACAGCAAACGGATCAACAGGTATCGGTCCTGAACTGAGACTGATATTGTCAAACAAGAATCCGTTGTCAGCATTTGCGGGGTTTGTTACTGGACCACCACCAGTCCGTGATTGAATAATCAGATTTCTGACTATTCTAGGGCTTTGTTCAGCAATTGATTCAGGATCATAGCGGAAATAATCTTCCCAGCTTGTTCCCGTGTGCACGAGCGTCCCATCAATCCAGACTTTGACAACGTCATTTCCAGGTCCATCCAGAAGGTCCATGGTTAACCTGATTGTATGTGGAGACGTTCGCGTGAGGTCTGTTCCTATTGGAGTTTCGACAAAGTTGGCACAGCCACTCGGCGTGCAAGCTGACGGTTGCTGTACATCATCAAAGAAAACATCGATTCCGCCAGTACTATCTTCAAAACGAAGGTAGCTCATGCGTGATCCGTCTCCCCTATCTGGTGAAACAGATACGTGGAGTCCTGGCTGTTGAGCGCTAGGTACTGTTGATGCGATATCAAATTGGGTTTCAAAGTGACTCTGAAGAGTTCCTCTAGAGAACGCTCCATCCGTAGAATCTACTTCACCTACAGCATCAGTTAAAGGTTTTGTAAAAACCCAATCCCCAAAACTACCGCTTGTTACTGCATCAGAAATTCTAAGTGATTTTGTCCCAAAAGCGGCATGCCCGAAACTCCCATCCACCTCAACGTCATAAGGACCTGTCATGCTCCATCCATCTTGACCATTTACAGTACCTAGAGTAAATGATTCAAAATTTTGGGAATATGTGTCAGCAAAGGCTGGGGTTGCGAGAGTAAATGTTGCTAGTCCTAGAACAAATGGTAATAATTTTTTAATATTCATAATTTCACCTCCTTCCTTGGTCAGTGTAGTCGAATAAAAAACCCCGCTCTTATTATTCTTCGAACTTGTGAGAGATAATGAGAACGGGGGTCAATAAAAACCCCTCACATCCTTCCAACTCTGGATATGAGGGGTGGCAATTGGCATGTAAAATATTCTGTACCGGGCAGGTAATCATACGTTTACGTTTTGACCAGAATATACTTATTCTTCGGACATCGTCCTCAGAATACTGATTTAACTTTGCACTTCTTGGGATGTTGCCTGATGTATCAAGAGACATTCCCTGTGATACTCACCTCCGTTGACGGCCGGTGTTAGTTACCCATTGAAAAGATCTTATCTGATAAGGATTTCTCTGTCAATTATGATAAATGTATTCAAACTATATCCTAACTTAATCAACTTCTGTGTGAAAAATAGATTGATAAGACGTCACATTTTCACACTCTATGCCCCAAACATTTTTACTATGACCTGCAATTTGACGTTAAGCTCTAAGCAGCCTATAATCCAAACAATGCGGGAATCAGACACTCCCTACTATCGCCTCTTTGAAAAAACCAGCGAGCATCTACACAAGATAACTGATCTGGCATCGTACGTACCAGTAGGCTTACATACGGTGTCTCAGTATCTTTTCAGCGAGCAGAGTCTGGTAGCCGGGATTGGACTTGGTGTTTTCGGTTTTACGATTGCCAAAGAAAGACTTAAAAGCAGGAAGGATCCGGAATCTAATCCTCCACTGCTTTCCCCTTCTTATGAGTGGGATGAGTCTCCAAAAAGGTCAAAAATAGCACTTGATCCTGATAGTATTGTTCTTTATGACTCCCAAGGCCGGTCAGATATAGAAAGAGTAGAGACAGAGACACAGATCATCTTTGCTTATCCGGATGGAAGTGAGCCGACAGTGATTGAACTGGGTTCGCGAGTACACCCAAATGAACTAAATGAATTAGTCGTTACTCTTTATCAAGAGTGAGGGTAGGGGTAATTATTTTTTCTCTCCGGGATGGAACCAGGTGTAGTAGACAACAGGAATGAAGAAAAGCATAATCGTGCCTGAGAAAGTAAGTCCTGAGATGATTGCGCCTCCGAGTCCTCGCCACAAAGGATCGGAGATGGTGATCGGGATAAGACCCATGATGGCAGCCAGGGATGTAAGAGCGATCGGCTCAAGTCTGCTTGATGCTCCATCGGTAATGCCTGAAACAAAGTCCATGCCGATTTTTTCGTTGGCTGCAATCTTATCAATGATCAGGATTGAGTTCTTGACTACAATTCCAAAGAGTGCCAGGACTCCGATGAGAGCCGGGAATGAAAGTGGAGTATGACTGAGTGCAAAGATGATAAAGACCCCTGAAATTGAGAGTGGAATAACGAGCATGACGATGACGGCTTTTCTGAAAGAACCGAATTGTACGACCATTGTTACGATAATCAGCATAAATGAGATAAGCATGGCTTGCAGGATAGAATTAACTGATTTTTGATTTTCTTCGTTGACCCCCCCGGTCTTCCAGCTATATCCCTGAGGCAAGTTGAGATCCGTCCTGGCATATTTCTCAAGCTCGGCGTTGAGTTGTGTCGGTGTATATCCTTGCTTGGCAGTTGCAGTAATTGAGATGGTACGTTTGCCGTCTTCACGGGTAATAAGAGTAGGGTTGGATTTTAAATGGAGAGCCCCCAGACTTGAAAGCGGGAGGAGTCCGTGTTGAGTTGGAATCGAGATAGTTGAGATATCCCCTACATTTTGCAGAGTGGTTGCACTTCTGAGTGTTATATCCTGCTTGTCTTGTGAGAAGGCGTCCCCGGTATTAAGTCTGGCTGAGTCAAGGGTAAATCCGCTGGCGAAGGTTCGTAAATATAGTCCTAACTGATCCTGAGTGACATTATTGGTTGCAAGTTGTACTTGGTCGGGAACAAAAACTATCTTACTTGTACCTGGTTTGATCGATTTGGAGATGTCAGTTGCACCTTTTTGTTCTTTTACGTGGGTCATAATTTTATCGGCATATTGATCGAGCACTGCTAAATCCTCTCCGAATAAGTTTATTTGCAAGTCTGCTCCGGCCGGTGGCCCACCTGATGATTCGTTGACTGTTACTTTACCTTTAGTGTAGTCGGCAAATTCGTCGCGCAATTCCTGCCCGATCTCAATTGAACTTTGATCCCTTCTGTCCTTATCAGGCAGGACAAGTGAGAAAAGAATAGTATTGCTTCCGCTTCCTTCTGCCCCACCAAAACTCCCTGTCGCCTGTCCGACATCGGCTGTAACGTAATTGACATTTTTAATGTTGCGTAACCTTTCGATGAGAAGATTTGCTTCTTTGGCAGCTGTGTCTGCATTGGTACCTGCCGGTAGTTCCACTGTCATAGTAATAAAGTTTTGGTCACTTTTAGGGAAGAACTCGTTCTGTACGAAGCCAAACGGCACAAGGAGATAAGAAAAAATTGAAAATATAATTACCATGGCGATAGCCTTACGTCTGTTGCTTTTTGACTGCAGGATTCTGGTAATTATTTTTTTATATGCCTCACTGATAGTGTGGAAGCTGATCAACCCGTTTTCAATATAGTGAGGGGCTGTTCTGACTAGTTTATGGTTTTTTTGTGTTGTAGTCACATATTGTTTGGTGCGTTTGAGTGCGATCATTCTGATGTTGGCCGTAACAAAAAGGAAAATAGCAGCAGCCAAAAGACCAACCGGCAGGAGAGGGCCTTTGGGTAGGACACTTACAAGAATACCGAGTAGGAAGACAAGTAAAACAATCTTAAAAAGGAGGACAACTCTGCGAGGGAACTGAGGCTTGAGTAAGATAATTGTTAAGGGTAAGGTGATGACCATAGCGACAAAGAATGAAGCAATCAATGTGCTTGAAACAACGATAGGAATTGATTTGATGAACTCTCCGATAATTCCGGTTGAAATAAGCATCGGTAAAAAGGCAAAAACAGTTGTCAGTGTCGTCGTCAAAATCGGCGTAATAAAGTCCTTCCAGACCAGAAGTCCTGTTTGCAATGGCGTAAATTTGCCGGAACGAAAGTAAGACGTCATAGCTGAGATCACGACAATCGTGTCATCGACCAAAAGCCCAAGGGCCAAAAGAAGAGAGAACATTGAAATGAAATTCAGGGAAATCCCGGTAAAGTTCATGACGGTAAAGCTGATAAGGAATGTCAGCGGAACAGCAAAAAGAGAGACAAATGCCTGCCGCAAGCCTAGAAAGACGAAAAGTACTAAGAAGACAAGAATAATTGTCACAATAAAGTCTCGAGTCAGATCGTTAAATTGTGTGGTGATGTCCTCCCCCGCGTTACTGATGGATTGAATTGAGAGCTGTCCTTTATAGTGAGCAAGGGAGTCATCAACTTTTGCCTCGGCGTCTTTAACCGCTTTGTCGATGTTAGTGTTCTTATTTTTAAAAACACTAAAAGTGACAGATCGTTCGGCAGATCTCCCGGAAGAGGCGATAAAAGAGGGATTCTGGTTGGGTTTGGAGCGCTCGGTAATCGTTGCAACTGATGAGAGCGGGATTATGACGCCGTTGTTATTTAGTTGTAGTGAGCGTATGTCATTGATAGTTGTAACAGAGGGATCAATACTGAGGGCAAAAGACGAGGTCTCTGTCCTGACAGTTCCGGCCGGGAATGAGCCGAGTGAGGCCTTAACAAGCAAGGAGAGTTGAATTGGTGAAAGTCTGTACGTTGCGAGCCTGTTTTGGTCAATAAGGACGGTTATTTCACGATCCTCAAGGCCATTTGTAGTGACAGTATCAATTGTTGAAAGATCCTCCAAATCTTTTTGCAGAATTTTTGAGAAACGGTTAAGACTGGCGACATCTCCTTTGCCGATAAGAGCGAATGTCCAGACCGGTTGATTTTCAAAATCAATTGTCTGTACTTTTGGTGCTTGAGCATCAGTCGGGAGATTTACCTGATCTATGGCTGACTGAACATCGGTTCGAGCTTTATCCGGATTAACTCCGGTGTTAAATTCTATTTGTATGACAGAGACGTTTTCACGAGATGATGAGGTCACTTTGGAGACATTTTCAACTCCCGTGATGCTATCCTCAAGAGGTCTGGTGATAAGGGACTCGATGTCCTGCGGGTTGGCGCCTGGGAGAACATCTGAGACGATAACGAGCGGGATTTTAATCTCAGGCACAATGCGTCTAGGCAGGCTGATAAAACTCGAACTGCCCATCCCGATGATCGCTACCAGAAGAAGAATAAGTAGGCGTGGGTTGGCCAAGAACTTTCCAACAAAGGAATCTTTAAGTTTGGAGTTAAAGGTTAGATGATGAAGATACGATGTCTCTTTTGCCATACATAAAATAGTCGTTAGTCGTTAGTCGTTAGTCGTTAGTCGTTAGTCGTTAGTCGTACAGCGTCTCCGGCGACGACATTACGATCCAGGATGATTTGGTCACCGTCGTGGAGCCCTTGCAGGACTGCAACATATTCGCCATAGACATCGCCAACTGTTATTTGTCTGGCTTGAGCTTTGTTGTTTTTTAGGAGATACACTGTGGCTTCATTTTGTGACTCATAGACACTGTCAATGGGGATATAAGGATTAATTCCATTCGTTGTGGCATAACCGACCGGCACTTCAACCTTGAGGTACTCACCATTAGTCAAAGAGGATATACCGTCGGGGAATGTATAAATAATTGAGTAGAGTTGTCCGTCAGTTGCGACTGTTGAGACATACGTCGGTGTCAGATTCAGTGTCCTGTCTTTGAGATGAATTATGCTTGGCTCAACACGTGAAATGTTGTCTGCAATCTGTTCAGGGACTCTCAAAATTGCTGTAGAGGTGATCTCCGAGCTTGCAATAGTTGCTATCACATCACCTGAGCTCACATTTTCTCCCACCTGAACATTAACACGCTCTACAGTTCCTGCAAAAGGTGCTGCAGGGTGCATCATGGCCTCCCAAACGAGAGCTAAATTATATTGAATATTACTTACCTTCTTGTTGAGATCCAGTGCTTTTTCCTGCAGATCTAATTGCTTAAGTGTAATGTCTTTTTGGGTGTTTGCAAGAAGTGTCGGAGGTTTATTCGTATTGGTTTGATAATCAAGAGAGCGAGCGGCATTGGCTAACTGATTGACACCTGATTGAAGTTGGAGTTGTTGGGTTTTAAGTGTTGGCAGCTGGGAGTTGGTGGGGTCTGTTTGCTCAAGTAAGGCTATCTGTGCATTGACTGCGTCAAGCTGAGTACGATTTACATTCAGTAAATTGTTGGTGTCATCAAGGGATTGATGAGAAATTTGTCTCAGTTGTTCGGTATTCTCAGCTGAGGCGGTGGCAACATCATGCTGTTTGGAAATAATATCTTTTTGGAGGTTGTACGTCTCATTGACGTTTTTTGCCTGAGCGCCAGCTAATTGTGCCTGAAGAGCCGGGGCACTTCCGCCCTGGTAGTTAGTCGAAAGTGAGACCAGCCACTGACCTTGTTTGATTGCATCCCCTTCGTTGACATGGACTTTTTGGACAATGCCTGACCCCTGGGCCATAATTTTAATTACGCCGTTTTTTTCGACTTGGGCTTGGAGGGCAACTGTCGGTGCTTTGCCTATCGTGTAGGTTTGAACTGCTTTACTGGGAGTAGGCGCAGTTACCTCTTTCTTGTTTAGACTGCTGAGGATTGAACCTAAAATAAGGACAAAAAGGAGTAAGCCAAGAGCCACAAAGAAACTGGCAAAAGGTTTATGTTTGATGAAAGCAGTTAAGCGCTTGTAGCGCTTGCTTTGTCTGATTTTCGGTAACGGATTAGCAATTTTTAGCGATCGCAAAGACCTCAAACGATAGTTAGCCATAAAAAAGAGGACAGAGAGTGTACAGGCAGGTCTAAAGCTGAGGCTAAAGAGTACCTGAGGATTATAGTAGTTTATTGAGTTTTCGTCAAGGCTAGCGCACCAGAACCAGCCAATAAACAATTGCCAGCATTATGCGATAGACGCCAAATGAGACAAAGGAATGATTTTGTATATAGAGTAAAAAATATTTGACAACGACTAATGCTGTCAGAAAAGCCATCACGAAACCGACTGAAAGTATGACTACTTGATCTGGTGTGAAGCTAGCGTGTGATTTAACGATATCCAGTCCAGTTGCAGCCAGCATGGTAGGTACTGCCAGTAAAAAGGAGAATTCAACAGCTGTCTTTCTTTTAGTACCTACCAGTAGTCCTCCGACTATCGTGGCACCGGCTCTCGATACGCCGGGGATGACAGAAACGGCCTGAAAGCAGCCGATAAGAACTGCTTGCGTATAGCTTAGTTGAGAAAGATCTTCTTTGTGCGATTCTTTTTCTTTATGAAGTTTTTCAATCAGGATAAGTGCGATACCGCCGATAAGTAATGACCAGAGAGTAATTAATGGGCTTGAAAGCAAGACGTGCTTAATAAGCGGATAGAGAGTAAAGCCTACAATGGCTGTCGGTATAAAGCCGGCGATAATTTTAGGCCAGTAGTTCTTTTTAAAAAGAAAAGTCTTCCAATAGAGCACAACAATTGCCAGAATAGCACCTAACTGAATGATGATTTCAAAGCTTTTCGTAAAATCAGTGTCTAGAATACCCAATGCGTGTGAGGCGAGGATCAAATGTCCGGTACTGGAGATAGGGAGAAATTCTGTGATACCTTCAATAATTGCCAGGATACTTGCATGGATGAGTGTCATACAGTCATAATACCATAGATCAGGTAAGTGAAAATGTGGTCTTCAAGCCAAGGTGGTCTGAGGGGTAAAAGTCTTCACCAAAAGCATCTTTGAGAGGCTTTTGTAAAATATAGTCATTCTTCAATAATTTCATCTTTCCCGAATAGAAAATATAATCGATCCTCTCAGCCTTATCACCTTTCGGCAAAAATGCAGTGTGGTATGTCGGGAAGAAATCGTTAATAAAGGCATCTTCAAAGTTCGTTTGTTTGAGAAATTCTTTATAATAGCGATATTCCTTAGGAAGGTTAAAGTCTCCTCCCATAATAAGCCGCTCCCCTCTTTGCTGTATTGCTCTTGCATGAATTGCTACTTGTTTGAGCTGTGACTCGATTATTGTGACATAGCGGTTATCCTCTTCCCAGGTATGATCTGAGTTTTGGGTCAAATGCGTGTTCCCCAGCCAAAGATCAGTTCCTTTAAGCTTGGCAAGCAGTATGCCTTTTACAGTGAGATGTCCTGTGATAGATTTGTTCGTCATTTTGCCTTTGTCCTGGAAGTCGTAATAATGGGCATGGTGCAGAGGCCTTTTGGAAAGGATCACGATTCCTCCTCTTGGTCCATAGAACATGCGTTTGGCAACTGTATAACGATATTCCGGCAAGAGTTTGCGAAGAAAATAATAATGCGGATAGTCGTGAACTTCTTGAAGTATGAGAATATCGCTCTGGGTTTGCCTGATGACATCTGCAATGATACGAAATCTACCCCTGACGTTATTCCGCATAAAAGAGGTCACAATACGTAAAGGATGAAAAGGGGCACCGAAGACATTGAGAGACAAAACTGTGAGTTTTGGTTGATCCATAAATCTATTATAGCGCAGTGATACAATAATTGGATGCGGCATTTTTTTGTCTTTGTTTTTTTCAGTGTCTTGGTAACGGGATTGGTTTTCTTAGGCTATTTTCTCTTTATTCCGCAAAATAGCGACAAATCATCCTACCTCTCCCCTATTCCTGGTTTTTTGACGCTTACTGGTAATAAGCAGGTGACCTTGCTTGATTTTTGGACTCCTTTTATTGAGAAAATTCAAGCGAGAACGGACACTCTTCCTGATTACACTGCCAAATCAGTTCTCATATATGATCTCACCACCAACAAAACCCTTTTTGAATACAACAGTACAGCTCGGATGCCCATGGCCTCTCTGACAAAAATTATGACCGCAATTGTCGCGCTCGAAAACAAAAGAGATGATAATACGTATATTGTGAGTGCCAGAGCGCTAGTTGGAGAGGATAGTATGGGTTTGTCTCCGGGTGAGGAACTCTCACAGGAGGAACTTCTTTACGGGCTGATGCTTCCTTCAGGAAATGACGCGGCTGAAGTATTGGCGAGCAATTACCCTGCGGGAAGAACAATGTTTATTCAAGCCATGAATGATAAGGCCAAAGCCCTAGGATTAGTCGATACACACTTCAGCAATCCGTCAGGCTTGCAAGGTGATGGTATGCAATATACAACAGCCTCTGATTTACTCGTGATTACCAGGTATGCTTTAGAGAACTTTCCTCTTTTTACTAAGGTAGTCTCGACGTATGAATATGATATTCCTGCTACAGACCAACACAAGGCGTATCAATTATTTAACGAAACAAATTTACTCACGTCATATCCCGGGGTAAAAGGTGTCAAGACAGGCTTCACACCTGAGGCAGGACTTTGTCTGGTGACTCTGCTTGACTATCAGAGTCATCGCATTATCGGCATTATCCTCAACAGTGAGAACAGACGTGAGGAAATGAAGAATTTTCTTGATTATTCCCTTAAGAAGTTAGATATTATTCCCCCACCCCATCAATAACTTGGTGAGGGTGGCCCCGGGCTTACGCCCGGGGCCGCGTCGTAGTGGCCCAGATGGCTAGTTCGTCTGGGCAATGTCCTTGCGATAGGCCATCTCTTCAAACGAAATTCCTTTGACGCCATTGTAGGCAACAGCCGTTGCTAGATCGAGGGTTGAGCCTCGGCCAACAACTGTTAGGACTCTCCCGCCATCGGTCAGGACCTGGCCGTTTTCATACCTCGTTCCGGCGTGAAAGACAGTCGTGTCAGGACTCACCAATGGAAGTCCGGTAATCGGCTTGCCGGTCTTGATGGTGCCAGGGTAGCCGCCTGAGACGAGCGCCACTCCCGTTGCATACCCCGGATACCAGATCAAGGGTTTGATTGAGGAGAGCGTGCCTCGAGCTGCTGCGTCGCAGAGTTCGTAGAGGTCGCTCTGGAGAAGCGGCAGGATGACTTGCGTCTCCGGGTCTCCGAAGCGGCAGTTGAACTCAAGTACCTTCGGCCCATCCTTTGTCAGGATAAGGCCGATGTAGATGACGCCGCGGTATTTGATGCCCTCAGCCTTGAGTGCAGCAAGGAGCGGGCGAACGATGGTCTTGATGGCGGAATTGAGCCAGCTCTGGTCAGGTAGAGGAGCGTACGCGCCCATGCCACCAGTGTTGCGACCTTTATCGCCATCAAATTCACGCTTGTGATCACGTGAAAGGGCAAGAACCCGAAAGGTCTTGCCGTCGGTGACTACGTGCAGCGAGGCTTCCGGTCCTTGAAGGAACTCCTCGATGACCAGCCTGTGACCGGCCTTGCCGAGGAGGTTCTTCATCATCAATTGGTTGACGACGCGACGGCCTTCTTCAACCGTCTGGCAGATGAAGACACCCTTGCCGGCTGCTAGCCCATCGGCTTTGATCACAACCGGCATGGTTGCTCGTTTAACCGCAGTGTCGGCCTGGTTGATGCCTTCTACGCTGACGGCTTGAGCTGTGGGTATGCCGTACTTGTTCATGATCATTTTGCCGAAGGACTTGCTGCCTTCGAGCCGCGCGCCATCAGCACCCGGTCCGAAAACCAGGTGTCCATGAGAGCGAAGTATGTCGGCGTGTCCCGCAATAAGTGGATCTTCCGGTCCGTAGATCGTGAGATCGATGTTTTTGGCTTCGATGGCATTGCGAATCGCATCCACGTCACCCACCTTGATCGGCAGATTTGTGCAGCGATCCCGATCCATGGTCAGGGTGCCGGCGTTCCCGGGAGCGACAAAGACATAGTCAACCCTCCGACTTTGGAGGAGCTTCCATGCGACTGCGTGCTCTCGTGCGCCTTTTCCAACGACGAGTACGTTTTGTCCCATCTGGACAGTCCTTTCTGTTAAGGAGCCAATACGACAAGGCGATTATAGCGGATATTGTTGATTGTGAACACCAGCTTCCAATCACTTGGAATGACCTTGCGGGCTAATTAGAAATGTGATGCGTATCTCAGGTTGAATAACAAAGCTGGATAAAGTAAAATACAAAGACGCCGCGGTGGTGAAATGGTATACACGGGGGCCTTAAGAGCCCTTGTTCGCAAGGACGTGGGGGTCCGACTCCCCCCCGCGGCACCACAAGGGTACTAAAGAGTCGAAAATTTCGGGGAGTGGCGCAGTTGGTAGCGCGCGCGGTTTGGGACCGTGAGGCCGCAGGTTCGAATCCTGTCTCCCCGACTCAGTTTTACTCAAAAATAGCAATCTGGGAGTTGTCAAAGATTTTTGTAAGTCCGAATTGCTTAATTTCCTCAGGTGAGATGTCAGATCCTAAGTATCGAGGTACCATCACCAGTTTGTTTTTATAATCCCCCAAAACAAGCCGATCTTTTACTCTCACGAGAGCTTGCCAGTCGGTGCCGGTTAGCCTTTCCCCCACATGATAGTTGTCAAGCATGACCGGTTTGATAGCCTTATAAATTGGCTTGTCTGTAGGATAGAGATAAATGACGTCTTTATGCCTGTCAGAAATCACCTTTAGCCCATCCATCTCAAAAGGAGTAATGATGAGCCGAGAACGAGAGAGGAATAACACTCCGCCTATGATGAAAAGGAGGATCGGAATGCCGGCTAAAGAAAGGATAATTAACTTTTTTGCTTTAGTTCTAATATAGATCAAAATAGCTAAAGCAATTAGTAGCACAGACAATATTTCCAAGCCTAGAGCGACTTCCTTGTACGTAGAACGGTCTAAGGGGAAATAAGGGACATGGAGATAGAGTATCGTTACGAGACCTGTTAAAGCATAATAAATTGGCCTTGCGAATTCGGTTACTTTACGCCGAACTATAAAAATAGCATGAGCTGCCATGAGGATACCAAACGGCAGAATTTGGAGGAGAAAGACAAGCTTTAATTCAGGCGGTAAAGGAATAAGCGGAAAAAATATTGAAAAGATAAGTTCTTTTTTATCAAGAAAATACGTAGCATCGTTTAACGGCCAGGAATTGAAAAAAGGATACGCAATAAGCAGCGGCATAAAGAGAGCCAAGTTTTCTAAAGTAAAACGTTCGTTAGGTCTTCTTCTTAGACTGACGAGCAGAAGATAGATGAACATGATACCCGCGATCATTAAGAAGAGTGAGTAAGAGCGCATTGGATGGGGCTGTGAGAAGGCCAAGCTAAAGTTGGTAAGCTTAAATGAGGATTGATTAAATGTGCCAATGATAATACCATCACTCAGTAATAGTACGTTTTCTTTTTCTAACTTTATTTGTAAAGGCTCTTTACTTGTTGCCAACATTCTTTTTTGCAGAGGGAAAGCAGAAGAGTCAATAATTGCCGGTGTATAAATGCGTAGCGTTCCCGAAGAATTAGGCAGGAGAGAAAAATCTTCTTTTGCTTTGTTTGTATAATCCCGATAGTCGACAACAGAGATAGTCTCCCCGATTTTTTGTATCCCGATACGATAATTTGGACTGTTATACCAAAAAGCCTGATCCTCCTCCTTATAATCTGTAGTGAGGAAATAATTTGTGGGGGGTAAAAGTTTTTTACTGGCTAAAAAAGCCTGAGCATAATCTTTTGCTAGACTAATACTTACTTTGCCGCTTTCACGTAAAGCCGTGGCAGCCTCAAGAAGATTATTGTAGTGACCTCCCTGAGTAAAAGTTGTCTCATCTCGGTCGTTCTCAAGGCCTATGACCACTTGATCCAACGGCTTTTTAAGATAAATATCGGTAAGGTAGTTAAAGTAAGAATTATCATATTTTTTCAGCTCATAATCCTCCAGGCTATAGGTACCATTAGCAGGTAATGAGCCATACCCTCTCAGCGGATCCCTGGGTGCCCATTGCATGATAACTACCTTTGAGCTGGTAGTTAGATTTGCGGCAGGTATGCCGGCATTATCAATGGACGCAAGGTAGGGAATGCTCCAGAGGGTTCCCCAGATCGAATAAACATCCAAATTGTATTGATCGGCAGCTCGTAAGGAGGCGGTAATGCCGTATTTTTGCTGCATATAGCTCAGAGCATTTGCATCTACCCACCATGCCCCGACTGTTGTCGGATAGTAGCCAAATGTCGTTTTGAACTGAGCAAATATAGTATCGATCAGTCGTTTTCTTTCAAGGGGATCGTATGAGAAAGTAAATAAGCCGTCTGAGAAATACCACGGTCCCCGACCCCGATACAGGACTCCGGCCTTTTGCGTGAGATTCCGGTCAACTTCGAGAAAAAGGCCGAATTCCTGATTTTTAAGATTGGTTTTAGCGAAATCTGTAAGCCTCTGATTGGTCAGCGCGTCGTACTGCCAGAGCCAGGTGGCCTGGATGTTATGTTCTTTTGTATCCTGCCATTGAGCCTGAAGACGTGGTAGTAAATCTACCCGCTCCCGTCCGAGAGCATTACCCCGGATCATATTAATGACTGTAATAGCTGGTAAAACAGAGACTGATGAGTCCGCGAAAACTGTTTGATTTGTGGTAAGGAGGGAAAACGAAACCGAAAGGAGAAAAATTAGTAAGTTGAGTAGTCGTCTCATGAATCTACCCTAAGTATAATCGATCGTCCCTCAAACTTACAGGCTCCATTTAAGCGTCCGGTTTGGGCTCCTCCGGTACAGGGGCCAGGACATTATGAAGTGTTACCAAAATAGTATTTGCCCATAAAGCATAACCGAAGTCTGAAGGATGGAAGCCGTCACTGGCTATAGCATCAGGAAAAGCCCGTAAGACTGCCCTGCTATCCTCAAACATATCAACAGTTATGGTATTGGTGTCTTTTCCTACCCTATTGATAATAGTATTCAACTTTCCTGCCTTATAACGGCTGTATGTTTTGAGTAGCTTCGGTACTGCAGGAGTAAGTGAGAGATCAGGGATAGTCGAGATAACGATAGTGGCATCTGTTTTTTGCTGAAGAGTCTTGAGTAATTCGTAGAGATTTTCTTCAAATTCCTCAGGCTTAGTTCGTCTGATGATGTCGTTAGCGCCTACTGAAATAGTAATAAGGCTGGGATTTATTGCCAGAGCTCTTGGGAGTTGATGGTGTATGACGTCGTTAAGAATTGCTCCACTTTTGGCAAAGTTATGGTATTTTGCCTTGCGATACCTCTCTTTGAGTGATGAGTGAATTATACTGGTGTATGCTTTGTCATGACTACTTGCCCCCATCCCCTCAGCCGTACTGTCCCCCAGTGCCACATACATAAAAGGTTGTATCTGATAACGGAAAAGCTGCAAAACTTTACGTTTGATAGAATGCGGAATAAAAAACCATTTAGATATGTTCATGCTCTTATTATACCTCTTTTAGGCAAATTCATGACATTTTCAGCTACAAAAATGTTATAATACTCAGTGAGATTGTTTAAAGCTGACGACTTTAGCAGGTTTCAAAAACAGCAAAATCGTTGATTTACGTGTGTCGATTTTGCTATCCTCAAAGGGAAATCGTTGGGACGGACTGAAAGGAGTCCACTTGCTTGACAAGTGTTAAGACAACCGTGAGGTTTGTTCCATTTAGCGGGTGTAGTTCAATGGTAGAACACAACTTTTCCAAAGTTGATACGAGGGTTCGATTCCCTTCACCCGCTCATAACTAGACTTACTAACCTATTTTATTTTGGACAATAACGCAGAAATTTTTCAATCCGTTGCTCCGGTTGTCAAAGAGATCAATGACGCAAGGGATCAAGAATATCTTCGAGTTATGAAAGAAACCGCTCGTGAAAGACAGTGGTACCCATCTGACCAGCGTTACTTACACCAAGAATCAGTTCCTGAAAATACATTTGTAAAGGTTCCCCATGAAGGTAGTTACTATCAGTTGATATGGCGACTAAGAAAAGCAGATGACAAAGGTCTTGAGCCTGAACCAGATGAGTTGCGACCTGAAGCGCTTTCAAAGATGGAAGAAATTTCACTTCTCTGGGCACAAAAAATGAAAGAATATGGACTTAATCCTGATACTATTCGTCTCGCGATTACCAGTCTGTATCGAACTGAAAAGCTACAGACATCTTTAACTACAGGAGAAGGGGCGTATTTTGCAGCCCCACCTCGCGAAAGTAGTCATCTTGCTGGAGCTGCCTTTGACATAGATCCAAATGGATACTTTGTCTTAACTGGTGAGAACACTTACGTAAACGTCCATAAGGCTGGGCAGGTATTTAATCCGCAAGTTATACAAATCTTACGTGAGGTTTTGGTAGAGCAAGCAAAGAATGAAAGTATTAATTTTGTAGTCGAAAATAAAATAGTACCTTCCGATAAAGTCTTAACTCATAAACCGACTGTTTTTCATGTGTGTACTAATTCTAATAACACACAAGCTCATTCTTGATGCACTTTCCCCTACCTGTTAAAATAAATACCTAATTATGAATACAACTGATAATTATAGAAAGCACAAAAGTTCAAGTACACTGCAGCAAAAACTACTCAATAACTTCGAAGCGAATCTTCTTAAAGAGATACGAGTTCTTAATCCGCAAAGTATTTTAGACGTAGGTTGTGGCGAGGGCTTTACACTGGAAAAACTTCGTAAAGCGAAGATCGGTACTCACTTAGAGGGAGTTGATTTCCTTGACTTAGCAATCAAATTAGGCAAAAAAGAACATCCAAAGCTTACGCTTAAGCAGGGCAGCATTTATGACCTGCAATATAAGGCTGATTCATTTGACGTGGTCATCTGCAGTGAAGTGCTTGAACACATCGATGATCCGGAGAAAGGTCTGGCAGAGCTTGTGCGAGTGACTAAAAAATACTGTGTCCTGTCTGTGCCTAATGAGCCATTTTTTATGTTAGGAAATTTATTAAGGGGTAAAAATATTTCCCGCTTTGGTAACGATATTGAGCATATCAATCACTGGACATTTTTACAGTTTGAAAAATTCGTTGGCAAGAAATTGAAAATCAGGAAAGCGCTTCATCCAATTCCCTGGACGCTTATTATTGCTGAGAAGAAATAGCTTATTTTTTGAAGGATATAGAATATTAATTTGTGTCTTCAGCCAGGCTCCTAAATAACACCATAATAAAGGAGACAAATGGTACTGCCAATAAAGCCCCGATAACACCCATTAAGTTGGCCCCAATCATAACAGCGAGGATAACAATCACCGGATTTAAGCCGACTGCTCGCTGCATAATTTTTGGAACTAGTAGATTATTTTCTATCATTTGAATTCCAAAGTAGATGAGAGCGACGATAATTGCTAAAGGGGGTGAAACCGTCAAGGCAACAACAATTGCTGGAATAGCTGAAATAATCGGTCCAATCGTTGGGACAATCTCCAAAATTCCCGCTAAGATAGCCAGTGGTACAGCGTATGGCAGCCCAATAGCACTTAAGGCAATCCAGGTAATAATACCGATAAAAAGCGAGAGTACAATTTGACCTGATAACCATGCTCCTAATTTGTCATCAACTAGACTTAAGGTGTTAACGACTCTTTCCCGTTCATCTTTATGAAATAGTTGAGCGATATTTTGTTTAAAGCGGTCATGGTACAAAATCAAATAAAAGCTAACCACCAAGACTGTTAAGGTTGAGAACAAGCCTCCGAAGACTTTACTGGTAACGCTAAAAGCATTACTGCCAATAGATCCTATTTCTCGAGAAACATAAGATTGAATTTGATTAGCATCAACTGATAAGCCGGATATATCAGCTGCCTGTTTGACATACCCGGGAAGCCCCGCCAAAAGTGCTTTAATTTGGTCAACAATAAAAGGAATTAAGGGAAATATAATCATGAAAATAACAATAATGATGGCAATAAATGGGATAAAAACAGATAAGAAATGTGGCACGCCTTTCTTCCTAAGATATCGTACAACCGGAAGCAACGCAGCGTTAATAATATAGGCAATAAAAATTGAGGTAATAATCCCTCGGGTTTGGAAGAGTAGCCAGCCAAAAATAACCAAGAACAAAGCAAAAATTACTTGGTTACTGAGAAGATATTTATAAAAACGATGAATCACAATTTAAAAGCACTAGGTTCACTATTCCTTTACAATAGTATATCGAACACCTTTTTTTGTCAATTAAGGATGTTGAGAAGCTTAGCGCGTCTGGGAATTGGCTGGTAGGCAGTCAAGGATTCGAGTCACAGGTTATCGCTTCGCGATCCCCGCGACCCCGCCTCCCTCACTTCGTCAGTCAGGAGACTTCCTCGTTCAGTCCGGCCGTTCGAATCCCCATTATAGTCAAAAAAATCTCCTGAACCTTCAGTTCAAGAGATTTTTTGAGTACGCCTGGAGGGATTCGAACCCCCGACCCCGTCGTTAGAACCGACATGCTCTATCCGCTGAGCTACAGGCGCAAATAATTATATTCTTGTTTTCAAAAAATTTCTCCCGAAACCAGATTTAAAATATTTCTCTCTCATTATGGCTTTTTCTTGACTAAGAGTAGCTTCATAATAGATTAATTTTAAAGGTCTCCTCGATTTTGTTGCAGTTACTAGACCATTATTATGCTCGTCTAACCTTCGTTCTATATTATCAGTAAAACCCACGTATAACTTATTATCGAATAAACTCTTTAATACATATGTATAAAACATGTCCGCTGAGCCCTGCCCGCCAGTCGCCTGACGGCTCCAGCCGGATGGCAGGCGGGTACAGGCGCGTATAGGTATTGTAGCAAGTTAGCCTTAGCCTCGCAAACTCTTGTTAATTTGCTTCTCTACCCAATCTTTCATATAATCCCCTCGTATGTCAGCAGAGCAGAGAGTTTATCCGGTAAGAGATGAAGCGGTGGTGGATGCAATGCAGGCAGCTTATACCGCCAAAATCAACCTCAGACGTCAGCAAGGGCGAGAAGCATTTGAAAGTGGCAAATATACTCCATTTGCTGGGTTTCCTGATTCATTTAAGAATCTTTTTGCGGGCGGGTTTGAGCTTGAAGCGCCATCCCAGCAACAAGTAATTGAACAAGTGGTTGGTCCTCTACAAGAGCTTGCTTCTACCTATGAAGTTCCTGCAGTCTTTGCTGGAGCAGGAGACTTGATGCCTCACGTAACTCTATTCAATAGTCCGTATAAAGATCTTTCTCCAGAGGATCAAGCACAAATGGATGCTTATCTCCTGTCAAATAGGTCTCATCTGGGGTTGATATCCAAATATCTTACTGGTTTGACCTTCCATATGGATACATTGGTGGTTGGGCCAAATAGTTATATTTGTGCCGGTGAATTCGATGATGAGCAAGGAGCCCCTTATAAGGCGCGAAAGGCAATTGAGGCAATTGTTGGTACTAACTTCGCGGATCCAGACAACCCAGGCAAGACTAAGCATGTTTTGGGAAGAGCTGCGACTGTGTTTGAGCGAGAAGAGCAAATAGACTTTCCCGGAGGATTTGGTTTTCCATATGGATGGGATGACATATTTCACACGTCTGTGTCTCGTGTTACAGATATGGTACCAAGTGACAGGTTGTTAGCATTTACCGATGAGGCCTATGCCACAGTGGGCGCATCTTTGTCAGCACATCCTATTCCTATTACTGTAGCTAGTGTACATATGGGAAGAGCATTAGTCTAGCTTGCCTCTTATTTTAGGTTATTAAATACAGCATCTTAGCCTCAGATATGATATACTTTCAGGGTTACTTGGTGGCTGTAGCTCAGTGGTAGAGCGTCAGGTTGTGGTCCTGAATGTCGCGGGTTCGATCCCCGTCAGCCACCCCAAGTTTTTTAGCCTCGAGTTTGTGTATCAGACTATTTCATCCCAAGATGGGATTTGAACTTCTGCTATAATTTCAAGTATGACGCTTCTTCTTACATCCAATGGTATAAGAGGAAAAATAGTTGATATATTTCCTACCCTTCTTCAGAAACCAGCGTCGGAGTATTCTGTTGCCTTTGACATAACAGCAGCATACGGTGACGAGAGTAACCCAGATTGGTTTGGGAAATTTAGAGACCAACTTAGCCAACAAGGCATTACCAATATTGAAAACCTGGACTTACGAAACATAAATCAAGATGAGCTTAAGAAATTGCTTTCTTCAAAGGATATGCTTTTTGTGAACGGTGGAAACACCTTTTTTCTTCTCGATTGGATGCGAAAAAGTGGATTTGAAGGAGCACTGAAAAAGTTTCTTTCAGAGAATAAGTTATATATTGGTGTAAGTGCAGGTGGGATTGTAGTGACTCCAACTATCGCAATTGCTGGTGTTGAGCCTGGAGATGTAAATAATATAGGAATGCAAGATTTTACAGGATTAAGTGTTGTTGATTTTGAGTTTTCACCCCACGTTCCAGATATGATTTCCTATGAGTCGGTTGGGGAATATAGTAAAACAACACAAAATCAAATTTACGCTGTTGATGACTATGCTGCAGTCCTAGTGCAAGACAACAAAGTAAGCATTATTGGTGACGGCAAATATAAGATTTACAACGAAAAGTCCTCATAAACTTGGAAATGCCGTTTGATAAAACACTAACTCTTGTGCTTTGAGATTGCTATAATAAGTCCGGACATCATTCGCTACCCTACCCATTCGACTCGCCTTGCTCGCTCATGGTTTCCAACCATTTAAAAGCGAGGCGAATGTTCTGAGCGACTGAAAGGAGTCGAAGAACTATCTGTGCCCTACTTTGTCTACATTCTTCGAAGTTCTTCTAACGAGCTATATGTTGGCCAAACAAATAATATTAACGCTCGGACCAAGCAGCATATAACAAAAGATTGGAAAGCAGCAAAGTTCACAAAAGATAGTCATGGTTTCCAGCTTGATTATAGTGAGGAATATGCTACTAGGCTTGAAGCAATGCATCGAGAAACTCAGCTTAAAGGCTGGTCGAGAGCTAAAAAAGAGGCGCTAATCAATGGCGACTTACAAAAACTTAAAACTCTAAGTAAAAGTAAAATTAACCTCAGGTAAATATATCAAACTACTTCACCCCAAGACCGCACTCGAACCTGGCAATTCTATTGATTTTTACTATTTCTATGTCATACTGAATTTGTGGGAAAGAAAAAGACAAAAATAGGAAACACAAAATTATTAGGAATAGCTCTAATTGTTCTTCTGGGATTATTAGGGATATATTTGCTACGAAACAATAACACAGCTTCAAATTCAACCACTACGTCAGCACAGTCAACACTATCCTCCTTACAAAGGACTATTTCGACTACAGCTCCAATCATTGAGACTAAAAGTATTGATTGGATTGATGCAAATAATCAGGTTGTTCCTTTAAAAGGGTATCGCTTTGGAATTGGTACATTTGCAAACAATTATATGGGCAAATATGGTAACTTTTCTGATATCAGTGAGATTACAGAAACATCCTTACAGCCACTCCAGTCTACGGGTGAAAATTTCTTTGTAAAAAATGGCTTTAATCTTAGTAGGGCAAACGATAAGAAAAATTCCTTAGCTACAAATTATGGATATGAACTTAATGATGTTAAGTGTTTAATTGGCTTGTCTCCTCAGTCTGACCCTTTTGGAAGTTTTTTTTGCGGCACAGTTGATGAACAAGAATTGGCTTGGCGAAAAGAGTTAGCTCCCGTGATTAATCCTAAAAATGACCCGAATACTATGGTGAGTGTAAGTAAGTTAGTAGGAAACTATGCTACTGGTGGAGTGGGTGGATATGCTGGAGGTGCAGCTTGGTATGCAGTAAAGGTCAATGGACAATGGCAAGAAGTGTGGACTGGACAAAATATAATTTCTTGTAAGCCTGTTCAGCAATACAAAATCCCTAAAGAGATTTATGGGCATGAATGTTCTAATAATTATTAATTCTTTGGATTACAGTGCTGTAAAAGATTGTTTATAAAACTCAAGTTCTTTAAGCCCTAATTTGCTATAATAAGTCCGGACATCATTCGCTACCCTACCCACGAGTCAAACTCGGTTCCCCCGAGATTGACGAGGAGTCGCGTTTGACGCGACGTCCTTAAACTAAACTGTATTCATATGCCTCCAATTCAATTTGAAGCTACGCTTTTCAAAATCAACTCCTGGATTATCCTGAGACTACCAGAGTATGCCTCTGCAAAGCTCCCATCCCGTGGTATGACAATGGTAGTAGGTACCCTCAACGGTGTTCCTTTCAAGACCTTGCTTGAACCCGATGGAAAGTATGGAGCAGGGTTCAAACCGAGCCACTGGTTTGCCCCTGATAAAAAGTTGCTTGATGACGCTCATGCTAGAGCTGGCGATACTGTACAAGTTTCGCTTACACCTACCAAAGAGTGGATAGAACCGGAAGTTCCTGAGGATTTAAAAAAAGCGTTGTCTACTTCTCACAAAGCCGAGGAACTCTGGAAAGATATAACTCCACTAGCGCGTTGGGATTGGATCAGATGGATACGTGCTGTCAAAACTCCGGAGACCCGTCAAAAACATATTGAGATTGCACTCGACAAACTCAATAAAGGGATGCGTAGACCATGTTGTTTTAATCGCAACCTCTGCAGTGAACCCGCAGTATCACGCAACTGGGTCCTCCTCGACCCGACGCAATAAGTCACTCAAACTCTGCAAATTCAACTACTCCCTGCAGACTTTCTTTTACATACTGTGAACTATGAACTCCCTGAAGCATTGCGTTTGATATGAAAGGCTTAATCCCCTCTTGAGCAGAGATTGTGATATGAGGAAAAAGATTTTGACAGGGCAAATCGCCTATATCGACTGTGACAGCCTGGATCTGGTGGTCGTAACAATGTGTCTTCAAACTAAGCTCTATTCGCTTCTCTACCAGTCCTTTCCATTCTCCGGTCAATTCCACATCGTAGAAAAGTGTGATGTGATTTGCAAATAGCACAGGATATTTGGCAGGAACGGTTTCAAGTAATTTTTGTTTGGATTCTTCTATCAGTACAATCCATAAAATTCCTTTGGTCATATCAGGTTGCTTGCTGTAAAGTTACTGGGTAGTTATTGAGGACGAATTGAGAGAATGATTTTTCCAAACTATGCGCCGGGAAGTGGGGTAGGTCATTATTCATCGCAGAGATCGTTTTTAAAGTATTTCTAGAAAGTCGATCACGCATAGCTAGAGCGTATCCGATCCCTACCTTTAGTCGCTCAGTAGCTGCTGGGTCAGTTATCTTCCCTACTTTTTCTTTAATTTTTGTTATCCCTTTTTGGGTAGTTGATGCATTTTCGGCCTTAACAAAACTCATAACAATCTCTTCAAGGGATTTTGTGCTCGTCAATTGTTGAACTTCCGTTTTTATTCCGGTTTGAATATCAGGAAACTCAATGGCAGCTATCTGACCTTTAATTTCCCCCCAAATTTCCTTAGAAAGAATACGCTTTTTATTGGTCGCTAATTTAACCTCATCAACTGTTTCTCCTCTGTCCCGGGCTAGCTCTGGGGCGAAAATTTGCTTACGGATTTCATCACTTGATGATAACCAAAGATACGCACCTGAAATAGCCCGAAGTAGATTACAACGCTGATTAACAGCGTTATTGGCTGCTTGCGGACTGCCCGGCACTTCAACTGGAAGAAGGTTACGCATGTAGAATTCAATATGTTCTGACAGATCTGTTTCAGCTTTGTTATCTAATGCCTCTTTGCGTTCTGGTTTGACTTTGGTATCAAAATCCAGTGGCTTGTCTGATTCTCCAATATCAAAGCCAATAAAGCGTAGAATTGCTTCGGGGCCTACCAGTTGAAGTCTATCGGAACCCATTACGCTTCGGTTAAGCGGTTCATTCATGGTCATTTGATAGCCTATTGTTTCCTCTTCTGATTTATTTGGCCATTTTTGATGTACTAGAATTGAATAAAGAATATGATCTCTTACTGCCTGATCAAGTTGAGGGAAAGCATCAAATAATTGCTTAGCGATATAGAATGAAAGTTCAGTATGTTTGTCTCCTTGCTCTCCTCCTACAGGTGTTCCGACAACCCGTTCCTCCGCTAACCGACCTACATCATGAAGTAACGAACCAATCAGTCCGATTTTCTGATATTCATCTTTGTTTCCAGCTTCTGCACTTACGACATCATTTCGAAATTGTAACCCGGCAGTTAAGTCTTGGAGTAAATGTCTTTTATCATGTCCCGGAAGCCCTGACATTTTTTTCTCTGTTTCTGTGCCTGTTGATCTCCCCACGCTGCTCCAGAGACGGATGCAGGCTCTACCCAATTGTTCTAATTGATGCATCCCTGTCTCGCCTTCATCTTTACGCACCCATTCACTAATTCTTGTTCTTTCAGAAGGAGTAAGAATATTTTCTTGCTTCTCAAAGTTTGTCTTAAAAGTATTTGCCTCTTCAGCTGCTTTGACAATGAATTCTCTCGCTGTTGTGTCAATAGCTCCTGGAACAATCTGTGGTCTTTCCTTGGTAAAAGATGTAAGACTCGTAAGTGTAGACTCCAATTTAGGTATATCAACTACCTGGGCAGAAAAGTCAGTAGCTGGCGATGGTTGTGTCTCATTTGCAAGAGGCATAGTCTTTTGAAGTATAGATATGGCTTTTGGGCTTGTCAAATAAGCTACAAGGCGAATCAACCCAAAACATACTGACTATAGGTTTATTTTGCATCTTATATTTGCTATACTCCCTCCAAGGAAAGAACAATTGCGTTCTTTCTCTTATTACGTACCTTAACAAGTTGCTCTTGCAAGGGTTGCTGTATAAAAATTTTATCAAGCATAGAGTTTTTGTACGGCGACCTTTGCTCAATTGGGAGAAAAGGCAAGCCGCTCACGTTGAAAGGACCAATCTCATGTCTGATTTTGATAAATTCACACGTCGAGCACGAAAGGTGCTCACGTTGGCTCAGGAAGAGGCGTTGCGCTTCAACCATGGTTATATCGGCACTGAGCATCTCCTCCTCGGACTCGTTCGGGAAAGAGATGGGGTGGCAGCACGCATCCTGGAAAACATGGGAGTTCGGTTACATAAAGTTCGCTCTGCCGTTGAGTTCATCATTGGGCGTGGAGAAGAAGCTGTCGTTGGTGAGATCAGCCTTACTCCTCGATCCAAAAGGATTATCGAGCTTGCAATTGATGAAGCTCGTCAGCTCAACCATCACTACATCGGCACTGAGCACATCTTGCTCGGACTTGTCCGGGAAGGCGAAGGAATTGGAGCCGGCGTACTCGAGTCACTCGGAGTCAATCTCGAAAAGGTTCGTGCTCAAGTGGTGAGAGTGGTTGGTGATCCTCTGGCACCTAGAGAGGAATCAACATCTCCATCAGAGACGCTACCAGCGTCTGCACTTTCTGAACGGGAACAGAGAATCGCAGATGAGAAGCCCGATATCCCATAGAGCAACTTTTGTGGCGAGGCGGACCTTTATTGGTCCGCCTCGCCTACTCATTCTCTTCATTTTTTTATCCATATTGATCTACTTTGTCATCTTGACGTTGAACGAACGTACACATTATACTTCTTGTACATTCGTACAATAGAGTGCATCACCAGGGGTGACGAAAGACAATACAAATGTACAGTGAGGCTTAAAGCAGACCTCACCCGTTGCCTGCAGGCAGGCTGCCCTCTCCTTCAAGGAGAGGGATTATAAGGGAAAATTATTTTATGGATTTAGAGAAAGCAATTAAAAAACTCCGTAAATTTTATAAAGTACAGCGTCGCCTGCCTTCATATCAGGAAATCTGTGATATGTTCGGCTACTCATCTAAAAACGCGGCAGTTTATCTCGTCAATAAATTGGTCGAGGTAGATATCTTGGCGAAGGATGAAAAGGGTAAGCTCCTTCCCAAGAAACTCTTTCATATCCCCCACTTGGGTCTGATCAGGGCAGGCTATCCGGCCCCTGTGGAGGGATCCTTGGGAGATAGCATTGATTTCTATGAATATCTCCTTGATATGCCGGGAGATATTTTCTCACTGACCGTCAGAGGAGAGTCGATGAGCGGAGAAGGGATCAATGATGGAGACATCGTCATCGTAGAAAAAGACGCACCCCCCCGTAACGGTGATATAGTCGCAGCCAATGTCGATGGCGAATGGACGGTCAAGTATTTCCAAAAACAAAACGGCAGGATCTATCTCGCCCCCGCCAATCCTGACTATCCCGTCATAGAGCCCAAAGAAAGCCTCGTCATCGGAGGGATAGTCGCCAGTGTTATCAGAAAGTATAGGTAGCTAGCTAAATTCGAAGCACGAAATACGAAACCCGAAACAAATCCAAATTTTCTAAATAAAAATGACAAAAACGTTTTGAATTTTAAACATCCTGATTTGAGTATTATTTCGGATTTCGATATTTGGTATTCGAGTTTTAATAATGAATGAAAAAGTAAGTGTTATTACTATCTATGATCATACAAAGTCAAAAGCATTTCCTTGGCGGCTTAAATGGCGAAGCCGAATTTATACAATTACGAAGATCGGTAATCATCACACTCGTGAGTCAGGCCGCACTCTTTACCATATCTTCAGTGTTAGTGCTGGTAATCTGTATTTTCGTCTGAGTCTGAACACGACTACTCTCTTTTGGATACTTGAGGATACTTTTGATGGAGAAAGCAACTAATTCAACCAAACGTACTATCCTCCATATTGATTTTGACTCATTTTTTGCAAGCTGTGAACAACAATGCAATCCCCTTCTTCGTAACAGACCTATAGGTGTGACTGCTACTCATGGCAGGACTTGTATCATTGCTTCCAGTCGTGAAGCTAAGAGGTTAGGTATAGGCACAGCTACCCGTACGTATGATGCGCTGCGTATCTGCCCTACTATTCAGCTTGTTCCTGCTGATTTTTGGAAGTACTGGGAGATCAGTAAAAAATTTATTGATATTTGCAAAGATTTTTCGCCTTTTATCGAGGTTTTTTCACTTGATGAGTTATTTATGGATGCTACCTACAGTATCCATCTCTATGGCACTGTGGAAAATTTTGTGGCTGCTATTAAAAAAAGAGTCCGAGCGGAGTTGGGTGACTATCTCACCGTCTCAGTAGGTGCTTCATATAACAAGCTTTTGGCTAAATTGGGCTCAGGCCTCAAAAAACCTGACGGTCTGGTCATTATCAAGCCAAGCCAGCTAGAGAGTGTCTACAGCGCGGCCTCATTACAGGATATCTGCGGTATCGGCCCGAGGATTGAAGCCAGGTTACAGCTTATGGGTATTTATAATTTATTGCAGTTACGCCGGGCTCCTTTGACATTTTTAATAGCAGAGTTCGGTAACGTAGAAGGGCATTTCCTTTATGATGTCGGTCAAGGTATCGATCCCCGTCCTGTCCTCCCTTATACACAGGAGCCGACTGTCAAGTCTGTCGGGAGACAATATTGTTTGGCTACCAATCAGCATGATCAACGTATCGTCTTGCAAAACATCTATGAGCTATATGAGGAGATAGGGCTTAAATTGCGCCGTCTTAACAAAAAAGCCAGAAGCATAGGCATAGGAATTTTCGGAGCGTATAATGCTTATGGTCATATTACCCAGCAAACATACAGTGATACCGGCTCGGACTTTTTTAACTGGAGTATGCAGATCCTTAAGCAAAAGTACGGAGGCTTACCGGTCGGCTATGTCAGACGGCTGAATGTCTGGGCAGGATTACTGGAGGATAATAAGTATCTTCCGCTTACTCTTCTTCCCGAAGATCGTAAAAAGGAAAAAATTGTCAAAGTAGTCGACGCGCTTAACGATAGGTTCGGTGACCATACCGTCAGAAATGGTTTTCTGGTTTATGCGACTAAACTAACGACGACACCTAACGGATGGATGGCTGATAAATTCGAGCGAATGAAATTAGCTAAAACAGGCTATCCAGTCTGATAGCTTGCCGGCTAAGAAAAATACCGTTAAGCTGCATGAGTGTGTAGGATTAGGGGGCGTGGTGGTGAGTGTTTTGGCAGATATAGGCCACTTCAGATGTGGTCTGCTCCTTTTCCTCATGAGACAGGCCTAATACGTCAAGTAATTGCGGATTTTTTTTAAGATCTTTGCACAAAATAGTATGATTAGCCAAAAGGTGAGCTTTTTGTTTGGCGTTCAGGGTTGTTAACAGAGTAACGGGGTGTAGCTCTCTTGACTCGATAAGGTCTCTCAGGCTTCCTCCTTCAGGAAAATTCCAGCTGATAACTTTCATATTGTTGCACTCGGCGTAAGAATTGGCATCCATGGTCGTTTTGGTGTTGGTAACAATCCAGGCCTCATCAAATGAGTACCTGTCTTTCACATCATCAAAGCGTGCTTTAACATAGAGAGCAACCTGGACTTCTGAACGCGTCCCCGGATTGTTATGAAATTTTGCCTCAACCATGCTTTTTTTACCGTCCTTTTCGGCTAGTACATCGATTTCATGGGTAACACATCGTCCGTTAAGGATGAGTCTGGTTTGGGTTTGGTACCCGTGCTCCTCAAAAACCCGGGCAACAAAATCCTCAAATGGATACCCTGTCGGACCCAGGAGCATGATGGCTTGTTTGAGACTATAGCGGGCTTTACTGTACGGCTCCGGGGAGTGAGAGAGGGCACTGGTGATCAGTCCATAGATATCATAGGTCGGGATATTATCGTAAAGTTTTGCTTTAATGTCAGACAGCACTTTTGTCTGGAGTTCAGGTGATACTCCCGCTCTTTTAATAGAGTTTTTAACCTTTTCCTCACTATATGGTTCAATCGTACCGTCTGCTTTTATGACATTAAGCATAGATCTATCATACCTAAGATCTGACTTAATGTACAAGAGTCAGAGGCCGGTCGGAGCGGTGATGGTCTTTTTGCGAAAAGCTTTAACATTTCCGTCGTCGTAGTACTTGGTGTACTCAGGGTTACGGGAGAGAATTTCGGCTTGCTTTTTGTGGTCTTGGGGAGAGGGATAAGCATTGGTCTCATTCATAAGAAAGATAATATAATCAGCTTTATCCCAGCCATATGGCATAGTGAAGAGATACTGCCTGTGAGTGACGTGTGAACCAAGGCTATTACTGGTGGAGACTGAGTACTGAGAAGGGATAGCTCCTAATAGTCTGTTGATGGTTATTCGATCCGGCATGGGCTTAGTGATCATATCAAGATTAGGTGATTTTGCTCCGGGCAACGGGCCGTAAAGATATGCAGAATACAAACCTGCGCAGACCAAATAGGCAAGGAGTACGATTTCAGGGATTTTTTTTAATCTTTTAAGTACGAAAGCAGCTCCGAAAATTGTAGAAATGAAAAGAAAGGGCGTGATAGCTGATGAGTATTGATAGTAGATCTGGTGTAGCTCTGCTTTTGAACTCAAGAGATTGATTACGAGATCAGGTGAAGCAAAGATAAGAAAAAGCGGAGCTAAAAGTCCCAGGTAGCCGATGGGCAAAAGAAGCTGGTTAAGATACATCAGGCGGGCTGAATCCATCAAGAGTGACAGAGTCTTAAGGGGTGAGAAAAGAAAGAGTTTGATAAGGCTGGTCGGACTGTCAGTCACTTCCCCGTTAGAATAGTAAGACAGAGCGAAGTGCTGACTGCCCGCTGCCTGGGGTATAATTTTCCAGATGAGAGTATAAAGAATTAACACTGAACCCGCAAACACAGTACTCCCAAGCATTTTTTTCTTTTGGAATACAAGGATATACAATCCGAAAAGCGCGTCTATTGCCCAAATCTCTTCTTTACATATTCCTGCCAAAATTGCCAGAAGCACGAACCAGATATATTTTTTTTGGTACATGAAGTAAAAAGCTCCGAGAAGAAATGTCGTTGCCAGTGTTACAGCGTGGAAATCGTAGATGACAGCTCTTTCAAGGCTCGGATTGAGAAGATACAGTAAAGATATGACTAATGAGACGTTTTTGTTCTTAGTTACTAAGGTAGACAATCCATAGACAAAAAAAGCTCCCAGTCCTAAAATAGCTGTTTGTATTAAAAGAAGTAGCCGGGGATCCTGCCAGAGAGCGTATATTGGTGCCAGGAGTACTAAGATAAAGTCAGCATGAAAAGCAAGTCGTGAGACTATGGTAGTACCATTCGGGTTGGTAAATTCGAAAATGTGGCCATGAAGCGTATTCCAGATAGTCTGCTCCATATTCCCCAAATCAAATCTCCCGGCATAGTAGTTGTCAAAGCGCAGTATGCTGATCCAGGAAAAATAACCTGCGAATAAACCATACGCGAAGAGCAGAACTGTCTTATGAGAGTACGTTGTCAAATAATGGATACATCGCAGGAGGAGTCGGCTTTTGAACCTATGAAAAAAATACATAATGCCTATGGCAAAAAGCTCACTTAGTATAAGCACTCCTCTGGCTGCAATCGCGATAAAAGCTGCAAGTGATGAAGACATAACGGTCCCCAATCCGAGAGCTATTGCACCTTCCCGCACTCCCAGTCCGGTTGGTGTAATAAAGGAAACAAAGCCGGCGAGTAAGCTCAGGACAAAGTAGCCGACAAAGGCCCAGAACATAAGCGGAGTAAGATAGGTAAAGCTGGTAACAATAAAATAAGTCCCGATCCCGTATGCGAGTAAGGCTATGATCATGAGCAGCCATAAAGATAAAATTTTCTCGAAAGAAAACGACGGAAAGAGAAAAGATGTGATTTTTGAAGAAAAACTAATCTTCTTAAGTATTGATTTAGAGAAAAAATAAATCAAAGAACCCATAATTACGGTAATACTAATAGGCGTAAGCAGCATTTGTGGTAGTGGAGCAAGTTGTATGACAAGCGGAAGGCTAAAAAGTGAGAGGAAGGCTGCCGCTATTAGTACCAGTTGTGACTCGGTCACAACAGAGGCGGCAATATCTTTACGGGATACGTTTTTTTTCTCAAAATGGAGTGAGACTCCAACGACCCCCCAGATATTCCCCGGGATGTATCTTCTCAGTTGGGCAAAGGACCACTGAAAAAGTGATTCAGTAGCATCAAGGTCGTGCCCCCGTAGATAAAGCAGCTTGTACCAGATAAAGCTTCTCACATAAAAATAACCGACAAAACAGAAAAATCCTAGAGAGAGCGAGATCCAGTTAGGATGGAGTACTGTTTGGGAGAGTGTGCTGAGGTGGGGTAAAAAAGATTTTGCCAGGAAAAAAAGGGCAATGAGAGAAAGCGGCCATCCGAAAATAAATGTAAGGAATGAGCGGAGATTTCTAGGCATGTTATTGGGCAGATGATGTGGCGGTGTTCCCCGATCCCGAGTAAGTAAAAGTTCGTGTCAAAACTTTTTGTTCACCAGTCACAATGCTTTTAACTTTAAGCTGGAGCGTAATTGCACCCTGAGGAGGGTTATACAAAGCAATCGACTTATCGTCAAAGTCCGAAAATTTACCGCCGTTAACATTATATGCCCAAACAACCGCACAATATGTCCCTTGCAGGTAGTTGATATCGACTTGGACAGGATTGTCTGTGACCACGTCTTTTTCTTCAGGGAAATCAATACTTACCGGTCCGATGTCTTTTTTGCACGCCTCAGGCGAGGGTTGTGTTTGGTTTGTAGCGGAATTATTACTGGGGTTAGCAACCGGTACGGTAACGACAATTGTTTTGACAGGAACTGGCGTGGGAGTCGGCTGATTCGCTTTATTATTAGCGCGAAGGTTATTTAAGTTAAGGATAATTACAGTCAGCAGAACAGGTACGGTAAGAACGGCTGTAAAGAACTCAACGTACTGCTTTTTATCCGGCAAGCCTCTATATGAATAGCGGGCTTTTTTAACAAGAAGTTTGACTTTTTCCATATGATTGAGGACAGATTCTCCCAGGGATAGAGATATTGTATATCAAAAGGTATAAAAGATGCAAAATACAGGTAGAGACTCAGTTATATGAAACAATATAAATATTTCCGCTTTTGTCGTCTGAGATATACAAATTGCCATTTTTATCAAAAATTACGTCAACCGGCCGGCCTCTGGTTACTGAATCTTTGAGAAAACCTGTAACTAAGTCCTCTTCACCCCCTATTGATTCTCCTTTGACTCTCATAAGGACAACTTTGTAGCCGATCGGAATTGAGCGATTCCACGACCCATGATATGCAACAACTAAATCATTCGTCCAGCTCGTATTGAAAGTACTCGGGACAAAAGCCAGTCCTAAAGGAGCAGCGTGGGCTGCAATTTGGTAAATCGGAGGGATAGTGGTGCGACAAGGATCACTGAGATATACTTTTTTATCAAAGCTAGTATCATGAATTTTGTCTCCATAACAGATTGGCCAGCCATAATCCTTACCTTCCTCAATGATATTAATTTCATCAGGGGGTATGTTATCACCCAGATAGTCTCCCCCCATCCCTGTTGCCCATAGTTGGTGAGTAATTGGGTTAATGGCTAAAAAAGGCGCATTGCGTTGTCCTTTGGCAAAAATATGCAGGTCTGAGCCGTCAGTATTTGCAACAAGTATCGCTCCTTCTTCAGCGTTTTTCTCAATACAAACGTTGCAGGTTGAGCCCAAGTTGATATACATTCTGTTATCAGCGCCAAAAACTAATGTTCGGTTAACGTGATTAGTACTCCCCGGATAAGTCACTACAGTTTTGTTACGAGTGGCTTGCATTGAGGATTCATCCCAGGAGTAAAGCTCAACGCTGTTTTTCTCAGCGACATAAAGCTGTCCATTATGGAAAGCTACTCCATGAACAACGTTCCTGCCACTGATAATAACCCTCTTGATGTCGGCTTGGCCATCTCCATCGTTATCTTTTAAGGCGGTGATAGTGTTAGCATTTGGATCTGAGACCAAAAGTGTCCCTCCTGATGTAAACTCGAGGTCTCTTGCGGTACCCAATCCCTCAGCAAAAAGTCCTATATGAAAACCACTAGGGACAGTTAAAGGAAAAGGTAGTATTCCCCCTCTTGGTTTTTGTGTGGAGGTGGTTGTTTGAGGTGAAATCTCAAGGGGAATAAGCTTGGGTTGTTGCAATTTATGATTGTAGGAAAAAAGTAGAGCTGATCCAAAGAGTGTTAAACAAATTATACCAATGATCTTATTCATAACGAAGAAATTCTATTGGCACAAACGCCTCGTAAAGTATATGAAGAAAAAAGCTCGATTGTCCAGTAGGAAAGGATGCATTAATTGCTCTGCGAGGCTCAGTTTGCTACAATGAGCGAGGAGTTCACGCGCGCCTGTAGCTCAGCGGATTAGAGCACTTCGCTTCGGACGAAGGGGTCGGGGGTTCAAGTCCCTCCAGGCGTACAACGTAAAACCGATCAGAAAATTTAGTTCGATCGGTCACGTTGCAAGCTAGTTTAAATGTATTTTGTTTATTTACTGGAAAGCATAAATACTGGGAAATGGTATATAGGATATACACCAGATGATGTTTATAAGAGACTTGAAAAACATAACTCTGGCTTGGTTATATCAACTAAGCCATATAGGCCATGGAGGGTCATTTACTACGAGGCATACCTGTTGAGAGAGGATGCCACAGGAAGAGAAAGCTTTTTAAAAAGTGGGTCTGGAAGAAGGTTCTTAAACAAACAACTAAGCATTTATATTAAAAGTAATGTAAAATAATGGCTTGCCGCGTGACGAGCATAATAGTTTTGTCGGTTCACCGCGTGTGAGCGCAGGAACGTAGAACGTTCCAAGTGATTTTACGCGGGCCTGTAGCTCAACGGTAGAGCAGTACCCTCTTAAGGTATTGGTTGAAGGTTCAAATCCTTCCAGGCTCACCTAAGTTTAAGCATCGTTTCAAATGCCAGTAGGGTCAGGGCGGTTGGGATCTGGTTAGTTGTAACAAGTTGATAAGCTTCACGGATCGGAAGTTTTTTAACCTCCAAATACTCGTGCTCATCAGGTTCAAGTGTTGATTCTTTAAGATTAGTCCCTAGATATATATGCGCAATCATCGACATATGGTTGGATGGATAGAAAGTCACTAGTTTTTCAAGCGTTTTGGCCTTTATACCAACTTCTTCTTGCAGTTCTCTATTCGCAGCTGATCGTATCTGTTCTTCTGTCGGATTCTCCTCTTCTACAAATCCGGCCGGTAACTCCCAAACAAATGATTTTTGGTTAAGTCGCCATTCCCGTTTTAGGTAGACATTTTGATCTGAGTCCATGGCAAGAATCCCAACAGCAACGTTGGTCTTGATATAGCTCCAGGTAACTTCTTTACTGGTTGGAGTAATGAGTGTTGCATCGACAACTGCAAGATGGGGGTTGTTAGTAGCCGTTTCTCTTTCGTTTTTAATGACAAACGGTTTTAGAGTCATGACTTGATTTTAGCAAATCAGCACACATGTTGCATTCTTAAGCAGTCTATTGTTTAATCACAGATGTGAAATACAAATCCTCAGACATCTTTACTCCTCAAGGCCTTCTTTCACACGTTGAGAAAAATCCCAATCTCGATTTTTTGATGAATATCTTTAATATCCCCCGCGCGTTTGGCGTGAGCGGCTTCGGAGGCGGGTGGAATGTCGGAATGCACTCTGTCGCTACAGCTTTCATCGCGCTTTACTGGGCACGCTTTAACAAATTCACACCTGAGAGGACAAATGAGCTGGTAACCCATGCCCTTCTCCACGATATCCATGAGTCAGTAACCGGTGACATACTGCCGATGTTTAAAGCAGCTCAAGTAAAAAAAGACCTGGACGCTATTCAAAGTAAGATCATCAAGGCCCTCAGAGTTAAATGGAATGAGGACTGTGAGGTCGATCTGAAGATCTGTGATCTGATCTCCTTCCTCTATGAAATCAAGCAAGTGTCCCCCAATATCCTGCAGATAAAAAAACTGGCTTTGGCTAAGCTTATTGCCGAGAAGCAGCGGGTTATTCTCTTTAGCTATGCAAAGGAGAAGTCTATTAGTGATAATAGGCTGAAAAAGTTTCTTCGGGAGCTGGAGCTTTAAAGTCTGATTGCGGCAGTCTTTCTAAGGAATTAACAGGTATTTCACCTTGTAGGTTAGGAACTTGCCGGCATCCATATTTGACCTCTACAAACCCCCTGAATCTTTTGTAGAATTCATCCTCTCTTATAGTGGTTGGTGAAAATTCATGATTCATACTAAAGCTATTCTAGTATTCCTTGGGGAGACAAGCTTGATGCTAACCTTATAAAATCCTTTCAGAAATTGAAAAATCAATGAGCCTCGACCGGTGGGCGAGACTCATGATGAAAAGAGATCACGGCATTATGCCGTTTTTGATCCCATAAGGCCGGCGTAAAGACCCCATACACCTATTGCTAAGTGAAGGACCAAGTCTGCCGGAGATTCCAGGCTGGCACCAAGGAGCATTGTGTTGTCCCCCATTAAGTTATAGAGACCGACAACAAGACCGAGAAGCCCGACAAGAATGACAAGCAGCTTATGTACCCCTGCATCTTTGATGAGGTAAACTGCCGCGAGAGCGACAATTCCCAAAACAAGATGAGCTACATTTTCAGCGCTGTCAAACCACCAGAAAGCACCGAAAAGACTTTTATCAGGGGTCGGGCCGATAACTCCGACCATACCGAGAACACCGACAAGAACGAGGATTACACCACCAACAGTCAAAAATCCGCGAGGAGTGAGAATATTTTTAAAATCCATATCTATCACCTCCCTTCTCTACAAGCTACCGTATAAATTGATCGTAGACCCGGCTCAACCGGGTTGTCAAGCGGTTCGTGCTAGAGAAATTTGTTGAGGCTAAAAGAAGTTCTGTGCACAGGAGATAAGCCGTGTTTTTTGATTTGCTGCCGATGCTTGAGAGTGCCGTAGCCTTTATTGGTGGCAAAGTCATACTCTCTATAATCACAGTGAATTTTTCGCATCAGGCTATCTCTATACACTTTGGCGATTATTGAGGCTGCTGCAATTGAATAAGATATAGAGTCGCCGTGAATTATTGCTTTTTGTATTGACTTTTTGAGTCTAGAGATAGGAAAAGCATCAATAAGACAGAAGTCAGGTTGATGGCAAAGAGTTTGAGCAGCCTTATAAAAACCAAGTTGTGCTGCCTTACCGATTCCGTAGTGATTAATGTAGTTAACAGGGATCTCAGCGATGCTATAACAAAGCGCTTCCTTTTTAATTTTTTCGCTTAAATTCTCTCGCTGTCTGGGACTAAGAACTTTTGAATCGTTAATTGTATAGAGGTCAGGATCTCTGAAGGAATAATTGTCTTGAAAAATGACTGCTGCTGTGACTAAAGGCCCGGCAAAAGCTCCCCTGCCGACTTCGTCAATACCGGCTATACTATGATAGCCACTTTTAAGAAGTAGCTTTTCTTCGTTAAAAGATGGTTTCTGTTTCACCGGAGCCTTCTTCGAGGAGAAATGAATTAACTCCATCGACTTTAGGGATGTCAGGCACAATTTCCCGTAGTTCTCCGTAAAAACTCACCATATTATTATCCAATTTCTCTATCTGAGCTTCCTGCTTTTTCCAGCGCAGGATTGAAGTTCTTTTTTCGGCTTCCAACACTTCACGCAGGGTCTTGGCACTGTCAAACTGGGTCTGCATTCTGTGTTTAAAAGCATCACTGAGCATGTAATCTCGCACCTTCCCCCACTCTTCATCAGTTTGTGACGTTGATAGTTTCATGGCTGAAGTCGTGGTAATCAGATATCTGATAAAACGGCAGGTTGTGAGGGCGTACTGATAAGTGGTAATCCAAACCCCTTCCTGTCTGTCAAAGAGCGTGACTCCCCCAGGGAGCGTTTCCGAGACAATAATCGATTCGGTTGCATTGACTCGTCCAGCATCCTCTTTGAGTTTGAGAAGCCAAGATTTACTCCAATTTTTAGTATTTTTAGTTTCCCAGAGAATCGATCCTACCACCACGCCTTTAAAAAGAATTTTTTGCCAGATATCTCCTCCCTGTACGCCTTTTGGCACCGGGGAAAACAGGTCTGATGGAAACATTTCCTTTAGCTTTGCCTCCAGATCTAATTCAAGTACTTCCCCCTGAAGCTGTTGTGAGCTTTGCTTAGCTTTTCTTTGTGCTTCTTCGAGCGCTTTTTGCATATCGGCGTTTTTTTTCTTCTCTTCAAGTAAGCTCAGTTGAAATTTTCTCGTAATCTCTTCCTCTGCTAATTCTTTGACCTTTGCCTCTCTTTTTTTTGCCTCAAGCTCTTCAAGAGCTAGCTTTTCTCTTAACTCCTTTTCATTTTTCTTTACTTCATCAAGCTCTTTTGCTTTTTGTTTGTTCTTTTCCTCAAACTCTTCACGAAGTTTTTTCTCCTGGAGAGCGGCTTCTTCGGCTCTCTTTTTCTCGTGTTCGGCTTGAAGCAGTTTACGTTCTTCCGCTCGGAGTTCTTCTTTGTACTGGTGAGCAATCGCCTCAGATATTTCCAGCGTTTTTTTACAATGGGGGCAAATAACGGTATTCATAAAAGGTACCTCATAATAGCTTCTCTACACGTTCTTTGCAAGACTGGTTTGACACCTCTTCAGCCGGTCTGGTACGATTTTGTTCAGATGAAGACACTCCTTCGCAACATTGCTCTTTATAGTGGCGCACTTTTTGTCCTGCCTCATCTCATTGCAGGTGTTGAGATCACGGGGGGAGTTTGGACATTTATTTTTGGAGGAATTATGCTCTCCATTATGATGACTGTTATCAAACCTGTTTTAAACGTTATCAGCTTTCCTTTTAACTTGATCACTCTCGGTTTTTTCTCAATTTTTACCAACGCCCTTATCCTCTATTTGCTGACGATTTTTGTAAATGGTATAATCATCCATCATTATAGGTTCTCAGGTGTTAATGTATTCGGATTTGTAGTTCCATCATTTACATTTAACACCCTTTTTGCTTTTCTGGCAGCGTCATTTATGCTTTCACTTATCGTAACTGCTATCAAATGGCTTATAGAATAATAAAAATGTGGCTAATAAAAAAATAGTTTGTCTCGGTGGAGGAATAGGTACCAGTATGCTCCTTCGCGGTTTGAAAAAATATCCGCTCGATCTGAGTGTGGTGACTTCTATGGCTGATGACGGGGGATCATCAGGAAGACTGCGTAAAGCGTATAACATCATGCCCCCCGGTGACATTGTGAGCTGTATTGCCGCGATGATACCTGATGAGGAAAAAGAACTCGAGTCGCTTTTGTTATACCGCTTCCCCGGAAATAGTCAGTCAAATAAGGCAATTGACGGACACAAGCTGGGTAACCTTGTCATGCTGGCCGAGATTCAACGAACGGGTAACTTCTACAAAGCAATCGAGGTGACCAAAAGAATGTTTGGGGTAACGGCTGATTTTTACCCCGCTACCGACGAGCACGTGAGGCTTTCGGCTATAACACAGGACGGCAGGCGTGTGCATACCGAGACAACGCTTGACTTAGCAAAGTATAGTGAACCATATGGTCTCAAGAAAATCTATCTTACACCCGGTCATCCTCAGGTCAATCCGGCTGTTGTTAAAAGCATTATCGAGGCAGATATGATCATTAGCGGTCCCGGAGATCTATACACCAATCAATTACCCGTAATTGTTGTGCCTGAGATAGGTCAGGCGGTATTACAGAGCAACGCTCATAAAATCTTTGTCGCCAATATCGCCAACAAACCGTTTGAAACCCGTGACTTCCGGATCAGTAACTTTGTCAAAGCTTTTGAGGACCACTTAGGTTCATTTCCTTTTAATACCATTATTGCTAACAACAATCACTTAATCCCTATCCCTGAGAATTATAACTATACTTACATCAAAAATGACTTTAGCGATCAGGCCAAGCGTCATGACATTTCTATAATTGAGGCAGATATTGTTAAAGAATCTTTCCCGCTTTATCACGACAGCGCAAAGCTTGCAGAAGCTGTCTTAAAAGCCGTATAATAGGAGTCTATGATTTTTAATATAATCCAGATTATCTTGTCTGTCCTTCTTATTGCCTGTGTTCTTCTGCAAACACAAGGCGGTGGCATCTCTCCGGTTTTTGGTGGAGGAGGAGAAATGTACCGGAGCAAACGAAATATCGAAAAATTCCTTTTCTTTGCGACAGCTATCCTGGCTTTTTTGCTGGTTGCTGTTTCGGTTTTACTTCTTCTCCCTCATTAAGAGTATATGCTGGTTATCAACAAACGTCTCTTTCTCTGGCTTATCAAAGCCTATATCAAAAAATGGGGGCGAATTTTAGCTCTCTCATTCCTCGGAGGTCTCATAGGCTTTTTCTTTCTTATTTTTTTCTCTTCTTACCTCGTTCATCTTTTTCCTCAAAAAGAACGGGTGGGGATGGTCGGAGCTTATTCACTCGATAAATTACCGGATCGTATTACGCAAAAATTATCCCGCGGGTTAACAAAACTTTCTCCCAGTGGAGAGATTAAGCCTGATTTGGCCGAGTCCTGGCAAATTAGAGATAGCGGCAAAACCTATGTCTTCAAAATTAAGAGAGGAATTCGCTTCAGTAACGGAACTGAAGTTACTTCAAAGACCCTGGGGTATGTTTTTAAAGATGTTAAGATCGAGAGACCCGATAAATATACTATAATTTTTCATCTTCATGATGAGTACGCGCCTTTCTTAGTTACTATCTCACGCCCGATTTTCCCGCGAGGCCTCCAGGGACTGGGAGAATACACCATAACAGACATCAAAATCAACGGTGACTTCATTTCTTCACTTACTCTCAGTCATACAGCTGATAAGCACCAGGTCGTCTACGTCTTTTATCCTAATCAGGAAGCTCTTAAGACAGCTTTTCTCCTTGGTGAGGCAACTGAGATTGATGATATTATCAACACCAAAGCAAATAATACAGATATTGCCACTCATAAAAACGTTGCTGTCTCAAGGCAAACAAATTATGATCAACTGGTGACACTTTTTTATAATACAAAAGATCAGGTAATATCAGACAACAAGTTGCGAAAAGCGCTTAGCTATAGTCTGCCCGATTCTTTTTCCCAAGGAGAAAGAGCCCACCTTCCCTATCCTCCCCGATCAATTTATTTCAGTAAAGAAGCAGCTGTTCGTTCACAGGATTTGGCGCACGCGAAGCTACTGCTTGACGCTGTCTATCTTAATGCTTCTGAATCAGCCAGGCCCGAGTTAATTATAACAACACTGACTAAATACCACGTCGTAGCTGCATCGATTGCCAAAATCTGGGAGGGCCTCGGTGTGAAAGTAAAAATTACGGATGTAGATGTCAAGCCAACCGTGTTCCAGGTCTACCTCGGAGACTTTACGGTGCCGAAAGATCCCGATCAGTACATGCTTTGGCATTCAGACCAGGAGAGTAATATCACTAAATTCAGAAGCCTCCGCATAGATAAACTGCTTGAGGATGGTCGCAAAACAGTCGCGGTTAAAGAGAGAAAAAGGATCTATGATGATTTTCAAAAATATCTTTTGGATGATGCTGTTATTGACACGCCCGCGTCATTTCTCTATTTTCCCTATACCTACACCTTGAAGCGACGCTAATTTCTGATCGCGGATTTGCTTCTCAATTTACGGTGGTACGTTATGGCAAAGCGATGAGCTTCATTTCGAATTCGTTGAATGAGATGAAGTGAAGGTGAGTCTTTGGCAAGTGAAAGTTCAATAAAGTGATCTTCATTTCCTCCGTAGAGTTTAGAATAATTATTCGAGCGAAGTCGAGAATCATTGTTGATTTGCTTCTCCATTCGCTTTGCTCGGTCGAAGAATGATTGAGTAGTCGGAACGATAATTGTCTCCTCTCTCTTAGCCAGGCCAATAAGCGGGACACTTTTATTTTTTGCTGTCATGGCAGCAAGGACTGAAGTCAACTGCCCTTTCCCTCCGTCTGCGATGATCAGGTCAGGTAAAGGCCACTCATCATGGCCTAAACGTCTCTCAAGCATCTCCTGCATCATGGCAAAATCGTCAGGTTTGCCATTCTGGTGAATCTTAAACTTACGGTATTGTGACTTATCTATTTCACCTTGCGTCAGGACTACCATTGAGCCGGTAGCATTTGTTCCTTGAATATTTGAGATGTCATAACATTCAATCCGCTTAAGTGTCTTTATCAGTAAGCCCTGGTTGAGGAGTGCAAGTCGCAAGCCGTCCAGCTCTTGAAAACGTATATCTGACCGCAGGTTAGGATTGACATCGTATTCAAAAGGTTTGTGCCAGGGTTCGGTGATGACTTTAAGAGCAGTAATTCGCTTTTTTAACGCATCAGCTTCTTCAAAACGCTCATTTTTACTCATTAATTCCATCTCGCGAGTTAAGTCTTTCACTACATTGTGGGACTTCCCTTCCAAAACCCGGATAATATCCCGGATGTTCTTGCGATATGTTCTTTTTAGCTTGGGACCCGCAAACACAGGCGGACACGGACAGAGCCCAAGGTGGTAGTAGAGACAAATATGCTTCGGGTGATTTCTGGTTGATTGATACGGAAAGGCCTTACGTAAGGTTTTGAGTACCAGCCTTACACTTCCTGCGCTGGGGTAAGGCCCGAAGTAGAGAGCTTTGGGGTCATCCATCTTTCTTGCAAGTATTACTGCCGGATAATCCTGCTTGATCGCAATTTTTACTAAGGGGTATGACTTGTCGTCAATCAAACGGATATTAAAATGGGGTCGATATTTTTTGATGTAAAATGCTTCCAGAAGGAGTGACTCAAGCTCTGACTCGACGATAACTGTTTTGATTTTTTGTATTTGGTTAACTAGTAGACTGGTTTTGGGGCCGAGGCTCTTAGGTGAGGTGAAATACGATGAAACACGAGCTTTGAGATCTTTGGCCTTCCCGACATAGATAACAGTTTTATTTTTGTCGAGATATAAATAAACCCCAGGCTTTGACGGCAAAGAAAGATACGATGATCGTGAGTATAACAATTGATGCTCCTCCTATCAGCGTATTTCGGTTAAAAGAAAACGGCGTAACCTTCACTGATTTATGGATTATAGTACCTTGCAAATTGAATGTAAAATCATATTTTTTATTGGTCAGGAAAGGAGTCTTATTAAATCCTACTGTCAGGTACTCACTCCCGAAGGGCGGAAGAGGAGGTATGGTCACCTCCTGACGCCTGGGGTACAATGTCATTGATTCAATGACACCCATATTAGACGGATAAAGGACTGAGCCATTATTAGTTACCTTTACTTTACCTTTGAAAGAGAAACCTGATAGAACTTCTGCCGGGAAATCTGCACTCACTGCAACTTGTGGAAGGTTTGTCGGGAAAACAGGCGCGAATTGAACAGAAATATCTTTACTATGTTGATCGCTCTCGAATTTATAGCCACCGGGCGGGATCGGGTATTGACTATTCTGACCTTTTTGAATAAAGGTGATATGATCGAAATCAAACACGTTAAAATAATCTGTTCCCCCTGTCGTATTTCCCCAGGTAGGATCGACCATGATCCACGTCTTACGGTCCTGATCATAATACTCAGGCCAGGCATGGAGAATATCCTGCACCAGTGAGAGCGGACGCTGTTTGGAGTTTTGAGTATAAGCAAAACCGTTTACCTCTCTGGAGGGGATTCCGGCGGCACGTGCTAAAGCAATAAAAAGATCGGTGTACTCCAAGCAGACAGCCGAATTCCTCCGTTCCAATGCACCAACAGCACCTAAGCGAGGCTGGTCTGTGGTGAGGCGGTTAAAATCATACTTAAGGTTTTTAACTACGTACTCATAAATTGCCCTAGGAGTCTTTAGCTTTTGTGCCAGCTCTTTGATTTTGGGATTACTTACTTGCCAGAATTGTTTGTCTTTGAGATCGTCAGTCATCTCTTGAGGACTCAGTTCTTGCTCTTTGGGGGTTCTTAGAACCCGTATCTTTTCTGTGACATGGACATCAAACTGCTGGGAAGGAGAGAGTTCATACTGGGCCAGCCAGTTACCGTCTTGGTCTATCACCACATTTTTAGGCTTGGGGTCAATTGAGCTTATTGCTGCCTCCTGATAATTAGTAGTCGGGGGGATGGCGACTTCAGTTCGTATAGGAAAAAGATTTTTATTACCTAAATGATAGGTCAAACGAAGGTCATAGACCTGTTCGTCTCCGAAGACCACGGAAATTCCCGATTTGCCGAGGAGTTCTTTAGAAAAGAGTAATTTCCCGTCCGGTGTCACAGGCTTTATAAAATTAGGCTTGCCAAATGACTCAGGAACTTTGACTTCAACGCTGAAACGGTTAAAGTCGTCAGGATTTGCAACTCCCGGGATATTTATCTCCCTGATCTTACCGCTATGATGGGCGATATCAGGCGAGAAGAAGCTGACATTAAAAACAAGAGCTTTATCTTTACCTACCACATGCTTGTTGAAAGGCAGTTCAATTGAGTTGCCGGAGTCGGTTTTGGTGACAATCGGCTTGATAGCCCCCTGGGGATCACGGGCTGTAAGCTCTTCAAGTGTGTCAAAGCCGACATTGATTGTGTCACTTGAGGCGTAATAGTCGCTTGTTTTGTTCGTCAATGTAACGGTAACTGAGACCTTGGTCCGGCTATCCTCACCCACTGCATAGACGACGGCGTAATCACGGGTAAAATAACTAGAGGCGTAGGACTTGGGTGTCAATAGTGTAAAAAAGAATAAAATAAACCCAAGAAGACTGAAAAAACGAGAACGCATCGGTTTATTTTAGCAGATTATGAGCTCGTTAATACTTTTTTGAGAAATCTGCCGGTATGAGAGGCAGGATTTTTGGCGATTTCCTGAGGAGTACCTACAGCCACAACCTCCCCGCCCTTAGCTCCACCCTCAGGGCCAAGATCGATGACATAATCGGCATTTTTAATAACGTCCAGATTATGCTCGATGACAATCACAGAATTACCCTGATCAACTAATTTTCTGAGGACGACTAAGAGTTTTTCCAGATCGGCAAAATGAAGTCCGGTAGTAGGCTCATCAAGCAGGTAGAGAGCATCCTTGCCCCGCTTGGACAGCTCGGTTGCTAATTTTACACGCTGTGCCTCTCCGCCTGATAGTGTAGGCGCCGGTTGACCGAGCGTGACGTAGGAGAGGCCTACATCCTGAAGGGTTTGCAATTTATGAGCAAGGCCCGGAATAAAAGAAAAGAATTCGACTGCTTCCTGTACGCTCATATCCAGCACGTCGGCTATGTTTTTACCCTGGAAGAGCACTTCAAGGGCTTCATTATTGTATTGCTTACCCTGACAAATCTCACAGGTTATATACACATCAGGCAGGAACTGCATCTCAATTTTGATCTGCCCTTCACCCTCACATGCTTCACATCTGCCTCCTTTGACATTAAAAGAAAATCTTCCCGGCCCATAACCTCTGACTTTAGCCTCTTTTGTCTGGGCGAAAAGCTCCCGGATGTAATTAAAGCTGCCTGTGTACGTGGCCGCATTACTCCGTGAGGTGCGGCCGATCGGCGACTGGTCAATCTGGAAAATATTTTTGATATGTTCAAAACCCACCAGCTCCTTGAACTTGCCCGGTTTTTGTCTATGGAATGGATTTTCTTTTTGCATCAAAGCATGAAAGAGAATGTCATTGATGAGTGTGGACTTGCCGCTTCCCGAAACACCGGTAACTACAATCAGCTGGTGGAGAGGAAATGTCACGTCTATATTTTTAAGATTGTGCTCGCTGGATCCGAGCAGCTTAACGAACTGCGGCTCTTTCTTAACAAGGGAGGGGTCGACAGTTTTTTTGATCCTGATAACCTTTTTTTTGGACAAGTACTGTCCGGTAAGAGAGTCAGGATTGGCTTTGAGTTCAGCGAATGTCCCTTTGGCTACTATTCTTCCTCCGAAAGAGCCTGCTCCCGGACCGAAATCATAGATATAGTCTGAAGCCTGCATAGTATCCTCATCATGCTCAACAACTAAGACAGTATTTCCGAGGTCGCGCAGTTTTTTAAGAGTTTCAATGAGCTTTTCATTGTCTCTTTGGTGCAAGCCAATCGACGGCTCGTCCAATACATAGAGGACGCCCGTAAGGCCGCTGCCTATCTGGGAGGCAAGCCTGATGCGCTGTGCTTCTCCTCCCGCCAGAGTAGCGGCTGTACGTGAGAGAGTGAGATACTCCAGCCCGACATTGACCAGAAAACCAATGCGGGTTTTGATTTCACGCAAAATGAGCTTGCCTATTTCCTGCTCACGAGGTGAAAGTAACGCGGGCAGTTTATCAAAAAAGTCAAGCGCCTCCCCTATCGGCATATCACTCACCTGGACAATTGACCGATCATTGATGGTGACGGAAAGTGCCTCCTGCTTGAGTCTGGCACCATGACAGAGAGGGCAGAGATCGTATTTCATGAATTTTTCAATTTGTCCCCGGACATAGGCAGAATCAGACTCACCATATCGCCGCTTTAGTTCAAATGATACGCCTTTGAAGGACTCACTGATGGCGGTCTGACTTCCCCATCTGTTCTCGCCCCGGACTTTGTATTCCCTCTCCCCTGTCCCAAAAAGAAGAAGGTCTTTATGTTGCTGAGAAAGTTTTTCGATTTTGATATCAAGCGGGATTTTATTTTCTTCACAAAATGTTTTGAAGGTTCGTGAGAACCAGGTATCATTATTGCCCAGATTAAAAAATGGCAGGATGCCACCCTCGTTAATTGTTAAGTTCTTATTAAAAACCAGATCCTGATCAATGATAAGCACTGTTCCTATTCCCGAACATTCAGGGCAGGCGCCATGTGGCGTATTAAAAGAGAATATTCTAGGTTCTACTTCAGATAATGAGATGTTATCAACTGGACAGGCAAATTTTTCAGAATAAAGATGATCTTCCATCTCCTTTGGGAACTCCGGGATATCAAATGAGGCATCTTTAATGACTGCAACGATCATCTCGCCGTTGCCAAACTGGAGTGCCTGCTCGACGTCTGTTGCGAGCCTAACTCGGTCTGTCTCCTCGGCAATAGTAAGTACGTCTACGACCAGGTCGATTGTATGACGATTGGTTTTGATAAGAACAACTTTGTCATCAAGTGAGACAACCCGTCCGTCAATACGTACTTTGCGGTAGCCTCTTTTTTTAAGTGAAGTAAAGAGCTCGGTGTATTCTCCTTTTCTATCTTTAACAAGTGGGGAAAGGATCATCACGCGAACGAATTTTTTACCGGGATCTGCCTGAGTGGTACGCATAGTAAGGACATGCTCGACAATTTGCTCTTTGGACTGCCGGGCGATCTCACGTCCGCATGCAGGACAGTGCGGGTGTCCGACTCTTGCAAAAAGCAGACGCATATAGTCATAGATTTCGGTGACTGTACCGACTGTTGAACGGGGATTGTGAGAGCTTGCCTTTTGGTCAATTGAAATTGCAGGAGACAGTCCTTCGATGAGATCTACGTCAGGCTTTTTCATCGTGCCCAGAAACTGCCTCGCGTATGAGGAGAGACTTTCGACATAGCGGCGCTGACCCTCGGCATAGATCGTGTCAAAGGCGAGGGAGGATTTGCCACTGCCTGAGAGCCCTGTCAGAACAACGAGCTTGTTCTTAGGGATTTCCATGTCGATATTCTTTAAATTGTGCTCACGGGCACCCTTAACGACTATTTTTTCCATAAAATTGGCAATTAAAGATTATAGGTGATAATACGCGGGAAAGCAATCGTATTAGGTACTAAAGGGTGTATAATACTGCGCATGCGAGCCGAGTTTGAAGACATCTTGTTTGCAACAGCTGGAGAAAGCTTCGCTAATAAAATGCGTCGTGAGGCAGGGGTGAAGACTCCCATAGACGAGAGTCATGCATTAAAAGGTATAGCTGAATATGCTAATTCCTTTTCCGGAGAGTCTTTTTGGGATAGCAACCTGACCGAAGCCCTTGGGTATATTGCCAGACAACATGGTACGCTCAATGTTGAACGTTTTCTCGAGCACTTGGCTGAACTGCCTAGGGATGAAAACGATGAGTTACTAGGAGTAAAAGACTATACAGATTTAACTAAGAGAGCCTTTCAACACTTAGGCAGAAAAGTTGGAGCCCAATTTGCAAGATCATATCCTGATGTAATTACTCAAGACATATCTCCGAATCAGTACTTCACCTCAGTAGAGCAAGCTGTGGATCATGGAGGCAAGACCTTTGCCCAGAATTTTGCCTATTATCTCCCCCATGTTTTGCAATACACAGATATTGATGATTTTAGACTAGCCAGTACAAGCGTGAGCCAAAATAGCAATTTACCTATGGCTAGAACATTCATGCAGCATGCTGCTGAGGTCGCCAGAATAAGTAATGCTCCCCTCCAAACAGCAGCGCAGACAACTATTGAAAGTCTGGACCGTCTTGGAGTTGATGCAACTCGCTGGGGTTTTCCTGGAATACAACTTCTAAGCACCTTCGGCGACTACCCTCCTGATGAATATATGGCAGATGCCGAAGAGGTTGGAAAGAACCTCGATCCATCATATACAAGCTGGTTCACCCGTGGCCTACTAAGTCTTGGGGAAGCACAGCGCCTTACGGCAGACCTTCCTGAAAAAGGCCATTATATGGATGTGATAAATGGAGAAATCGGTTTTAGATTTTTTGCTTACCCAGCTTATCAGGCCTCAGATAGACAGGCACTTCTTTCTCCTAAACAATTTAAAGATTCATTTATGCGAATGGCGCATCTTGGCAAGAAAAGTGCAGCAGTTCTCTACGCTCGTATCTTTGACCCGATGAACATGCTGGATACAGAAGATCTTCTTTATACGGCGCATGCCACACTTGGTCCTAAGCATTTTCGTGAAGCCTCATGGTTGCTTCAACAAACAGCCTCGCGTGGAAGTGTCCAGCCAATACAACTTCGCAAAATGGTCGAAGAACTAATTGAATTTCATCATTATGGTCACTCTGAATTGATTGAAGAGGTAATTGCGTATAACGCCTGGATTCTAAGACATAAAGGAGCAATTGGTTATATCCATTTGCCTCAACAGTATGCAAGAAATATTGAAAACTCTGAACAAATATTAGGAAGTGTTTATGGCTATTTAGCTCCTATAGCTGAAGATGAAGAAATGCCTTTTTGAGTGAGCCGGACAGGATTTACCACAAGGGCACTACCTTCTGCGAAGGGTCGCTTCTCATCCTGTCCGAAAGCTGACAAATAAAAAAACCCCTGGACAGGAGTCCAAGGGATTTTTCATGTGAGCCCAGCGATTCTTATTTTGAACCACTCCTAGCACATTTTAACTCCTTAATGAATACCTTTCAAGCCTTGGAGGAAAAGAAGGATGAAAAGCTCGCTAAGGTAATTGGAGAGGGCTTGGAGACTTGTTTATTCGTATATTCTTGAAGTCGCTCTATTTGCTGTTGAGATGCATTCTCATTCAATAAATTTTAACGTTGCAAGGATTTTATCGCTTAACTTTTTATCATCTTCTTGCTGAATAAACATATATACTCCATTTTTGTAATTAACTAACGTAATTGTTTGTATACCAGGTGTTAGAGGTGCATTAATAACACCCTCTGCCACGAGAGATGGCTTTCCATCTAATGTTCCATTTTTAGTTATAAATTTTGGTGGAAGTGCAGGCGAAGGTTTAGGCTGGATAGCCGAATTATAGTCATCTTGCAGTGATTGAATTTTTTTATATCCTTCAGTCTCCCACCAATTAGATACGGATAAATTACTTTTATAATAAAAAATCCGCAAAATAATCTTGTCAGAGCCTGGCAATGCTACCCAAATCTCATCATCTGCTTTTAATTCAGTGTAATCCTTAATATTTTCGGAAATACCATAGGGAGTTGTATACTGAAACGACAAACCTAGAGACGAACTTACATAGCTTTTCAATATACCCGTTGGCTCACTTGTTGGAAAAACAGTTTTTGTTGGAGTTGAAATCGCTGGAGATATTTGAGTTGTTTTCTGATTGTCTTTGTCTAAAGATTTGGATTGAGATTTGTTGGCAAATAAAATATACCCACCTAATATCCCAAATCCAAAAAGTACAATCCCACCAAGGCATATTATCAGGGTACTCAGTTTTCGTGGAGCAACAGGTGTTGTAGGAATTTGTAAAGGTTGTGAGGCTTTTGCTTGATTATTTTCCATATCTACCTCAAGTATTCCAGAAAGTATAAATGAAAGTCAAACCGGTCAATATTCTCCTCTATATTGTTTTGGAACTATTTTGCTTATTCGAACCACGCGATTAGCCCATTATATCAAGCAATTCTTTCATTTTCTGAAACAGGTGTCCTACTAGGTGAGCCGGACAGGATTCGAACCTGTGACCAAGAGCTTAAAAGGCTCCTGCTCTACCGCTGAGCTACCGGCCCAAAGTGAGTGAGTAGAAATTAGTAGGTAGATAATAACTCCTAAATTAGGCTACACACTACTAACTACCTCCTAAACACTAGATCTGAATTATACCAAGCGAAGCTGCTTCTTGACAAGCTTGACTACGCGTTTTAGACTAAGTCTAACCTTTCAGTCATTTATCTTGTTTGGACGACCAAACTAACATCTTAGAACAGAAAGGAGGTGAGTCTATGCGTGGAAATGTTGGAGACTCTTTGATCGGTTCAATCCGCGAAAGCTTTTACGCGGCAGCTGCTTTTCTTCCTAACTTTATTGCAGGTATTATTATCCTTCTCATCGGTATTATCGTCGGCTCTATAGTCAAACGTATTGTTGTGAGTGTATTCGCGAGCCTGCACTTAGAAGCCTACCTTCACAAATACGGAATTCCTGAGGGTAAGAAAGATTACAGTTGGGCCAATGTCTTCTCAGAAGTTGCCCGGTGGTTCGTCATTATTATTTTCCTTATCCCGACTGCGGATGTCTGGGGCCTGCCTCAAATTACGACAGTCCTGAATACCTTCCTGTTGTATTTGCCTAATGTCTTTGTTGCGGCAATTATCGGTATTGTCGGTTTTGCTTTCGCAAAACTGGCCAGTGATGTTGTCATGGGATCAGCTCGGGGCATATCGCCTGATGTAGCCAACCTGATGAGTTCAGTTACCAGGTGGGCTATCACAGTCTTTGTGGCCTTGGCTGTCTTGACACAACTGGGTGTTGCCTCAGATTTGATCCGAATTCTTTTCACCGGTTTTGTAGCTATGGTGGCTCTCGCCGGCGGGATTGCTTTTGGACTAGGGGGACAAGACACAGCTAAAGCGATTTTGGAGACATTACGAAGGAAGTTGAAGTAAGTTGTCTTAAAACTCGGTTTTAGCTATAATAAGTCAGACCATCATGCCCGATGGTCTGATTTGTATTGCATACGGCGCCATCGCCCGCAAGGGACTCGACGCCATAAGTTTGAACAAGGCGCCATCGTCTAGTGGCCTAGGACATCTGGTTTTCAGCCAGAGAATCAGGGGTTCGAATCCCCTTGGCGTCACAAGCTCAGCAGTACTATTCTATAGGAGAAGCCTCTGGTTTGTGTGCAATTATATAGCTATATAGTGGTGCTTGTGTTTTTAGAACTGGGACTTTGCCTCGAATAATTCTTACATCAAACCCAGCTTGTTCAAATTGTTTAGAAAGCTCGTCATTAGTTGTGGGATAGACTGGAACATGAACAGCTCTTGCAACCGCTCTTTGCTGGAGATTCGCAATTCTTTTTTCAAACCGACCGCCTGTCGACTGAACAAAATCTCTTGTTGTCACAATGCCCCCTGGTTTTAATATTCTCCACCACTCTTTCAAAAGCTCAGCTTTAGCATCTGGAGGAAAAAATTGTAAGAAAAGATCTGTTTCAATGGCTGAAATCTCGGAATCAGCAAAAGATGTATGCAAAGCGTCTTCTTGATGGAACTCAATACCATCCATCTGCTCGCCTAATTCTCTACCTAATCTCTCACGTGATCTGTCCAAGGGGAATTGTTCTCTGTCTAGTATATGAATCTTGGCATCATGATTTAGATCCCTAATGGTACGCACAAACGTACTAGACGTCTCTGTTGATCCAGTACCACAAAGCAAGACTTCAGCATCTGGTTGAGCAATAGGATTCTCCCATCCAGCCTCTTGTACAAGCCCTAGGGAGCGTTTGTAGGCATTTTCTAAGTACCTCCTCTGATGTGGTCTTTCAGCGAGCTTGCCAAACGACTGATGATATTTGCCAGATGAAAATCCGTCTAGTCGTTCAGTGTCAATATCTGCTTGAGAAATATCCTCTCCTATTTCGTTCATAGTTGTATTATATATCAATTCAATTACCTTAACGGAGTACTAGAGAGACTGGATTCGAAGCTGACCCACTTGAGGGCTAAAGAGCTTAAAATATCTGACAAGATCGGGAATGACTTGATTCCGAACCGTGACTGAAAGGGTCACATTTCAACAAGAAGCCACTTCGTGTTGACTAAAGTTTTAATTTCCCGGTAAGAAAGAGGTAAATTGCGTAAATGCCGGCTGCGATGATCCCTACTGCTCCCAAAATTCCAAGCAAAGGAATGACATATGTAAGGGAGAGGATAAAAATCCCGAAAGCTCCAACAATAATAGCTGCTTGAATAAGTTTTTTCTGATCTATATTTGGCATATCTTCACCCCCTTTAGAAGCTCTTGCTTTGTGTGAAGCAAAAAGCTTAGAGATTCTTAAGCCCGCCATAGCGAACATTCGACTGCGTGGCTGCAAACCTCGAGGCGAATTTGAGCGTCGGAGGGCCTTCACATTACACTTTTGATTATTATACACTAGCTTGTAACCGTTCTCCAGAACTGAGCAGCAATCTGATTTTTTCTTGTAGCTCCTGGTTATTTTGTGTAGTCATCAGCTCGGCCCGTATTTCGGCTGCGCCGGGGATCCCCGCGACATAACATTTGACGAATTTACGCATAATGATAAAGGGCTTAGTATCACCCCAGGTAGCCTCAAAAAGTCGGCTGTGCTCTGCTAATGTATGCAATTTTTCTGAAAATGTGACTGCTTCTCCGAAATGCCGGGGGTTAAAAAGCCAGGGGTCATGAAAAATCCCCCTGCCTATCATGATGCCGTCAACTCCGGTATCTTTTATTTTTTGCAGCCCGTCTTCCCTACTCATCACATCGCCATTGCCTATAATAAGCGTGTCCTTTTTCATCTGATCACAAAGCTTAACGACATTTGCTATCTCGTCCCAATGTGCCGCTACTTCAGACATTTCTTTAACAGTCCTGCCATGAACAGTGAGTGCTGCCAGATCGTGTTCTAAAAGAAAGCCAATCCAATCTTCAATTTCGATTGTATTAAAGCCCAGCCGCGTCTTTATACTGATCGGTATCCGCCGGCTGGCGGACTCTGCTCCTTCCTGTGTAGCCAGGATAATCTCCTCAGCCAAGGAGTGGTTTTTCATAAGCGCTGAGCAAACACCTTGCTTGATAACTCTTCTTTCAGGACAGCCCATGTTGATGTCAATCCCATCAAAACCCATCTCCTTGGCCAGTTGAGCGGCTTTGAAGTAATTTTCAGGCCTCTCCCCCCATATTTGGGCAATCAAAGGTTTTTCTTCAGGTTCAAAGTGGAAGCGCTTTATCACCTGCTCACGGCCCGGAGAAAAGATCCCGTCTACGTTGGTAAACTCGGTGATCATCAGATCAGGCCGGCCACAAGTCAGGACAATCCGGCGAAAGACCGAATCAGTCACATCCTCCATCGGTGCGAGAATAAAAAAAGGCTTAGGTAGTGTATTCCAAATATTTTTCATCATCATATTATACCTTACACACTTATTATTGACTATAAGCCTAAACAACGATACAATATCTTGCCTGAGGAAGGAAGTCTCATGTATCGCACTGAGAACTTCCAACTAAGGACATCTATTGGTTGGTCTAGCAAAAGGAGGAGCGAATGGGTTCTGGGCAACCGGCGGCAACCCCGCCACGAGAAAATGTGCTCAACTTTCAAGGGTTGAGTACGTTTCAACTTGAAAGACAGCATGCCGAGTATGTCGCCAGGAACAACCTTACTCATAATCTGAGGATGGTCGCGCTGGGCGACTTCGTTCGAAAGGCCAAGAATGGCCTTGACACACAAGAGCTTGCGCGGCAAGCCAATGTAAATGAGTTGGTCCTCCGTGCGGTGGTCTCAGGAATTGAGCGCTTAAGTGCCATCCCAGACGAGTTCTGGGAGCGAATAGCGAGCGCGCTTGATGTCCCGATCACTGAGTTCCCCTTCCCTGCTACGGAGAAATGATCAACCGAGGTTCCGGGGCGCCTAACCGCGCTCCGGAACCAACCCACACGTAATCCTTGCGTAGACTTGCTATAATAAAACGCCATGAAACAATTACTGCTCATCTTTAATCTTATAGCCACATTTTTCCAATATACTCCCGTAACATATGCCGCATCTGACCCACTCAGCATGCCTAATAACAAAATAGGTATTCACATCCTTTTTACCTCCGAACTTAACGAAGCCGCCAATCTTGTTAATACGAGTAATGGAGACTGGGGTTATGTCCTCATCCCTATCCAGTCAGGAGATAAAGACCTAAAAAAATGGCAGAGCTTTATGGATGACGCGGCCCAAAAGCACCTCATACCTATAGTGCGCCTGGCAACTGAAGGAGATTATTTCAATACGACAGTCTGGAGACGGCCGACTGAGGCAGATATTCTCGACTTTGCTAACTTCCTGAACTCCCTCACCTGGCCGACTCGCAACCGGTATATAGTGGTCTTTAACGAGGTCAACCGAGGTGATGAATGGGGTGGTAGTGCCAATCCGACAGAATACGCTCAGCTCCTCAGCTATGCAACAACTGTCTTTAACTATCTCAATCCCGACTTTTTTGTCATAAGCAGCGGCCTTGACAACGCTGCCCCTGATCAGGGAACTGATTTCATAAATGAATATACTTTTTTAAGAGCCATGAATCAGGCTAGTCCCGGTATCTTTGAACATATAGATGGGATTGCCAGCCATGCCTATCCAAATCCGGGATTTGCTCAACCGCCGTCAAGTAGAGGTACGCAGGGGGTCGGGAGTTTTGCCTATGAACGTGACCTGATCAAACAATTTACTGGCAAAAAATTGCCTATTTTTATTACCGAGACCGGTTGGTCAAGTGATAAAGTTCCCACTAAAACACAGGCAGAGTATTACCGTACGACACTCAGTTCTATATGGAATGATCCTGATATTGTGGCCATAACGCCATTTGTCCTCAGAGCAGCGGGTCCTTTCGCCCAATTTTCACTCATTGACCAGAGCGGCAATCAGACTGATCAATACCTGGCTCTAAAAAATACGCCCAAAGTTAAAGGTAGTCCAATGATTACACGACAAGTTCTTGCGGCGTCTGCTTCCTATGACAACTTGCCTGAAAAAAAATTTAAAACTGAGACTGTTGAGAAGCCCACAAAGACGCTTTCACAACAGCTTCAGGCGACTTTTGCCTGGATGATGAAACTATAAAAGTTACTTGTCAGATTATATTTTATATTTTTAGGAGTATAAATCAACAACTGCACGCATAGCGCTAAGCGCTTTGCGCAAAGCGAAATATGATAACTATCATACATGGAGGTGATACTGCCGCTTCGCGAACATATCTTAACGAGCTGAGAGGCAGGAGCCCTGAAGCAGTCCTTCTTGACGGAGCGTCGGTCACGCTTACCGATCTCACCCAGATTCTGGACGGGGGCGGTCTCTTCGCTAATGAAAAGACAGTCATCATCGAAAGACTGTATACCCGTAAAAAAGCAGCTAAGGAGTTTGAGGCGTTTGTCGACTATCTCCAGACTAAAACGCTTGAAAATGAGCTTATCCTCTGGGAAGACAAAGAGTTGGATAAAAGATCACTTTCTGTCTTTCGTCATGCGACAGTTAAAGAATACAAGCTCCCCCAGACACTCTTCCTTTTTTTGGATAGTATCGCACCCCGACAAGGAGCAAAATTGGTCCAGCTCTTCCATAAAGTTTTGCTCACAACGGATCCGGAAATGGTATTTTTTATGTTGGTTCGTCAGATAAGAATCCTCCTGGCTCTCAGTGAGAAAAGCTCTGAGCAGATTGATGAGGTGAAAAGACTGGCTCCCTGGCAGCTGAACAAATTGCAGCGTCAGGCGGTTTCATTCACTCCTTCACAACTGATTGATCTCCACACCCAACTGTTTGAAATAGACCGCGATATGAAGACAGGAGAACTCTCTACGCCGTTAAGCACTACCATTGACATTTTGCTTTTGTCGATCTAATATGCTTTCATGGACATTGATCCAAAGATCTTCAAGGCCTACGACATCCGCGGTATTTATCCAGATCAAATTAACGAAGAAGCCATTGCCTCTATTGCTAAAGCAGCCTATACATTCTTCAAGAACAAACTTCAAAAAGACGGCCAAATAACAGTCGTCATGGGTTACGACATGCGCACCTCATCTCCTTCCCTTTTCCCGGCTGCCAAGCAGGCTTTTATAGAAATGGGCGCTCATGTAATCGATGTTGGTCTTATCTCGACTCCCTCATTTTATTTTTCTGTTTTTCATTATGGCTTTGACGCCGGATTTCAAGTCACCGCGTCGCATAATCCTAAAGAGTATAACGGAGCTAAGTTCGTTCTCAATAGTCCGCAAGGGCTTATCAAAATCGGTAAGAGTACGGGTATGGAAGATGTTAAGACTATGGCAATTGAAGGCAAATTCGCCGATCCTGTCCCCGGCGGAGTTGAGGAGAAAAAGGAAGGTATTTTACAAGACGAAGTCACGACAGCTCTTAAAATTTTAGATAATCCAACAATCAGTAAATTTAAAATCGTTGCAGATACAGCCAATGCTATGGGAGCTCAATATATTCAAGCTCTTTTTGAGAAAGTTCCTGCTGAGCTAATTAAGATGAACTTTGAATTTGACGGGACCTTCCCCGCTCACCAGCCGGATCCTCTCAATTTCGATAATTTAAAAGATCTCCAGAAAAAAGTATTGGAAGAAAAAGCGGATTTTGGGTTGGCACCGGACGGTGATGGAGACAGACTCTTTTTCATAGATGATCTCGGTCGGGTAATTCAGGCATCGATCATCACCTCTATTATTGCTAAAGAATTTTTAAAAAAACACCCGGGAGCTACGATCCTTTTTGATATTCGTTATATTCTTTCCGCGAGAAAAATTATTGAGGAAAATGGGGGCAAGTCGGATATTACTAAGGTGGGACATGCTTTCATAACTGAAGCAATGCATAAGACAGGTGCTGTTTTTGCGGGCGAATCCTCAGCCCATTATTTCTATAAAGATACAGGGAATGGAGAGAATCAGCTTATGACTATTTTGACGGTACTCAAAGTAATGTCTCAGGAAAATAAAAAGCTCTCAGAGCTGGTTGAAGAATATACCAGAGCTTATGAGTCAACCGAATTCAACTTCAGAGTTACTAACGCGCCCGAAATTCTTAGCGCGTTGAAAGAAAAATACAATGACGGAGAACTGTCAGAACTTGACGGTGTTTCTGTCACGTACCCTGAGTGGCGTTTTAATGTACGTACATCCAATACAGAGCCACTGCTTCGTCTCAACGTGGAATCGTATAAAAAAGATGAGATGGAACTCAGACGTGACGAGCTTATAGCTTTTATCAAATCTGTAGCCAAAGAAGATGCTAATTCACCTCACCACTAGATGACGGATTATAAGCAATTTAAAAAAGATGCTTTCTCAAATGATCCTTTCTCGATAAGGGTTGAGAAGCCATGGGGATTTGAGCTGATCTTCACCCCTCCTCACCTCCCCTATACGGGGAAAATAATCCATGTAGAAGCAGGTAAACGCCTCTCTCTTCAGGTACATGACAAAAAAGTCGAGAGCTGGATCCTTAAATCAGGTAAGGCGAAAGTCATGTGGGATAATGACACGGGGGAGTTAATCGAGACAGAGTTAGTAACAGATCAGGGGTTTACGAGTATGGTCGGACAACGTCATCGTCTGATCGGGATTACTGATTGTGATATTTTTGAGGTTTCAACTCCTGAGATTGGAACAACTTTCCGGCTTGAAGATGATTACAAACGTCCGGACGAGACAGAAGAAATGCGAATAAAAGATAGGAAGGATTTACACGGATAAGTACTAATTTCTCACAGATATTAATATCTGTGTTAATCTGTTTCAAATCTGGGAAAATCATTCATATATGCAAAACGTAAACGATCTTGAAGCCATTAAAAAAATTGATCCTCGTGATACGTATGGTTCGACAGACCTCATGGTCAAGCAGTGCCAAGCCGCCTGGGATGAGGTTAATAAGATTGAGGTCAACTTCAGTAGCGACGGAATAAAGAATATCGTTTTTTGCGGCATGGGTGCATCAATTTACGGCGCACTCGTTACCAAATCACTCTTGGGTCTGCAGATGCAGTATCCAAGTGAAGTTGTAACTGACTACCACCTCCCGGCTTATGTGGGGGAGAACTCACTGGTAGTGCTTACATCTTACTCGGGCACTACTGAAGAGGTTCTTTCCTGCGCTGAGGAGGCTAAGGCTAAAAAAGCTAAAATGCTCGTCCTGACTAGAGGCGGTCAGTTAGCAGAATTTGCCAAGGCAAATAATATCCCGGCTTATGTTTTCGACGGTAAATACAACCCTTCCGGTGTACCCCGACTTGGCAATGGCTACAGCATCTTGGGACTTATCGGCCTTCTGAACAAAGCCAGAATTATTGATATTGAGGACAAAGAAATCAGTGATGCCATCACCAGGCTTGAGGAGAAGTTGCCTGAGATTAAAGGTCAAGCATTACGTGAATTTGAAGTTTTTGAAAATAAAATTCCGGTCATAATCGCCGGTGAACACTTGGCGGGTAATGCGCAAATTTTCCGTAACCAATTTAATGAGACCAGTAAGACTTTTTCCTGTTACTATCTCGTTCCTGATCTTAATCACCATCTCATGGAAGGACTTCAATTCCCGACAGCTCATCCGCTTCATTTTCTCATCCTGAACTCGCCTAATTACTCCCCCAAGATCAAAAAACGTATGACACTTACCATGGATGTGATCAAGCAAAACGGGCATGAGATGCACGAGTTCATGGCCAGCGGGTCAACGATTTACGAAGATTTCCTCGAAGTCCTGGCATATGGTTGCTATATGACTATCTTCCTGGCACTCCGTTATGACCAAAACCCGGCCGTCAACCCCTGGGTGGACTGGTTTAAGGAAAAGCTCAAGGAATAAATCTAATCAGCTCAACAACAGCCTATAGTTGCATTTCCCTAACAAACCCTCTATACTTCTCCTACAACTTTCTCACTATTCCTCTTGATATACGCTTCAAGAACGACAATGAGGAGTTTTTAGTTTTTGCACGTTGAAAGTGGTTTACTCGTAAGCGGCGCTTAGAGGTCCGAGAACATCGGATTTGCAAGGGCCGCTCACGAGAGTGGTAATAGTACGAGGGGGAGAAAAACCGTGACAATGAAAACTGATCCAAGCGGACCAGTTGCTCAAGGCTACATGGATCGAGTCCTTGTGCTGATGAATCCGGAAGGTTCACAGCGAGACGAGGTCGTGGCTCGCCTCAAAAAAAAAGGTGTCTCCAATGCGGATGGTCGTGTGCTCGTTGCTCCCTTGAAGGGAAAACAAAGCAAAATCAATGCCATCCTGATCATCAGGGGCTGGTTCACCGGCAACGACTGGAAAACTTACCTTGATGACTTTGAAAGCATCTCGAGGAGAGCTTCAACGAAGCAACTGGTATTCGATCCATCGGACAATCCAATGCTCGGTGAAGAGCAACCGGAAAACGTAATCGTTTCCAGCTCTTTAGATGAGCTCATCAACAACGCCGCCGAGCTCATGAGCAGGAAGGTCCACGTCATCGCCTAACCTACCACTTTCACGTCAATTCACACGCCCCCTGGCTATCAGCTCGGGGGCGTTTTTCGTTCTCAGATATCTTGCTATTTTAAAGATCTCATCTCATAATGTAATTAATGCCCGAAAAGAGCTCGTTACTGTTGTGGTTTAAGGATGTCGATAAAGACGACATTCCTCGTGTAGGTGGCAAAGGTGCCAATTTAGGCGAAATGACTCAGGCAGGCTTCCCTGTCCCCCCGGGATTTATCGTTACCGCGCAGGCCTACTTTCAATTCCTCAAAGATCATAATTTAACAACCAAGATAAATCATCTTCTCGGAACAATTAATTTTGACAGACAGGAATCCCTCCAGCAAGTCTCAGATCATATCAAAAAGATGATTATGCATGAGGAGATCAGTGAGACACTCACACATGAGGTATTTACTGCTTACGGCACTCTCAGCGGCAGACTGGGAGACGCATTAGTCGCCGTCCGTTCCAGCGCCACAGCTGAAGACCTTCCGGGTGCATCCTTTGCCGGACAACAGGAGACTTTTCTTAATGTCCTTGGTGACAGTAACCTTATTCTTAAAATTAAAGAAGCCTGGGCCTCTCTTTTTGACGCTCGGGCTATATTCTATCGCCACGAACAGAAATTTGACCATTTCCGCGTCGGAATTGCAATTGTTGTACAGAAAATGATTGAGTCTGAGCGCTCCGGTATCATGTTCACCATCGACCCTGTCACCAATGAGAAATCCAAGCTCGTTATTGAGGCAATCTACGGTCTGGGGGAATTGATCGTACAGGGAGAAGTCACGCCTGATCACTACGAAATTGATAAAGCTAAAATGACAATCATGCAAAAGCAAGTCGCTGAGCAACACATTAAGCTGGTAAAAGTCAGAGGAGTTAATAAAGAGGTCAAAATTCAGAAGAAAGAAGGTAAAAAGCAAAAAATCAGTGACAATCTTATTCTCGATTTGGCAATTTTAGGCAAAAAACTTGAAAGGCATTATTATTTCCCCCAGGACATCGAGTGGGCTGTTGTTGATAATAAGCCGTTTATTGTCCAGACAAGACCGATTACTACTATCTCAACCAAAAAAGTTGAGAGCCATAGCGAGGAGACACGGCATCTCCCATTGCTTACTAAAGGCGCTCCCGCCTCCCCCGGTATAGCATCAGGTCCTGTCAAAATTATCAGATCCGCAGGAGACTTAAATAAAATGATGCCCGGGGATATCATGGTCGCTCCTCAAACCAACCCTGACTTTGTTCCTGGAATGAAGAAAGCCGTGGCAATTGTTACTGACAAGGGCGGGCGGACCTCACATGCCGCCATTGTCTCGCGTGAGCTCGGGATACCGGCTGTCGTCGGAACGGAAAACGCAACTGAGATACTAAAACCAGACATGGTCGTCACCGTTAACGGTGCGTTAGGTGAAGTTTATAAAGGCGGTCTCTCCAAGTCCCCACCTACCACCCAGTCAATCATCCCGACAGAGCACATTAAGACCGCAACCCGTGTCTACGTCAATTTGGCTCAGCCTGATCTGGCGGAAAAAGTAGCTTCCCAGCAGGTAGACGGTATCGGATTGCTTCGTGCTGAATTCATCATGGCAAATATCGGAACCCACCCAAAAAAACTCATTCACGACGGTAAAAAAGACGTCTTTGTCCAAACTTTAGCAGACGCACTTGAAAAGTTTTGCTCGGCTTTTAGCCCCCGGCCGGTTGTGTATAGGGCATCGGACTTTAAAACCAATGAATACAGGGGGCTTATCGGCGGTAAAAGTTACGAGCCTGTGGAGCCTAATCCTATGCTTGGGTACAGGGGAGCGTTCCGCTATATTCACGACCCGGAGGTTTTCAAACTTGAACTCGATGCGATCAAGCTGGTGCGTAACAGGAAAAATCTTAAAAATCTGTCTCTCATGCTGCCATTTGTCAGAACAGTTAAGGAACTTCAGGAGGTTAAAAAGATTTTGGCTAAAAATGATCTCCACCGCTCGCCGACTTTTAAGCTATGGATGATGGTTGAGATTCCCTCCAACATTATTCTCCTTGACAAATTTATTGAAGAAGGCATTGACGGTATCTCAATCGGCTCCAACGATCTGACCATGCTCATCCTTGGAACAGATCGGGATAATAGCGAAGTAGCCCAGGAATTTGACGAACAAAATGAGGCGGTGCTCTGGGCGCTTGAGCGCGCTATCAAAATTGCCCACAAATATCATATTACCTCATCAATTTGTGGGCAGGCTCCTTCACTCTACCCAAAACTAGTGGAGAAACTTGTGGAATGGGGTGTGACAAGTGTCTCAGTCTCCCCGGATGCTATCGACTCGGTACGCAGGACTATTGCAGATATTGAAAATAAACTCACTAAATAACCTATGGCAACAATTAAACAACTCCTGGCTCGACAAATACTTGATTCACGCGGTATTCCGACTATAGAGGTAACTGCAGGCTTAAGTGACGGAACGACCGCCACCGCTTCCTCTCCCAGCGGTACCTCAAAAAGTTCCTATGAGGCTTTTGAAATACGGGACGGAGATCCTAATCAATACGAGGGTATGGGAGTTCTGCGGGGCATACAGAATATTCAGGAGGTGATATCTCCCGCACTCATGGGTATGGACGCGTCTAACCAGCAGTATGTCGACAGGACACTGATAGATCTTGACGGCACTATTACAAAATCAAAATTGGGGGGTAATACTACTTACGCTGTCTCACAAGCTGTGGCTAAAGCTGCTGCTAAAAGCCAGTCTCTTCCACTTTTTCTGTATCTCCGCAATTATATAGCGAAGGAAAATCTCCCTCTGAAAATACCGACTCCCGCCATGAGCTTGATCAATGGAGGGCTTCATGCCGGTAATAATATTGATCTTCAGGAATTTTTGGTCATTCCTGCTACCTATCAGTCATTTTCCGAGTCGCTGGGAATGGGGGTAGCGGTTTATCGTAATATCAGGAAAGTACTGGCAAAAAACCATCGGGGAACAACTATAGGGGACGAAGGCGGATTTGCGCCGATATTTGAAAAGAATGAAGATGCTTTTGAGTTGATAGAGCAAGCAGTTTCAAGCGCCAGTTGGAGGCTGGGATATGACATATTCATCGGGGTAGATGCCTCCGCTAAAAATTTTTATGCCGATCAGCTCTATAAAATCAAGGACAAACCTTCAGCCATGAAGTCGTCTGAGCTGATCGCATTCTATGAGGAAATGATAAAAAAATATCATATTCTCTATCTTGAAGATCCATTAGGCGAAGATGATTGGGAAGGCTGGACAGAAATTTTGCCAAAACTCAGCCAGCATTCCCTCGTCGTCGGGGATGATCTTACAGCTACCAACCCAGTCAGACTACAGATGGCACTCAACAAAACAGCTATTAACGGGCTGGTCATCAAGCCAAACCAGATTGGCACTGTCATTGAGGCCTTAGCAGTTGTGGAGATAGCCAGACATGCGGGTCTTAAAATCATCGTCTCACACCGCAGCGGGGACACTAACGATGATTTTATTGCAGATTTTTCCGTCGCTGTGGCTGCCGATTACGTTAAATTCGGCGGGCCGGCCAGAGGTGAGCGGGTAACCAAGTACAATCGTCTTCTCCAGATCGAAGCTCAACTCCAGCAGGCTAGGACACCTGAGGCTGGCCGCTAGCATTGCAATTTGGTAGGGCTAATATTATGACTCAGTTTAGCTGGGACGAAAAATCACATTTACTAAGCCTTTTTAACGACGGCAACCTTAATATCGCGCACGCGGTGCTGGACAAGCATTTGCTAGAGGGGAACGGAAATAAAAAGGCACTCATTGTTGAAGATGACAACGGTAAAATAAGAGAATATACGTATGAGGATCTGAGCAAGGCCAGTAACAAAATTGCTAATTTGCTTTCAGCCAAGGCTGTCAATAAAGGTGACCGGGTGTTCCTTTTCCTCCCCCGTGTCCCTGAGCTATATATTAACTTCCTCGGAATTGTCAAAACAGGTGCTATCGCGGGTACAATGTTCTCGGCCTTCGGCTCAGATGCACTCAAAGACAGACTGGGTAATGCTAAAGCAAAAGCAGTATTTACTACTAAGGAGCTCTCTGAACGAATTATCGCAGTTAAAGACGAACTCCCTAATCTTGAGTATATCTTCATTGTGGACGATCCGGCTTATCAGCAAGAACTGGCCGGAGCCTCAGACGTGTTTTCTGTCATTCACACCAGACCGGAGGACTATGCTTTCATGCTCTATACCTCAGGTACGACCGGCCATCCTAAGGGTATCATGCATGCACACGCAGGGCTCGTTCAGCAAGTAGAGAGCGCCAGACTTTGCCTCACCCTTGAGCCTCAGGATATCTATTGGTGTACGGCCGATCCCGGTTGGGTAACAGGAATTGTCTATGGCATCTTAGCCCCCCTGTCAATCGGCACAACAATCTTTGTTCACAACGGCAAGTTCGATCCCCGGATCTGGTATTCCCTGCTGCAAAAGCATAAAATCACCGTCTGGTACACCGCTCCGACTGCTATTCGTATGCTGATGGCTAAAGGAGACGAGTTTCTCGCTACATTTGATCTCTCAGCTCTTCGCTACTTAGCATCAGTTGGTGAGCCGCTCAATCCTGAACCGTTACTTTGGAGTCAAAAAGTATTCCATGGTAACTATTTTCATGATACCTGGTGGCAGACAGAGACAGGTTCGATTATGATTGCCAATACCCCGGATCTCCCTCTCAAGCCGGGCTCGATGGGCAAGCCTTTGCCCTGGATTGAAGCGGCAATTGTAGATGACCAGGGGAATATACTTCCCGCCAATTCTGAAGGAAATCTCGCTATCAAACCCCCTTGGCCATCACTTATGCGGACAGTCTGGCAAAATCAGGAAAAATACGATTCTTACTTTATCAACGGTTGGCCCGCCAGCAACGCTTCTGGCGTAGCCAATGCGGGCTGGTATATATCAGGAGATCGCGCTAAGAAAGATACTGATGGTTATTACTGGTTTATCGGGAGAGCAGACGATGTGATCAACACCAGCGGTGAGCGCGTCGGCCCTTTTGAGGTGGAGTCAGCGCTCATCAGTTACCCGGGGGTAATTGAGGCGGGGGTAATCGGTAAGCCGGACGCAGTCCGGGGTCAGATAATCAAAGCTTTTGTGGTGCTGAAAGAAGGCGTTGAAGGATCTGATGATCTGAAAACCAGACTTCAGGAACACGTCAAGAAGCATTTGGCAGATCACGCCTATCCGCGCGAGATAGAATTTATCGCTGCATTGCCAAAAACCAGATCAGGGAAGATTATGAGGAGAATTTTAAAAGCCAAAGAGCTCGGCCAGCCAATCGGTGACACATCAACGCTTGAAGATTATTAAGCCTCAGGCTGTTCATGAAGATTCAACAAAACGACAAATTCACCCTTAGGGAATGTTTTTTTGAAGTGGGTCAGCGACTGTGAGATCAACTCCCGTCTGATTTCCTGATGGATTTTTGTCATTTCGCGGCAAATGACGATGTGAATATCACCGAAAACCTCAAGTAACTCCTCCAAAAACTGCAGCATGCGATGGGGAGCTTCAAAAAATATCATGGTACTTGAAACATCTTCCTGAGAGTTTTTAGCTTTGGTAAAAAACGTTTTGCGATGACCCGGCTTTCGCGGTGGATAGCCAAGAAATGTGAATTTATCAGTCGGAAGACCTGAAAGTGTGAGGGCGAGAATTACTGATGACGGCCCCGGAAGTGAATCAACTGCGATCCCCTCCTTCACACATTCACGGACAAGACGAAAGCCCGGATCTGAGACTGTGGGGGTCCCGGCATCTGAGACCAAGGCGATATTCAGCCCGTTTTTCAGCGCAGTGATTAGCTCGGGAATACGCTGCTTTTCATTCTCTTCATAGTACGAGAGCATGCGCTGGAATTTTTCGCCGTTTTGCGGGGTAGCCAACTCAGGATAACGTTTTTGGAGCTCACGAAGTAGCTGGCCAGTCTTTCGGGTATCTTCACAGGCTATACCGTCAACTGAGAAGAGAGTTTTGATAGCGCGAATCGTAATGTCCTCAAGGTTACCAAGCGGTGTCGCTACAATAAATAATGTACCCATCAGATTTTCACCCCAAGCTTTGTAATTTCCCGGCGCAACTGATCTCTGTCATGAAAGACTATCCCGTGTATGCCGAAGGCTGAAGCCGCGTCCGCATTAACCGGCAAATCATCAACAAAAAATGATTCCTCAGGGGCAACTCCCAGCCGCGAAAGAGTCAGCTCAAATATCTCGTTGCCCGGCTTACGGTGACCTATTTCATTAGAAAGAACGACAACATCAAATCCTGAAAAAAGCGTGGTAGCCTTCATCGCCTCAGCATGAGGAGTTATGGTATTGGAAATAATGGCAATTTTATGTCCTTTTCCCTTCAGCTCATGGGGGATTTTAAGTACCTCCTCATCAATGGTGAGGCGTTCTTTAAACCGTCTTTGAAGCAGGGATTCTTCAGGAAGTTCACCTTTGGCTCCTGTATCCTTTATAAATCCTTCCCAAAATTCTTTCTCCGTAATCTTTCCAACTTCAAGAAGATTCATGTATTTGAGCCAGTGCTCATTTCTTTGCTCCTCGGTAATCAGGAGTGTCTGATCTATATCTTCAAAGAGAGGTAAATTTGTCCACCTCAAAAGAACGCCACCAATATCAAAAATTCCAGCTTTGATCATGGGGAAATTATAGCATGTTTGGTAACAAATAATTATTGGTAACGGCGGACGAGGCCGACGACTCGGCCTTGAATACGGAGGCTTCCCGGATAGATAGGCTCCATCTTGGAGTTAGCCGGCTTGAGTACTATTCTTCCATCTTCTTTATAAAATTTCTTAAGCGTGGCTAAATTGTCATCAACGAGTGCTACAACTATCTCGCCGTTAGTCGCCGTGCTGACTTTTTCGATGACTACATAGTCTCCGTCTAAGATTCCCTCCTCTATCATGGACTCGCCTTTGACCTGAAGGACATACGACGTATTTTTCCCGGATAACATGGAGGCTGAGACCTGGAACGATGCATTGGGATCCGTATGCGGCTCTAAAGGCTGTCCGGCAGCTATAAAACCCATCAGGGGCAACTCAACAGACGGCTGAATTTGCTTAGCGATAAGCGGCACAGCATTTTCGTCTTTGATCTTCAACACACGGGCGTTCCCGTCATCTTTTTGGATATAGCCTTTATCAACTAAATTCCTGATGATAGCATGAATGGTCGAGACGCTGCGATGACCCGTGGCATTAGCCATCTCACGAAGAGTCGGGGAAAATCCATTCTTAGACTGGAATTGGGCTAAAAATGTGAGTAGTTCTCTTTCTTTGCGGTATAAAACTCCTGGCATACAGTGAGCAGTTAATCTATTTGGGCAGAATAACTGTATAAGAAAAATCATAGAACTTTTCGCGTATTTTTGTCAATAAGACATACTGTTATTGTCTATATCAAACCTACCTTTGTTGATATTATGTTACAATTGCTCCATGGATTTTGAGCTAGTCAGTAAATTCAAACCCACAGGCGACCAGCCGGACGCTATAGCCAAGCTGACGCAAGGCCTCAAGGCACAAAAACAAAACCAGGTTCTCCTCGGCGTGACAGGCAGTGGCAAAACGTTCACCATGGCAAATGTTATCCAACAAATCCAAAAGCCGACACTGGTTATCTCACATAATAAGACTCTGGCCGCCCAGCTCTATCAGGAATTCAGGGACTTTTTCCCGAATAACGCTGTCTCTTACTTCGTGTCTTACTATGACTACTATCAGCCTGAAGCGTATGTCCCGAGCAGCGATACCTATATCGAAAAAGAAGCTGAGATCAATGAAGAAATCGATAAGCTCCGCCTGTCTGCGACCACCAATTTGCTTAGCCGTAAAGACGTGATAGTTGTCGCATCAGTCTCATGTATTTATAACCTAGGCTCGCCTGTTGAGTACGGGAAATTTGTGCTCGAGCTTGTACCGGGAATGAAAATAACCCAACGTGACATTCTGGTACGTCTTGCTGACTTGCAATATGATCGTAATGATTATGAGTTCCGTCGGAGTACGTTCAGGGTACGCGGAGGCACGATAGAGCTCCTCCCGGCCTACATAGACACAGGCATACGGATTGAACTAGGTACCGATTCGATCACAAGCATCGTGGAATTTGACCCCTTAACAGGAGAAACTCTCCAGGTTATGAACAAAGCTATGATCTATCCTGCCAAACACTACATGACTGATCCTAAGACATATGACGAGGCTTTTAAAAACATTACAAGAGACACAGAAAAGCAAGTTGAATTCCTTAAGTCGCAAGGCAAATTGGTCGAAGCCCAACGCATCCAACAGCGAACTAAATATGATCTTGAGATGATTCGGGAGGTCGGCTACGTCAACGGGATTGAAAACTATTCTATTTATTTTGACGGACGCAAGCCGGGAGATCCGCCTTATACCCTTATTGACTATTTTGATCACAGTACTAAAGACTGGCTGCTTGTTGTTGACGAATCTCATATCACTCTCCCCCAGATCAGAGGCATGTACAACGGCGACAGATCGCGTAAAGAAACACTCATTGACTACGGCTTTCGCCTCCCCTCAGCACTTGATAACCGCCCGCTCAGGTTTGAAGAATTCATGCGGCATGTCAATCGCGCCGTGTATGTGTCAGCCACTCCTGAAGAGTATGAGTTATCTTTGGCTTCCGAGTCAGGTGGTGTGGCCGAACAGCTTATCCGCCCTACCGGTATTGTCGATCCGAAAGTCATCGTCAAGCCGACTGATGGACAAATTAAAGACCTGCTTGAGGAAATCAAAAAACGGACGGCTAAAAACCAACGTGTGCTGGTGACAACCCTCACCAAACGTATGGCTGAGGAACTTTCGTCATACCTCCAGGAACATCAGATCAAAGTAACCTATCTTCATTCAGATATTATTACACTTGAACGCCAGGATATCCTCGACCAATTAAGACTAGGAGAAGTAGACGTCCTGGTCGGAATTAACCTCCTTCGTGAAGGACTTGATCTCCCGGAAGTAACACTTGTAGCCATACTTGATGCGGATAAAGAAGGCTTTTTACGCAGCCGTACATCGCTGATTCAAACAATGGGGCGAGCCGCACGAAATATCGACAGTGAGGTCATTATGTATGCCGATAATATGACTAAATCTATGAAAGCGGCAATTGATGAGGTCGAAAGGCGTCGTGAAATCCAGCTGGCGTATAACGAAAAACACGGGATTACGCCGATCACCATTGATAAGGCTATCCGCGCCCGTCTCATCGAGCAGCAAAAAGAAAAAGAAGAAGGCAAGCCCTCTGTTGATTTTCTCCTCAAGATGGGTAAGAAAGATGTCCTCCTGCCGGATGAAAAAGAAAAGTTAATTAAACAACTGAGAAAAGAAATGAAATCTGCAGCAGAGGGACTGGATTTTGAGACTGCGATGCTCCTTCGCGACCAAGTGCGCCGCCTCCAGGGGAAGTAATTATCTCTCTGAGACGGGCAAATTACGTGCCCGCGAGCGCTTAACTAATTTGTTGTCTCCATTATACAGGTGAACTACATCCGAAGGTCTTAATAATACAGGGCGGAACGTCTCCACATCTCTGAATTGCGCAGTACTCGCTCTATCCAGCCTGGGATGAAAAACAACTCTTCCACCATCAGAAGTTGGATGCTCAACTGCTTCTTCTGGTCTCCATGGAACTAAAAAATCCCCTTTCGCTTTTATTCTATCAACAACTGATGGTCGGCGATCATTATCAATACTCATACTCGTTCTACCAGGATCATGTTGGTTGTTCCGGTCTGGCCGAAGGGCATACCGGCTGCTATCACAAAATGCTCGCCTTTATGTAGCTTGATGACCGGATTGTTAGAAGCTATTGCTTTGGCCTGTTCAGTCATATCCGTAAAGCCTTTTGTTGGCTCAATAGCGAATGGAAATACTCCCCAACTAAAATTAAGGCGTCTTAGAGTCTCTTTAACTGGTGTGAGAGCAATAATTGCCTGTTGAGAGCGGTGCCTGGAGATACGCTGAGCCGACTTGCCATGGTGGGTAAAGGCGACGACCAGGCGGGCGTTGATCTGATTGGCCACATGTCCGACATTGGCACTAACCGCGTTGCCAACAGCATGCTCATGGTCAAATTCCCGCTGTACTACATGAGGCACGGCACTTGTTATGATCTGTGCCATCATCCTGACAGTCTCAACCGGAAATTTACCCATGGCCGATTCGCCTGAAAGCATAACTGCGTCAGTCCCATCTAAAATTGCGTTTGCCACATCCGTTACTTCCGCTCTTGTAGGCAGCGGATTATTAGTCATAGACTCAAGCATTTGTGTTGCAGTAATAACAGGCTTGGCATGCTGGAGACATAGATCAATGAGTCTCTTTTGCAGATGCGGAACCTCAGCCATAGGGACAGCCAGTCCGAGATCACCTCTGGCGACCATCAACCCGTCAGATACTGTAATAATTTTAGTGACATTTTCAATTGCCTTGGCTGTCTCAATCTTGGCAATGAGCGCGATCTTTGAGTCATGGGGCAACAAACGCCGAACTGCTTCTACGTCTTTTTCTGATTGCACAAAAGATATAGCCAGCGCATCCACTCCCTGTTCTACCATTAATGCGATATCGTCTTTATCTTTTTTGGTCAGGCCGTGATTTTCAAGTGAGAGTCCCTGAGCGTAAAAGCCTTTGTAGGAGATAAGCGGTCCCCCGACAACTACTTTGGCGACAGCTTTTTCTTTGCCTTCCTGGATAACTACCATCCTTATCTTCCCGTCATCAACATAGATTTCTGCTCCTTTTTTAAGTTGCGTGATAATGGTCGGATAGTTAACCGATAATTTGCGCGCTGTCCCGACAACTGCCTTTTGTACGATCTCCACCTCGTCATTGTTTTTGAGAACAGTTCCGGTCTCCACTTTACCGATACGAATTTTGGGACCCGCTAAATCACCCATGATAGTTAACGGTCTCCCCAGACGATCCTCAACGGCCCGCATATTTTTGACTAAGGTTATTATTTCTTCTTGAGGTTGATGTGAGAGGTTGATACGAAAAACATCAACACCTTCTTTAGCGAGTGCTAGAAGTGTATTAAAAGAATTACTCGCAGGACCGATTGTTGCTACAATTTTTACTTTTTTATCGTACATGGCCGTAAAGATAGCACTAATTAAGATTTTTTACAAGCTTTAAATCACGGAGGTTACCCATATGATCCATAGTCACAGCGATTGCGTCAAGTCTGAGCAATTGAGGCAATTTGGGATGGCTGAGAATGTAGAACTGAGCTGTCCTGATAAGAGCCCGCAGTTTGAAATACGTAATTGCTTCCAAAGGATCTCCATATTCGTCAGAAAAACGGCTCTTAACCTCAATAAAACATAGCGCAGGTGGTTTCTCAGCTTTGTCAATCGCGATGATATCTATTTCGCCATTACGAGTTCTGAAGTTACGCTCAACTATCTGATATCCATGACGGCTAAGGTAATCGCAAGCCTCATTTTCCCCTTTTTCTCCGAACTGCTTCTTATATCCACGTAACATAAAAGGAACCACGCTCCAATAAGGAGTATGACAAATTTGAGAAGAAAAAAGAAGATTTAACGTTTGGCGGTATGAAGATAGGTGAGGCGGGCTCTGCGGGGCTTATCTTTCGGCTTTTCTTTCACTTCAACTTTCTCAAGAAGGGGTGAACCGATTTGCCAAATTTTCTCAACAGCTACACCTTGTACCTCTTTACGGACAGTAAAAGTCTTACTCTCTCCCCGACCGCGGATCTGCAGAACCGTACCCTGAAATACCTGAATACGGAATTTTTCGCCTTCCTGAATTTTCTGATGAACACGAACTACATCGCCCGGTACAAAATCAATAGTTTGAATCATACTTGGATTATACTGAAAATGTCTGTAATTTACAAGCAAAACTCCGTAATTAGCCCAAGCTATTGTCCTGAGATCGCATTAGCGATCGTGAGGATCTCCTATTTTTGTTTGGCGCAGGCCTGAATAAAAGTAATAAAAAGAGGATGAGGATGAAGCGGTCGACTTTTATACTCCGGATGACCCTGTGTCCCCAGGTAAAAAGGATGTTTGTCACGGGGAAGCTCAACAATCTCAACTAAATTTTCTTTGACCGAACGCGCTGCTATCACCAGCCCTGCTTTCTCCAAGTCTATGGCATAGTCATCATTGAATTCATAACGGTGACGATGACGCTCACTGGTAAGTCCTGTCTTTTTATCAAGCAGCCCGCCGTATTTTGCGTAAGCCTCGTAAGCGATCGTCCCTTTTTTGACAATTGCCTCCCAGCCACCAAGGCGCATCGTGCCGCCATAGGCACGCTGTCTCACAAGCTCTTTTTGGTGAGGGATAAAGTGAATTACCTTATCAACAGCCTCAGGATCATTCTCTTCAGTGTTAGCTTTATCAAGTCCGAGGATATGGCGGGAATAGGCAACAACTGCTAACTGCATACCATAACAGAGTCCGAGGTAAGGGACCTTTTTCTCCCTGGCATAATTGGCAGCAGCTATCATTCCCTCAGCTCCCCTGACTCCCCAACCGATCGGCACGATGATGCCATCCGGCTTACCGACAACCTCAGCCACCGTCTCAGGCGTTACTTTCTCAGCATCTACCCAGCGAGTCTTAACCGCAACTCCCTCGTAGGTTGCCGCGTGGTCGATAGCATCAAAAAGTGCAGCGTATGAATCACGCAGCTGGTACTCGCCTGTCCCGAAATATTTACCGATGATGGCAATTTCGACGGTGCGCTTCTTCGGCGCCTTTATCGCGGCAACTAATTTCTTCCATTTATCAAGTTTGGGCGGATGGACCGGTAAACCGAGTTTTTCTAAGATCCTTCTATCAAGTCCCTGCTCATGGAGAGTGAGCGGAATTTCATAAACACTTTCCAAATCGGGATTGGAAATAATATCCTCAGGGTGCATATTGCAGAAAAGCGCAAAACGATCCCGTCGTCTTTTATCCAAATACTTCTCAGAGCGGGCAATGATAAAGTCCGGTTGGATACCAAGTGAGTTAAGTGTGCGGACTGAAAGCTGGGTGGGTTTGGTCTTAGGCTCACCCAAATGCGCAGGAGTCGGCACATAACTGACATGGACGTGAATCACGTCTCCCGGATTACGCAGTGTCATGATGCGTGAGGCTTCATAATAAAAAACATTCTGGTACTCACCTGCCGTACCACCGAGTTCGATGAGGACGATGTCAGCCTGACGTTTTTTGGCAAGAAGCTGAATCCGCCTGGCTATTTCATCTGTTATATGGGGTATAGCCTCGACATCTTCACCGTTGTACTCAAATCGGCGTTCTTTATCAATTACCGTCTGGTAGATTTTGCCCATGGTGACGAAATTCGCTGTCCCCATGTCCTCACCGATAAATTTCTCATATGACCCTATATCCATATCTGCCTCAGTGCCGTCTTCACACAAGAAAGGATCGCCATGTTCTATAGGATTGATAGTACCGGCGTCTAAGTTAAGGTAATTTTCAAATTTAATCGGGGCGACGCTATAACCTGCGGATTTAAGAAGAAACCCTATGGATGATGCCGTTAGGCCTTTTCCGATGCCGGAAATGACTCCACCTGAGACGAAGATAAATTTTGTTTTGTGTGTCTTTGATTTACTACGGGGCACGATTAATCTTAGCAAAAATAAAACAAGTAAGTCAATTGGGAAATTCTATATCAGATACAAGCTTTAAGTATTCCTTAGTTTAAGAATATCGATATTATCAAAAGTACATTGATCGACACTCCATTCAGAAATTTTTGCAAAGTCATTGCTTTGATCTCCAGTATTAAAAATATGTGAATGAACAATAAAGCCCGATTTGTGCAATTCATCTACAAGAACACCTTGTCCGAATTGCTTTAACGTTTTGAGTGAAACATGTAATCTGTCAGCCTTGGCCAATTTGCCCCAACCAATCAGCTTTTGTTTGACCAGTTCTTGCGTCATCCATTCGTGAAAAAGTGAGTCATGAAAAATCAGTCCTAATGGGATTTCAGGAAAACTTTCCTTGATATATGGTGCCAAGGGAATTTCGCTTGTTGTTAATTCAAAATCAGCCCGGGGAAACTTGTTTAGTACTTCTTTCAATGGCTGAAGAATCTTAGAATCAAACTCCTTTATTTCTATCTCAATTCTTCCTTTTGAATAAATTTCTCTTAAAACGTCCTTAAGTTTTGGGTATTTATTATTTTGATTGAATAAAAAATCATGAACGACAACAATTTCGCCATTAAACAGATGAATATCGAGCTCAATTCCATCAGCCCCCATCTTAAAAGCTGATAAAAATGCTTCGAGGGTATTCTCGCGGAATGAATTTGTATTCCCCCGATGTGCTATGAGTAATGTCATAAGTAGTTTGAGAGTAACTCTATGTGAGTTTATGGTTACTTCCGTACATTTGGAGCGGGGTACGAGAATCGAACTCGCTTCTCTACCTTGGGAAGGTAGCATACTACCGGTGTACTAACCCCGCGGGAATTACTGCAATAATATCATAGAAATCAGACTCTCGGAATAATCAGCGGGCCTCACTAACTGCTTCTATAACTACTGGACGGACTAATCCGGCTTCGACGTTGACTGTAATCGAGGAAAATATGTAGCCTGAACGGCGCTCTCTAATATAGTCTTGCTGATACGGCTGATATACAACTGTTTTCCCTTTTTCAGGATCTTCAAAGATGATAACTTCTCCGGGATGGAATTTCCCTAAGAGATTCTGACTTGCTTTCTCATTCATAACACCCAAACGCTCCCCACAATACGTCCCAACTAATCGCATCTGCTCGAGACAAAACACCGCCCTTTCCAACCCGGCAATATCATCTATTTCATCAACAGTAATTCCCTCTCCTAATTGATCTCCTAGAAGAATTGGTAAATCTTCATTAACAAGTCTCGCTACTTCGCGCATCTGAGGAAGCATTTGTCTGAGGGACTCTGGAGCTATCATTTCCGGGGGATTGAGAGGATATTACCTGAGTGGATCAGTTCAGGATTGCTTAGCTTGTTAGCTTTTGCGATTTCTACCCAGCGGTAGCCGTTACCATACGCCCGTACCGCAATATCCCAAAGAGTATCTCCATGAACGACTGTATATGTCTTGGCAGTAATCGAAGATCCACCTGGCGGTGCGGTGGCAGTCGGGCCGCCCAGCTGAGTTGACGGCTTTTCTGTTTGGGATACGACAGGCAGAACAAGCTTGTTCCCCGCATTGATAAGGCCCGGATTGTCGAGCTTATTTGCCTGCGCAATCAACGTCCACTTATAACCGTCATGATATTTACTTTCAGCGATATGCCAAAGATCATCACCTGGCTTGATAGTATAGGTCTCAGACCCTGCCCGAGGCTTTTCAGGAACAGAAGTAACTTTGGGAGTAAGCGTGGGCTTTGTTTGAGCTACAGTCGGTGTTGGCGTGGCTGTAACTAACACAGTAGGATTGAGCGTCACAGGCGCATTGGCTACCGTACTGATGGAGGATGTCCCCTGCTGAGCATCTTTCTTGGGAGTAGGGCGTGTCTTAAAGAGTGAGACTAAGAGGATGGAGGCAATGATGACGACGACTATACCGAGAACCAAACTGGTATACGACTCGCCAAGCTTAAAATAGTCATTCAATCCTGCACCTGTCACCGGATTGTTAATTCCAAGACTCCGACGAGTCGTTTCTTTATTTTCAGTTTGTTTTGTTGTCTTTTTAGTTGCTGCCATACCTTTAGTTCGGGTGGGCAGATTTTGTTGCGGGGCCGACGGGACTCGAACCCGCGACCTCTTCCGTGACAGGGAAGCGCTCTAACCAACTGAGCTACGACCCCAAAAAAAATTGTGCTTATCCAAGCACGGGTGTATCCTAACAGATAATTGCTAGGGAGTCAACGTTTTGTTACACTTGACCCATGACTAATCACGATATCGCCAGGTTGCTCCGTCACGTAGCAGCCGCCTATTCCATAAAGGATGAAAAAAAATACCGCTTCCAAATTATAGCTTATCAAAAGGCAGCAGACGCAATAGAGCAATCTACATCAGAAGTTAAAGATCTGATCAAGGAAGACCGGCTCAAAAGCTTCCCGGGCGTAGGCCCCTCTATAAGGGCACATTTAACCGAGCTTATGGAGAGCGGCAAAGTCAGGCATTTTGATGACGTGATGAAGGATATACCCCTCTCTCTGTTCCCGCTTATGGATATTCCCTCCTTTGGCCCTAAGAAAGCCTATCGTCTGGTATCTCACTTCAAGCTCACAGACCCCAAAACCGTCATCGCAGACGTAAAAAAACTGGCCCGGACAGACAAAATTGCCGATTTAGAGGGGTTCGGCGAGAAGTCACAAAGTGATATTCTCCGAGCTCTTGAGGAATTCGGCCAGGGAGTTGATAAAGTTACCCGCATGGCGCTCCCCTTTGCGGGTGAGATAGCAGACAAGCTCGTCCAGTACATGAAAATGAGTAAGGACGTAAAGGAAGTCTATCCACTTGGTAGCCTCAGACGAAGGAAAGAAACTATCGGCGATGTCGACATCGCTGTTGCAACTAACGAGCCTCAAAAAGTACTCGAGTATTTCACGAAATACCCCTATAAAGAACGTATTATCGAAAAAGGCGACGCATCAGCTTCAATTTTGATCTCGGGTGGCAAGCATATCGACCTCATGGTACAGCCACCTGAGGCATTCGGTTCCCTCCTCCAGCATTTCACCGGCAGTAAGGAACACAATGTGCACCTCCGTGAATACGCTCTTAAAAAAGGACTCTCACTCTCAGAGTATGGGATCAGAAAGAAAGATAACCCCTCAAAGCTAATTCAATACGGTGATGAGAAGAAGTTTTATCACGCACTTGGTCTAGAGTGGATCCCGCCTGAGCTTCGTGAAGACAGCGGTGAAATTGAACTCGCGCAAAAACACGAACTGCCAAAGCTAATCGAGCTATCAGACATAAAAGGAGATTTTCATCTCCACTCCAGCTATCCTATCGAACCGAGTCACGATATGGGTGCAGACACAATGGAGACAATGATAAAAAAGGCTAACGATTTAGGCTATGACTATCTCGGATTTTCCGAGCATAATCCGAGCCAGTCTAAGCATACTCAGCAAGAAATATATAAAATTTTGCTTCAACGGAGTAAGAAAATTGATCAACTAAGGAGTACTAGAAGTGTTCGTATATTTTCTTTACTCGAAACGGATATATTGCCTAATGGTGCTCTGGCAGTGCCAAATGATGCACTTGAACTACTGGACGGGACACTCGTTTCAATTCACAGTGTCTTTTCAATGTCCAAAGCAGAGATGACTAAAAGAGTTCTTAAAGGTCTGAGTCACCCGAAAGCCAAAATACTCTCCCATCCGACAGGGAGACTTATTAATGAAAGACCAGGCTATGATCTGGACTGGAAGGAGATTTTTGACTTTTGTAAATCTGAAAATAAAGCTCTGGAGATCAACGCTTACCCTTCGCGCCTCGACCTCTCAGACAAAATGGTCAGAGAGGCCATTAATCATGGAGTCAAATTGTTTATCAACACGGACAGTCACGCGGTATCACAAATGGATCTTATGCAGTACGGCGTGTCTGTCGCCAGACGGGGTTGGGCTACAAAAGATGACATTTGGAACGCTACAGAGTATAATAAGTTACATGAGTGGTTTATACTCTGAGGAGGTGACAGAATGAATATTTCAATGATTATTACGCTGCTAGCCGGAGTTATAATCCTTTATCTGTGGTTCACCTATAACGGACTGGTGCGGTCAAAGCTACGTATTTCAGAAGCACTCTCTCAAATTGACGTTCAGCTCAAAAGACGGACTGATCTTATCCCTAACCTGATCGAGACAGTCAAAGGCTATGCCAAGCATGAAAAAGAACTTCTTGAGAACATTACGAAAGCACGAACCAGCTTAATGCAGGCCCATTCCACTAAGGAAAAAGCCGAGGCAAATAACGAACTCAGCGGTACGCTTAAGACTCTTTTTGCAGTTGCGGAAAATTATCCCCAGTTAAAAGCCAACGAAAATTTTGGCAAATTGCAGGATGAACTGACTGATACAGAGAACAAAATTGCCTACTCGCGACAGTTCTTGAATTCAACAGTACTGGACTTTAACACCAAGCTGAACATATTCCCAAGTAACATTATCGGGTCATTATTCGGCTTCAAGCCAGCAGACTTCTTTGCTGCTACAGAAGAAGAGAAAAAAGCAGTAAAAGTTTCATTCTAGTGTAAAAGACTTACACTTACCTGGCTAGGTTTTCTAGTTAAATTTTAGTGGTGGTCATTGTTTGATTGTTATATTGCTAAATTGTTCTCTCTCTTTTCAGGAGAGAGTTAGGCGTAGCTCGACAATGCAACAATTTAACAATGAAATAATTTCTCCTATGAATATCTATAATGCTGTCGGAAGTAACAAACGTAAGACTGTGGTTATCATGGTCTTGTTTGTGCTTTTTATTACTACAATTGGCTATATATATGGCAAGGCATCAGGAAATGAAGCTGGTTCTTACGCAATCATAGCGCTCATCTTTGCTACTTTCAGTTCAGTCGGCAGTTTTTTCTTTTCAGATAAGCTTGTCCTGGCCACAACCGGCGCCCAAAAAATCGAGGAGAAAGACAACCCCCAGCTTTACCATATCGTCGAGAATCTGGCCATCGCAGATGGAATTCCAACCCCGCAAGTTTATATAACCAATGATCCCTCTCCCAATGCTTTTGCTACGGGGCGTGATCCAAAGCACGCGGTTGTCTGTGTAACCACAGGCATTCTGGAAAAGCTCAATAAAACAGAACTTGAAGGCGTAATTGCCCATGAAATGTCGCATGTCAAAAATTATGATATCCGTTTAATGGCTATTGTGGCAATCTTAGTCGGATTTGTGGCAATTTTAGGTGATTTATTTATGCGTAGTCTCTGGTTTCGAGGATCTGATCGTGACGATGACAACAAAAGTAACGGGATCTTTCTTCTGATCGGCATCATCTTTGCCATTCTTACACCTGTAATTGCTATACTCATTCAGCTGGCTATTTCACGCAAGAGAGAGTTCTTAGCCGACGCATCAGGCGCACTCCTTACCCGCTATCCCGAAGGACTCGCCAGCGCTCTTGAAAAAATCTCCAGTGACCCCCACCCGACCAGGAGTGCAACGAGTGCGACAGCCCATCTTTTCATCGTCAACCCTTTTAAAGACAAAAAGACAGGAGTGTTCTTTACCTCACTTTTTAACACTCATCCACCTATTGAGGAGAGAATCAAAATTCTGAGGGGAATGTGACAAGCCTCAATTTTCCTTTTTGCAATAATTTGTCATCCTGAGCGAAATCTCGATATAATAGAGATCAGTCGAAGGATCTTATGAAAAACCTCTTTCTTGTTGCTCTAGGTAAAATACTTTCATTCCTTTTTAAAAAACTAAACCTAGGAAACGGATCCACATGGCCGGGCCACATCGCTCTAAAATGTAACTCTCATTTTATGAAAGACATGCTGAGTAATTCTTCTCCAAAAATTATCCTCATTGTCGGAACTAACGGTAAAACCACTACTACTACCCTCCTGAACCATATTTTGACAAAAAACGGCAAAAAGGTAATACAAAACACCTCAGGCGCGAACCTGATTAACGGTATAGCTTCAACTCTTTTGCTCAATAGCAGCATACTAGGAAAAGTAGAGGCTGACTATGCTTTATTTGAAATCGATGAAAACGCTTTTACAAGAATAGCACGTGAACTAAAACCTGACGCGATTATTTTACTTAATCTCTTTCGCGACCAACTCGATCGTTACGGAGAAGTCAATACTATTGCCAAAAAATGGCAAGAAGCCATAGCCACGCTTCCTAAAGAGACAAGACTCTTTCTCAATGCCGATGATCCACAAATTGCTTTTCTGGGAAAGGATGCTTTACAACTTGTTTCATATTTTGGGATTGATGACAAAGGGAACTCAACCCCAGACCATGCGTCTGACTCTACCTACTGTCCGATCTGCAGTTCAAAGTTAGTCTATACAAAAATATTTTATTCGCATCTGGGGATATGGAGCTGCCCTAGGGGAGATCTTATCTACCCGACTGATGTCTTCAGGACTACTCTTCCCAATTCACTTGACGGACTTTACAACAAATACAATGTCAATGCGGCCATACTTACAGCCCAAACTTACGGACTTACAAATGAATTAATAGCAGAGAGTCTTACAACATTTTCACCCGCCTTCGGCAGACAGGAAAAAATTAGCGTCAATAATAAGACCGCAGAAATTATCCTGGCTAAAAACCCCAGCGGATTTAACCAAACCCTTGCCACAATCATTGATCAGAAAGCCAGCCATCTCCTCCTCGTACTCAATGACCGCGTAGCAGACGGAACGGATATCTCGTGGATCTGGGATGTGGATTTCGAGAACCTCAAACACCTTAAAGAGCTGGCAATAACGGTCTCGGGAGATCGTGTTTATGATCTGCAGCTCAGACTGAAGTACGCAGACTTACTCGCACGATCCGAGGCCGACCTAACAGATGCAGTCAAAGACGCATTGCTCCAAACTGATAAAAACGAAACGCTTTATATTTTACCGACCTATACTGCTATGCTTGAGATACGAAAAATCCTAACCGGCAAAAAAATCCTATAAAAGCAGGTAGCACGTGGCTGATGGCGGGTAGCAAATTACTCTATGAATCAAGATAAATTTAGATTTGAAAAATTACTGATTTGGAAAGACGCAATCGTATATGCCAAAAAGGTTTACATTGTTGCTGATAAATTACCTAAGGAAGAACTTTATGGACTGATATCTCAACTTAAACGAGCCGGACTTTCAATTTCATCAAATATTGCCGAAGGATCCGGAAGTACCACTGTGAACGACTTTTGTCATTATTTAGATATTGCGATAAAATCAACTATTGAAACCGTTTCCCAGCTCCTCTTTGCAGTTGAAATGGGTTACTTGAAAGAAACTGATGTTCAACTACTTTACGATGAAGCGCAAATACTCATTAAAAGAATACAATCATTCAAAAAATCTCTTAAAAATCCGAGAGGAGTAAAAAATGCCTAACCACCCGCCACCAGCTACCCGCCACCAGCTGACCATCGGCTGGCTTTATCCTGATCTCATGAGTACCTATGGAGACCGGGGTAATATCATTTGTTTGCAAAAACGCTGCGAATGGCGCGGAATCGCCACAAAAATTATCAACATAGATCCCTCGACTTCCGAGCACGGACTTTCGACTATTGATCTCCTCTTCGGCGGCGGCGCACAGGACCGCGAGCAAACACTCGTCATGCGTGATCTCAGAGGCAGCAAGAAGAAAGCGATTATCGAGCTTATTGAGCATAATATTCCATCTCTTTTTGTCTGTGGTGCTCCACAACTCATGGGAGAATATTATGAACCGGCTAAAGGTGAACGAATCGAGGGGCTTGGTATTTTTGCTATGCACTCCAAACACCCGGGTCCTGCGGCTGATCGCCTGATCGGTAATACTGTGGCTGAGGTCAGCTGGAATAACCTCGGAGAGCCGGATCACCCCCAGACACACATCGTCGGCTTTGAAAATCACGGAGGCAGAACCTATTTAAATAGGTCGGCTAAACCTTTTGCGACAGTTGTCAAAGGGTATGGCAATAACGGAGAAGACAGAACTGAAGGTATAGTACATAAAAACGCTATTGGTTGTTATTTTCACGGACCTCTCCTGCCTAAAAATCCTGTGATTGCTGACTGGTTGATAAAAAAAGCATTAGAGGTAAAATACCAAACAAAAATCGAGCTGGCTGTTCTTGATGATAAAGTTGAGAATAGAGCCCAGGCGGCAATTGTAAGTCGGCTCGGAGTTAGCGTATAATAGCCACATGATCCTTCGACCTGCTCAGGATCATACTGAGTCTATCGAAGTATGAAAATCAATATCGCACACGTCGCCAAACTAGCCAACCTCCCTATTTCACCCCAAGAGGAACAGAAATTCGCGTCCCAGCTCTCAAATGTCCTTGATTACATCGCCCGGCTTAACGAGATTGACACTACCAATGTTGAAGAAACAAGCCAGATCACAGGACTTGAGAATATAACCCGTAAAGATGAGGCCGGAAAGTGTCTTTCCCAAAAAGAAGCTCTCTCTCAGGCAAAATCTACGCATAATAATCTTTTTGCCGTAAAAGGAGTTTTCGCAGATGAATAACCTGACTGTTGCACAGGCTCGTCAAAAATTAGACAGCAAAGAAATCTCATCTGTAGAGCTTACTAAATCGTACTTGGACAAGATTAAACAACATAATGATTCTCTCAACGCTTTTTTGACTGTCACCGAAGATCTCGCTTTTGAAGAAGCAAAAGCCGCCGATAAGCGAATTGCAGAGGGCGAATCAACTCCAATGCTTGGGATACCTATAGCCCACAAAGACCTGTATCTGACCAAAGGCGTCAAAACTACGGCTGGATCAAAAGTCCTGGAGGATTATGTCGCCCAGTATGACGGCACGGCAGTTGAAAGACTCAAGCAAGCAGGAGTTGTCATGCTTGGCAAAACCAATCTGGATGCCTGGGCGCACGGATCCAGTGGCGAGAATTCTGATTTCGGCCCGACCAAAAATCCTTACAACAAAGAGTATGTCCCGGGAGGATCAAGTAGCGGCTCACCGGCGGCTGTCGCCTCAGAGCTCGTCTTAGCCGCCTCAGGCACTGATACCGGCGGGTCAATCCGTCTGCCGGCTAGCTTTTGTAACGTGGTCGGTCTCAAGCCTACCTACGGCCGGGTAAGTCGTTATGGTGTCATCTCCATGGCATCGTCTTTGGACAGTATCGGCCATTTCACAAAAACTGTTGAGGATAACGCCATGTATTTGCAAATCACTGCGGGTCACGATCCCAAAGATGCCACTACCCCACCAATAGACGTCCCTGATTACACTGCAAATATTACCAAAGGAGTTAAAGGACTTAAAATCGGCGTACCTCAAGAATATTTCATTGAAGGTCTTGACCCGAAAGTAAAAACAATTATTGAAAAAGGCTTGAAGTGGTACGAGTCAGAAGGTGCGGAATTAATAGAAATTTCTTTGCCCCATACACCTTTCGCAATTGAGGTTTATTACATTATTCAAACTGCAGAAGTTTCATCTAACCTCGCTCGCTTTGACGGAATACGCTTCGGGAACGACAGATCAGCCTTCGGGGATGAGGCCAAACGCCGAATTATGCTTGGTACCTATGTCCTATCGGCCGGGTATTATGACGCTTTCTACAAAAAAGCTATGCAGGTCAGGACACTTTTAAAGCGTGATTTTGAAGAAGCCTTTAAGAAAGTCGATGTAATGATCACACCTGCCTCGCCCACGCTTCCCTGGAAGCTTGGCGAGAAAACAAATGATCCGCTCGCGATGTATCTATCAGATATTTTTACGGTGCATGCTAACCTGGTCGGAGTTCCGGGGCTTTCCCTCCCTGCCGGCTTTGTTGATGACTTGCCGGTCGGTATGCAGATACTCGGCCCGCATTTTAGTGAAGACAAATTATATCAAGTAGGTTATGCCTACGAACAGGCTAATCCCGTATGGCAAACACGACCAGAGCTAAATACTAAATACTAAATACTAAATACTAAATACTAAATACTAAATACTAAATACTAAATACTATGAACAAATATACTCCAATCATCGGCCTTGAAGTACATGTCGAGCTCAAAACAAAGTCTAAGATGTTTTGTGATTGTCCTGCTGACTATTTTGGCAAAGAGCCGAATACTCACACGTGTCCTGTGTGTCTTGGGCTCCCCGGCGCACTCCCCGTCCCGAATCAGCAGGCAATTGAATGGTGCGTCATGATAGCTCAAGCTCTCGGTTGTGAGATCAATCGCTTTTCCAAATTTGACCGTAAGAATTATTTTTATCCTGATTTGGCAAAAGGCTATCAGATCAGTCAGTATGACTTACCTTTCGGCAAAAAAGGAGAAATTAAGCTCAAGAGCGGCAAAACAATCGGTATTACCCGAGTCCATATGGAAGAGGATACCGGTAAGCTGACGCATGTGCGTCATCCCGAACTTGTTTCGGGATCCCAAAACGCTCCATCGGAGATGCTGAAACAAGTTTCCGTAGAGGACTACCTCTCGCGAGGGGCGCAGCATGACAAACTTACACTCGTGGATTTCAATCGCTCAGGAGTACCGTTAGTCGAGATTGTAACTGAACCGGATTTCCACAATGCCAAAGACGTCGTCGAGTACCTACAAAGCCTCCGCCAGATTGTCAGATATCTGGATGTCTCAAATGCCGATATGGAAAAAGGTGAGATGCGCCTGGAACCCAATATCTCACTCAGTACAAACCCTGACAAACTTCCCAACTACAAAGTAGAGGTAAAAAACATCAATTCATTTCGCTTTGTCGAAAAAGCAATAAACTATGAATTAAAACGTCAGGAAGAAATCCTTGAAAACGGACAGACTCCTCCCCAGGAGACACGAGGATGGAGTGAGTCACAAAACGGCACTTTCTCGCAGAGATTAAAGGAAGAAGCAAATGATTATCGTTATTTCCCGGAGCCCGATATCCCGCCGATTACTTTCACTGATGAGCAGATCAGCACTCTAAAGAAAAGAGTGCCAGAACTCCAGGTCGAAAAAATCGCCCGCTTTGTTAAAGAGTTTGGGCTATCTGAATACGACGCGGAAATAGTAACACGCGAGATAGCACTGGCTGACTATTTTGAACTAGCAGTAAAAAAAGGAGAGGCGGAAAAGCTGTCAGCCAAACAAATCGCTAATGCGATCATCAATCAAAAGATTGATCATGGCACAACAAAAGTTGAAAAATTAATAGCGGAAATTTCATCCGAGGCAAAAGTAGAGAGTGTCGACGAAAAAGAATTAGAAAAAATTGTTGAAAGAGTCTTGGCTGACAACCCTCAGGCTGTTGCCGACTACAAATCAGGTAAGGAATCTGCCATAATGTTCTTAGTTGGCCAATGCATGCGTGCCATCGGCCGCAAAGTCGATGCCCAACAGATTAAAGAGACGCTGATTAATCAGCTAGCAAAATAAGACCATGATTGACACATTAGAAGCTCCAATAGTTGATCCTCGTGAGAGTGAGCAGCATTCTTCTTCAGATGATCGAAACAACCTCCATCGTTCGACTTTGAGATTAGTTGCAGAACAGGCACGTAAAGAGTTTGTGCCAACAGATGAAGAACAAGCAGCAGGCGCTGAGTTTGATCCTGCTAAGGCTAGAGCTTGGAGAATCGCTGAAAATCACGTGGCTGAACTCAAACATAGCTTAACTAATAGCAAAGTTCCCCTGGATGAATTTCTTGCTGCATATACCAGTAAACTCGCTGAAACATTTTTTAGTGAAACACAAGCCCGCGAACAAGCACGAATTGCTGAGCTAGAATTAGAAAATGAAACTCAGGCAAGACAATTAGCGAATCTTAGAGCAGCACTAGCAGAAGCTCAAAGAGGTGAACAAGAAGCGCGAGCTGATGAAGCAACGAAAAAAGCAGAAACAGCCACACAACTCGCTTTTGAGGACGCATTAACCGGACTCAAGAATCGTAGACAATTTATGGGAGATCTTGAGCGTCTTGCGCCTAACTCTGCTGTCTCTTTATTAGCAATCGACGGAGATAACATGAAAATTATAAATGATACATTTTCTCATTACTCTGGAGATAAATACTTGCAAGGTATAGCTGACACACTTCGAACGGTCATTAGGAGCGGAGATACCGCATACCGACTGGGAGGAGATGAGTTTATGATCCTTCTTCGAGATGCAGACCCTGAAGAGGCCGAGACTATCGCAAGGAGAATCCAAGAAGAAATTAAAGACCACCTCATTGATCGTATCAGTAGGCGTATTGATGCTGATAAATTCGAGTTCAAACAAAGGAAAGCAATAGCGGAACAAACTGGACAACCAATCCCGGATGAAGAGATAGATACTAGTATCCTCAGTGCTGACTCATTGACCGCCTCTATTGGAATTTCATCTCGCCCAGAAGGTAACTTTGTTTCGCCAATGGAGCTAACCAAGCAGGCAGATACAGCTCTTTACAATGCAAAATATGACAGAAATTCAGTTAGAAGACATGGAGAAAAAGCGATGTATACCGTTGGTATGAGAATGCCCACTAAGTAAAATGGCTGATTTTGTTCATCTCCACAATCACTCTGAATACTCACTTTTAGACGGGCTTCAGAAGACCAAAGACATGGTCGCGTATGCTAAGTCTTTAGGAATGAAGGCTTTAGCAATCACTGACCATGGGAACCTTTATGGTGCGATTAAATTTTATTCTGCCTGTAAAGCAGCTGACATCAAACCGATTATAGGCTGCGAAGTCTATGTAGCTAAGCGTTCACTGCGTGATAAGGAAGCAGGTGTTGATAAAGACTACAACCACTTAATTCTTCTGGCAGAAAATGAAACAGGCTATAAAAATTTGATGAAAATTGTTTCTGTCTCGTGGCTTGAAGGATTTTATTACAAACCCAGAGTCGACCTGGAACTGCTCGAAAGGTATCACGAGGGCTTAATCTGCCTTTCAGCCTGCGTGAACGGCTTTGTAACTAATCCCCTCATAACAGGTGAAGAAGTAGTAGCTGAGGAGCGGGCAAAGAAGCTTAATGATATTTTTGGTCAGGATAATTTCTATTTAGAGCTGCAGAGACACCTCAATGTTCCCCCGCAAAAAGCCGCAAATGAAAAGCTTTTGTTATTATCAAAAAAATTAGGAATACCTGTCGTCGCGACAAATGACAACCACTACACTCGTCGGGAAGACGCGGAGGCTCAGGAGGTCCTGCTTTGTATTCAAACCCAACTGACAACACTTGACCAAAACCGTAAATTAAGCATGATTAACTCACCTGATTTCTATATCAAAAGCGGAGATGAAATGCTTGAGCTTTTTAATGACATCCCCGAGGCCATCGAGAACAGTAGTAAGATCTCAGATAGATGTAATTTGACGATCGAACTTGGCAAATGGCATATGCCTATTTTTGCCGTTCCTGATGGCAAATCCGCGGCCGTGTATTTACGGGAACTCACTCATGCCGGATTACATAAGAGATATAAAGAAATTACTCCCTCCATTCAGGAACGGGTCGATTATGAACTCTCAATTATTACTAAGAAAAAATATGAGATGTACTTTCTGATTGTCTCTGACTTTGTCAACTGGGCCAAAGACCGTGGCATAGCAGTCGGTCCGGGTCGCGGTTCGGCAGCCGGCTCGGTCGTCTCATATGCATTAAGGATAACCGATGTCGATCCTTTCTTTTTTGCTCTCCCATTTGAACGCTTCCTCAATCCTGACAGACCTTCGGCTCCTGATATTGATCTTGATTTCGCCGACACCAGGCGTGAGGAGGTCATCGCTTATGTGACCCAGAAATACGGCAAAGACAAAGTAGCCCAAATTATCACCTTCGGAACGATGGAGGCACGCGGCAGTGTCCGCGACGCCGGCCGGGCAATTGGTCTCCCCTACGCAGTGCCTGATCGCATCTCAAAGATGATCCCTCCCGGTTGGCAAGGACACGCGATGACAATTGATAACGCGCTCAGCCAAAGTCCGGAATTAAAAAGGGCCTATGATACAGAGCCCGAGACTAAAAAACTGCTGGACATTTCTAAAAAGCTGGAAGGTGTGGCCAGACACGCATCAGTCCATGCCGCAGGAGTAGTGATTGCTGATCGTGATCTCACCGAATATACCCCAATTCAACGCGAAACAAACGGAGAAAAAGTGGTAACTCAGTATGATATGTATACAGTCGGCGAAGACGGAGTGGGTCTTTTAAAAATGGATTTTCTCGGGCTGCGTAACTTAACCATCATCGAGGAATCGCTGAAGTTCATTAAACAAAATCAGGATATCGTCGTAGATCTTGATCATGCACCCCTTAACGATAGCCGCACCTACGAACTGTTAGGGCAAGGCGAGACAACGGGAATTTTCCAGCTTGAGTCTGCCGGTATGCGAAGATATATCAAAGAACTCAAGCCGACGTCCATATTTGACCTTCAGGCAATGGTCGCGCTTTACCGCCCCGGACCGATGGCCAATATCCCTGAATTTATTGCCCGTAAGCGCAACCCCAATCTTATCACCTATCCCCATCCGAAACTCGAAGCAATTTTAAAGGAATCATACGGAGTGCTGACCTTCCAGGACGATGTGCTCCTGACTGCTATTCTTCTGGCGGGATATACATGGCTGGATGCTGACAAGTTCCGTAAGGCAATGGGTAAAAAAATCCCTGCCGAGATGAAGAAGCAGGAAGAGTTATTTACCAGTGGCTGTATAGCAAATGGTCTGAATGAGAAAAAAGCAAAAGAGATTTTTGAATTGATTGCGCCATTTGCCGGGTACGGCTTCAACAAGGCACATGCCGCCTGTTATGCCATGATTGCTTTCCGAACAGCGTACTTAAAAGCTCATTACCCGGTAGAATTTATGACAGCAGTTCTCACCGCTGAATCCCGCGGTACCACGGGGCCGCAGAAAAATGAAAAGATCTCCCAGGCAGTCGCCGAATGCCGTCGGCTTGATGTAGCGGTACTCCCTCCTGAGATTAATAAATCAGAGTCTGAGTTCAGTATAGAAGACAACACCAAAATACGCTTCGGTCTCTCAGCAGTCAAAAATGTCGGCAGCGCGGCAATTGACAGTATCCTCCAGGCAAGGTCAGATGGGAAATTTGTCAGCCTGCAGGACTTTTGTACACGTGTTGATCTGGGTAAAGTTAACAAAAAAACAATCGAGAGTCTTATTAAAGCCGGGGCTTTTGACACGTTCGGCAATCGCGCATCCCTCCTTATTACCATGCCTGATATTATGTCCAAGATCAGCAGGACTAAAAAACAGGAGTCTGACGGTCAGGTCTCACTGTTCGGCGACGATCCCGGGACAGACTATCAGGCAAATAATACGCCGACAATTGACGTTGATGATTTCTCCTTGGACGAGAAATTATTATTTGAGAAAGAATTTTTGGGATTTTACCTCACCTCCCATCCACATATGGAGACCCTCGCCAATATCAAGCATATTATCAGTCATGAAATTGAGCTTTTGGAAGGAGAAAAACAGGGAGCGTTCGTAAAAATCGGAGGTATCATCGAAGGCTTACGAAAAATCGTCACTCGCAAATCAAATGCCGAAATGGCATTTATGTCAATCGGAGACGAAAAGGGATTGAGCGTCGAATGTGTTGTCTTCCCGAGAGTTTTTGAGGAGAGCAAGCTGTTACTGATAAATGACAATGTCGTGGTAATTGAGGGAAAATTGGATAGTAAAGATGACCAAACAGTGATAATTGCAAATAAAGTATATTCCGCAAAGAATTTATCTACCTAAATTTGCTCTATCTTTCAGTATAGCAAATTTGCCTTAAAAATAAAATGCCTTGACGCACGAACTCGCCTTTTCGTAAAATAGCCTTACTTATGTCAGCACTTACACCTGATATTCTTATTCAATTGGGGCCTGTACCAATAACCAATACCCTCCTTAATACTTTTCTGGTAGATACTCTTGTCATAGGCGGAGCTCTCACCTTAAAAAATAACCTAAAAAAAATTCCCGGGCTATTCCAAAATATGTTTGAACTTATCGTAGATAGTCTCTATAATCTCACTGAATCGGTGGCAGGTGAAAATACCGCGAAAATATTTCCTTACTTTATTTCTTTTTTTCTTTTTATTCTCATAGCGAACTGGAGCGGATTACTTCCGGGTGGAGAGTCCTTAGGTTTTTTCCACCACACAGGGGAAGAGACTGAAATCGTCTCACTTAACCGCAACCTTACCAGCGATCTTAACGCGACGTTGGCCTTAGCGCTTATTTCACTTGTCGCGACCCATATGCTCAGTATTAAAAAGCTCGGTGTCAAAGAATATCTTTCACGTTTTTTCTCCCTCAATCCTATTCTTCTTTTTGTCGGCATTTTAGAAATCATTTCCGAGTTCACAAAAATTATCTCGCTTTCTTTCCGACTTTTTGGTAATATATTCGCAGGAGAAGTAGTGCTTGGGACAATTTCCAAGCTTTTTGCTTTTGTATTCCCTGTCCCATTTATGTTTCTTGAAATAGTTGTGGGACTTGTTCAGGCTCTTGTCTTTTCTATGTTAACTATGGCATTTATGAGTGTTCTAATGACGTCGCACAAGCAAGAAGCTCACGCTAAATAAATAGCAGGAGGCTTGCCCCTCCGAAGCATGAATATATGAAACTAAACAAACGCAACATCAAAACTAAACCCGCCTTTGTAAAAACTTCGGCGAGGCGAAGGGGGGTGAGTTATTCATGACATTTACCGTTGCAGGTGGTCTTATCGTTGCAATCGGCGGTCTTTTCCCAGCTCTTGCTATCGGTCTGATAGGAGCAAAAGCCATGGAGGCAATCGGGCGTAACCCCGAAGCATCAGGCCGAATTCTTCCAGCTATGCTTTTGGGCATGGCGTTTGCAGAAGCTATTGCTATTTACTCACTTATCTTAGCCTTCACAAAGTAGTTTGAGGCCTTGGTTGTGGCTGCTGGTAATTGTTTAGTGTAGAGGCATATGTCCTCTATAGCAAAGTCAAAGCTATACAGGCAGCTATACCCAAGCCCTTCATCTAGCCGATGAATGGAAAATATTATGGAAATATTAGGTATGTTTGGCATTGATCCGATTCTGCTGTCCGCGCAGATAGTAAATTTTTTGATCGTATTTTATATACTCAAACGATTTGCTTTGAAGCCTATTCTTGCGATGCTGAAAAATCGCGAGAAAACGATTAGAGAAGGACTGGAGCAGGCTCAGGAAGCTCAAAAATTGCTTGTGGAAACAGCAGAAAAAGAAAAGACGGTTTTGCGCAAGGCACAACTTGAGGCAAAAGCTATGCTTGACGAGGCAAAAAAGCATCGTGACGACTTACTGGCAGAGACGGAGAAAAAAACTAAAGATCAAGCTGATAAGATATTACAGGAAGCTCGAGAGCAGATAACATTTGAAACGAAGGAAGCGGAAAAAAGACTGGTCGGACACATAAGCGCACTCGCGGTTGATATTATCAAAAGATCATCGTCTGAATTATTTTCTCAGAAAGATCAGGCCGTAGTAATTGAAAATGCAGTAAAGAACCTAAAAAAGAAAGCGAATTAGATGAATAGACAAACACTTAAACAATTAGTCATAGGCAGTTATAATAACGGAGATCTGGATGCAAAAAAAGTTAATAAAATTGCTGATTTGCTCACGAAAAGTGAATTAAGGCTCTATATTAAAGCTTTAAAGAACTGGGAAAAACAAAATAAAATAACTATCGAAGTGCCAACTGAAGGAGGATTTAATCTAGAGGAGCTTCAGGATGTTTTCCCTGATAAAAAATTAGTCATCAGTGTTGATCCTTCACTCCTCTTGGGGATGCGGCTAACTGATAATGATGATCTGTATGAAATGAGTCTTAAAAACTCGCTTGAAAAAATAACAGAGCACATCAAAGAACAATATGATTGACAGTAATGACATCTTAAAACAACTTGAGGATCGTGTAAAAGGCTTTCACTATGACGCCAAGACACAGAACGTCGGGCGCGTTGAGGTCAACCATGACGGAGTTATCACCGCATCAGGACTCTCAAAGGCTGTCATGGGTGAACGGGTACTTATTGCGGGCTCAGTATCAGGTGTAGTCCTGGATCTCACCGAAGACAGCGTCTCGATCATCCTGCTTGATGAATCAAGTGATATTAAAGAAGGAGATACAGTCAGCACCACAGGCGAACTACTCGGTGTTATAGTCAGTGATGACATCCTTGGGAGGGTCGTCAACCCACTCGGCGTCCCCCTTGACGGCAAATCGGCAATTAAAAAAGGCAAGCTTATGCCGCTTGAACGAATTGCTGCCGGAGTTGTCGAACGCATCGACGTTGATGCTCCACTAAAAACAGGCATTAAAGCCATTGACGCTATGATTCCTATTGGTCGTGGACAACGTGAGCTTATCATTGGAGATCGTGGATTAGGTAAAACCGCTATCGCTGTTGATACCATCATTAACCAAAAGAATTTGGGTAAAGGTCAAAAGAGAGTTCTCAGTGTCTACGTAGCAATTGGACAAAAACAAAGTACCATTGCACAAATTATCGGTAAACTCAAAGAAGAAGGAGTCCTTGAAAATACTGTTATTATAGCTGCCAGCGCATCAGATCCGGCCGCTCTTCAGTATCTGGCTCCTTACGCAGGTGCTGCCATTGCCGAATACTTCCTGGAAAAAGGCGAGGACGTCCTGATCGTTTATGACGATCTCACCAAACAGGCGTGGGCTTACCGTCAAATCTCTCTTGTCCTTGGCCGCCCGGCGGGACGTGAAGCGTATCCCGGAGACATCTTCTATGTCCATAGTCGACTTCTTGAACGAGCAGTACGATTAAATAAAGAAAACGGTGGGGGATCAATTACGGCTCTCCCAATTATCGAGACTCAGGCCGGTGATATTTCAGCCTATATCCCAACGAACGTCATCTCAATTACTGATGGACAGATATTTGTTGAGGCAGAACTCTTCAACTCAGGCATCAGGCCCGCAATTAATGTCGGTTTTTCTGTATCACGTGTCGGTTCAGCAGCCCAAACGGGAGCAATGAAATCAGTTGCCGGTAAAATGAAACTAGAGTTGGCACAATACCGGGAGCTAGCAGCCTTTGCTCAATTCGGCTCAGAGCTTGATCCTGAGACGTCCCGTCAACTTGAACGCGGAAAAAGGTCGACTGAACTATTTAAGCAAAACCAGTACCACCCTCTCCCTGAAGAGTATGAGATTTTAAGCATTATCGCTGTAACCCGAGGACACTTAGACGATATACCTGTTGAGGATATTTCACGCTTTGAAGCAGAGCTTCATGAATTTGCGGGAGGCAAAAAGCATCAAAAAACCATGGACAGACTGGCTAATGGCGAAAAATTAAAAGAAGATGATCTCAAACCGGTTGATGAAATGATAAGAGAATTTAAGAAAGGGGCGGACTTTACGAAGTAAAGGAGCCCGCCAGCGAGTTCTACTAAGCAGAACGAAGACAGCGGAATCATCCTTATAAACATTATGGCAACACTCATCACACTCAAACGAAGGATTAAAGCTGCTCAAAATGTTTCAAAAACAACCAGGGCTATGCAAATGATTGCCGCTTCAAAGCTCAAAAAAGCACAAGATGCTGCTCTCGCAGGCCGTCCTTATGTACAAAAATTAACAGAGCTCGCACAAGATGTAACGTTTCGTACCGAGGATGCAAAAAAACACCCTTATATGCGTCTTTCTCTTGATAGTAATAAAACCCTTCTTATCGCCATTGCTCCTGATAAAGGACTTTGTGGCGGTCTGGTAACCAACCTCCTTAAAGAGTTTTTCTCGTATAGTCGCACTGAAAAGGACGCACAAATGATAGTAATCGGTAAAAAGCTCGAGAGTCAGGTAGTCAAACTTCCCAACGAAATCCTGGCTTCTTTCCATTTCGGTACGACACTTCCCGCTTTTGATATTGTCTTCCCTATCATCAAGCTCATCAATGATTACTATCTCTCAGGAAAAGCACAAAGTGTCAAAGTGCTTTATACCGACTTCGTGAGTTTTTTCAATCAAAGTCCAAAAGTCGTCCAGCTGTTACCCATTTCACTCCCTGAGCGTGATGAAGCAGAGAAAAAGAGCGAAACACAGATGGACATGCTGTATGAACCAAGTTTGGAAGAAATAGTTCCTGAACTTCTCAAGCATTACTTGGAGATGTCGCTTTTTCAGTTCTTCCTGGAGACGTACCTTTCAGAACAAGCAGCAAGGATGATCGCAATGCAAAACGCAACAAATAATGCTAAAGATATTATCTCCGGGCTCAAGTTAGAGTATAATAAGACACGTCAAGCCAAGATTACAGGTGAACTACTCGATATTATCGGAGGGAGAGCAACTGCTCATCAATAACATATGACAAGCACAAAAACACCAGTTAAAAAAACACAAGAAGGCACAATAGTCAGTATCGCAGGCCCTGTGCTGAATGTTTATTTTGAAGGAGAACTTCCCAGTATTTATGAGGCGCTGACTGTCAATCTGCCTACAGGTGGTACTCTTACGCTGGAAGTTGAGTTCGAAATAGGCAGCCACGAAGTTAAAACGCTCGCCTTCGGATCAACCGATGGTCTTTCACGCGGAATGAAAGTAAAGCGTACCTTCGCGCCCATCTCAGTTCCTGTCGGTGAAAAGACACTGGGCAGAATCTTTAATGTCCTAGGAGAAGTCATTGACGGTCAGAAATTTGAAAACAAGGGAGTCAATCTCCACCCGATCCACGCTCCGGCTCCAAAACTTACCGATCAGGAAACCAAGCCTCAAATTCTTGAAACCGGCGTCAAAGTCATTGACCTTATCGCTCCTTTTACTAAGGGAGGCAAAATCGGTATTTTCGGAGGCGCAGGGGTCGGTAAGACAGTCATTATTCAGGAGCTTATCCGTAATATCGCGGTTGAGCACTCAGGGCATTCAGTATTTGCCGGAGTCGGTGAACGCACCCGTGAAGGAACAGGACTCTGGCTTGAGATGAAGGGTTCAGGTGTACTTGATAAGACTGTCATGGTCTACGGGCAGATGAATGAACCACCTGCCAATCGTCTTCGAGTTGCGCTGACCGCCCTCACTATGGCTGAGTATTTCAGAGATGAAAAAGGTGAGGACGTACTCCTGTTTATCGACAATATCTTCCGTTTTGCCCAAGCCGGCTCTGAGGTTTCGGCTCTACTTGGTCGTATGCCCAGCGCTGTGGGTTATCAGCCGACCTTAGCTACCGAGATGGGAGGACTCCAGGAACGTATTACGAGCACTAAGAAAGGCTCCATCACCTCCCTCCAGGCAGTTTACGTACCAGCTGACGACTATACGGATCCTGCTCCCGCGACAACCTTTGCTCATATGGACGGAACTGTCACCCTGGAGCGTTCGCTCTCCGAGCAAGGCCTGTATCCGGCTGTCGACCCTTTGACTTCCAGTTCTCGTATTCTTGATCCGAATGTTGTCGGTAAAGACCATTATGAGGTAGCCAGAGGGATTCAGAAAGTACTTCAGCGGTATAAAGATCTTCAAGATATTATTGCTATTTTGGGCATGGATGAGTTATCTGATGAGGATAAAAAGGTGGTGGGCAGAGCCCGTAAGATTCAACGCTTCCTCACTCAGCCGTTTTTCGTAGCTGAAATCTTTACAGGCGCGCCGGGTAAATATGTAAAAATCGAAGATAATGTCCGCGGATTTAAAGAAATTTTAGAAGGTAAACATGACAGTCTCCCTGAGCAAGCATTTTATATGGTAGGAACGATCGATGAAGCAGTTGAGAATGCCAAGAAAATGAAATGACACGAAGTGTCATGTTGAACTCGATTCAGCATCCCCTGAGATCCCGAAACAAGTTCGGGATGACATATAATATATGAATTTAAAAATTTTAACTCCCGAAAAAATAACTTTCGAAGGTGAAATAGACGAACTCATCGTTCCAACGGTAGCCGGAGAAATTGCAGTACTTCCCCATCATGTAGATCTTATGACCCAGGTAACATCAGGAGAAATTACGATTAAAGTAAAGGGCAAAGAGGATCACATCGCAGTGACAGGTGGCTTTTTACAAATTAATCGCGATGCGTTGACGTTACTTGCAGACTACGCTGTACATTCCGATCAAATTAACGCTCAGAAAGCACTTGAGGCGCAAAAACGGGCCGAGGAAATCCTGAAAAAGAAATCTGAGAATACTACTGAACGTGATTTAGCCCTTGCGCAAGCAGAGATGCGTCGTGCTATACTTGAGCTGAAAGTTGCACGTCGCCGTCGCGGTGGACAAAATCTACCACAGTCATAAGGGGTTTCTCCCTAGAGACAAATAGTATTAGGGGTGAAACCCTGAAAACAATGTTAAGCAAACCGGCATTCTACGATCCGACAAAAAGTTATGAGGATAATTATACTTCCGGTCCTCCGATTTTCTCTCAAGATATCAAACCACCCAGTCGTGACCTGCACAACGCCAAAACCTTTGAGTTCTTAGGACAGAAAGTTTCCCTTCCTTTTGGCATTCCCCCGGGTCCACTGCTAAATAGTCAATATATGAAAGCTGCCTTTGAGTGGGGTTATGATGTCTCAACCTACAAAACAGTCAGGGCCGAGGAGTTCCCCTGTCACCCTTTTCCAAATATCCTTTTTGTTCAGACGCCGCCTGACCTTCACCCCGATCAGACTCCCCACTTGACCGCAACTCCCGAAAGACCAGAATCAATAGACAAATTAAGCATTACAAATTCGTTTGGAGTTCCTTCAAAACCTGTTCCTTTTTGGCAAGAAGACGTCAGAAAAGCTTTAACTTATGTAAAAGAAAATCAAGCCATGATCTTAAGTTTTATGGGAACTGTTAAAGAAAAACAAACACAGGATGAATTTGTAACAGATTTTGCACAGGCCGGAAAATTGTCAGCTGAGACAGGAACAAAGATATTAGAAGCAAATCTCTCATGCCCGAACATCGGTAATGAAGGTCTTGTTTGTTATAATCTGGAGGCCACTGAAGCCGTCGCGAAGGCAATCAGAAAGAAAATCGGAGCAATACCCTTAATTCTGAAAGTCGGCTACTACAAAGAGGACGAGCACCTGGAAAAATTAGCAGCAGTTGCAGACAAATATGCTAATGCCATCGCAGCTATCAACACTCTTCAAGTTGAGGTGGTTGATGAAAAAGGCGAACAAGCACTACCCGGAAAAAATAGATTGAGGAGTGGAGTCTGTGGCGCCTCTATAAAATGGGCCGGCCTTGAGATGGTAACAAAACTCAAGAAAATCAAAGAGAAAAATAATTATTCCTTTGCAATAGTCGGTATCGGTGGTGTTATGACGGTTGACGATTACTTCGACTACCGCAAGGCCGGAGCAGATCTCGTCCAATCCGCAACAGGCAGCATGTGGAACCCTTATCTCGCCAACGATATCTGGAAGGCCGAAAATGAGGTATAAGATTGGCGCCTTCGGATCCGCGGACGGTGATCTGGAATCCATACTTGATAAAGCACACGAGCTCGGCACCGCATTGGGCGAACAAAATGTAATTGTTATTACTGGCGCATCTACTGGACTACCTAACGAGGTAGCTTTATATGCTAAAAAGGCTGGAGCAGAGGTGTGGGGATTTTCTCCAGGAGTAAATTTGAAAAGACAAAAAGAACTCCTCCCGGCTGCTGACACAACAATTTTTGATAGATTAATTTTTATCCCAAAAGATTATGAGTTTACTAAAAACAAGCAGGTTTCACTTAAGTATCGCAATGTAACTTCGACGGCTTCTTGTGATGCAGGAATCATTATTTCAGGCCGATGGGGCAGTCTTAATGAGTTTACAAACCTCTATGATATGGGTAAAATAATTGGAGTTCTGATTGGTACAGGCGGAGTAGCCGATGAACTCGAAGAACTAAATAAAAAAATCCATAAACCAGGAAAGGCAAAAGTTCTTTTCGATAGTGATCCCAAACAACTCGTCATTAAAGTAGTTGAAGAATTAAAGAATCGCACATGACGTTTTTTGAAAAACTGGATACATCTGTTAAAAAAAACAATTCCCTCCTCTGTGTCGGGCTCGACACTGACCTAAAAAGAATCCCGAAGCATCTTCAGACAGCAAAAAATCCGGTTGCCGAATTTAATAAAACCATTATCGATGCTACGGCCGACTTGGTCTGCGCCTTCAAACCAAATAGTGCCTATTATGAAGCAATGGGAGAGTCAGGCATGAGACACCTGCAAAAAACAATCGAATATGTCCATACAACCTACCCGGATATCCCGGTGATAGTTGATGCCAAAAGAGCTGATATCGGCTCAACCTCTGAACAATATGCTGAATGGGTTTTTAATTACCTTAAAGCAGATGCAATCACTGTCAACCCGTACTTAGGCGTGGACGCTATAGAAGCCTTCCTAAAGCATCAAGATAAAGGAATTATTATTCTTTGTCGTACATCAAATCCCGGAGCAGCAGATTTCCAAGACTTACTTGTCGATGGGAAACCGCTCTATATCAAGGTAGCGGAGAAAATCGCGAAGTGGGACAATAAATACAAGAACTGCTTGATTGTTGTTGGAGCCACCTGGCCCGCTCAAATGAAAGAGATAAGAGAGATAGTCCCAGATATGAACTTCCTTGTTCCGGGCATTGGATCACAAGGTGGTGACATTGAGGGCACAATGAAAGCAGGGCTTCGATCTGACAAGGCAGGATTGATTATTAATGCCGGACGAAGTATTATTTACGCAGGATCTGATAAAGACTTTAGTGATAAAGCCCGAGAAGAAACTTTAAGGCTTCGCAATCAAATCAATATGTTTCGTTCATAATGAAAAACAAAACAGTTTTGGACATTTTAAAAGACAATAAAGCTGTCATTACCAATGACCACTTTGTCTATACTTCTGAAAGGCATGGTTCGGTATATATTAACAAAGATGTAATTTATCCTCATACTAAGGTTACTTCAAAGATAGGCAGTATTTTTGCCGAAACATTTAAGGATTTGGATATTGATGCTGTTATCGCTCCCGCGATAGGTGGGATAATTCTTTCCCAATGGACAGCATATCACCTCTCAATGCTTAAGAAAAAAGAGATATTAGGCGTATACACTGAAAAAAACCTGGAGAAGAATCAGGTTTTTACGCGTGGGTATGATAAATTAGTTCACGGTAAAAACATTTTAGTTGTGGAGGATATTACCACGACGGGAGGCTCTGTCAAAAAAGTAATCAACAGCATCAATGAACACGAGGGTAAAATCCTGGCAATTGGAGTCATGGTCAACCGTGACCCTGTTAATGTGACCTCAGAAACATTTGGATATCCATTTAAAGCCCTCAGCGAACTGTTCGTTGAGTCCTATGAAGCAGCTGACTGCCCGATGTGTAAAAAAGGTAAGCCGATTAATACTTCAGTAGGCCACGGCAAAAAATTCCTCGAAGCCAGAAAATAAGAATCCCGTTGCCTTTCTTTGCCAAATCTCATAAAATGAGAAGCTATCATCTGCCGGAGTAACTCAGTGGTAGACCTGTCCGCCATCGCCATCATGCCTGCGTAGCTCAGCTGGTAGAGCAGCTGTATCGTAAACAGCAGGTCGTCGGTTCAAATCCGACCGCAGGCTCAGGTATGGCAGGCGGGGTAGCTCTTTCGCCCGCCTTCAGTCGCCTATTGCAACAGCCATGGCGGGCAGGTAAAGAGCAAGTCGTGGGTTCAATCCCCACCTCCGGCTCAAAATTTTTCCGTTATACTGTATACTATATACAAAATACTACTTTATGCCTAGATCACGTGTCAACCAACGATTGGCTAAGCAGACAGAGCGAAATCTCATCCTCATTGTTTTGGGACTAGGTCTTATTGTCACTCTTTTCCTCATCTTCGGCGCGAATTTACTCGTCAAATTCAGTCTTTTTGTCGAGAAAAAGGCTGACAATGCTTCAATCCAAGCACAAAATAGCTCGTTTGTTTCAATTCCTTCACTTGATCCGATGGTCAGCTCTACCAATAGCGCCACAATTGACGTCAGTGGGACTGCAGACAACGGTTCATATATTAAGTTGTATGTAAACGGTAAAATGACAAAGAAAGCGGACATAAAATCAGATCACACTTTCATTGCCCACGATATTCAGCTTGAAGAAGGAGAGAACGACATCAAAGCCAAGACATTCTTTGATGAAGAGAGAAAACAAAGTGAATTCTCAGATACTATCTCTATCAGATACTCAAATAAAGCCCCTGAACTGTCGATAGATTTTCCGGGTGACGGGCAAGAATACCATAAGGACAATAACCCGATCCGGGTACGTGGCAAGACAACTCCAAATAGTCGCGTGACAGTGAACGATTTCTGGGCGATTACTGACAACGAAGGGAACTATATCTATAACTTACCATTAAAAAATGATGATAATGAGATCAAAGTTCAGGCCACGGACGATGCTGGCAATAAAAGTGAAAAAATCATCCACATTACTTATCACGAATAAGACCTGCCTGAACTGCCAGCAACCCGACAATCACCGGATAAAATAATATATTAAGAAAAAGTGTTCCTACCAAAATACTGACAAATCCGGCAAAGAGACTTCGTGAGGGGAAATACCCCCCTCGTGCTTGCCCATAGAGGAATCTCAGACTATAAAAAATAAAGCCTGTAAAGAGCAAGCCGCCCAGTATACCTGTTGTGGCCAGGACAAATAAATAACTGTTATCAGTCCCTGCATCTGCGTGATTTTGCACAGGAGTATACTCCTGTCTGTACCCCATCTCTACCTGAGCGTATCTAAAGGCATTAAACCCTACGCCAACGAAAGGATATTTTTGGATAATCGCCAAAGCGTTGCTCGCAGAGTTAAGACGGGCGCCTGTTGAGGCTGTTCGGAAAGGGTTAAGTCCCTCAATTTTGGTATTAGATACCAGGATAAGGACAACAAAACAAGCAATAAGAGCAAGGAAAGCTACTTTTTTCTGTAAATATAGTAAAAGATAAATAGCCAACCCGGCTATGAGCATAATAAATCCCGTTCGTGAGTATGTCAGAAAAACAGCAATAAAAGAGAATGCTGCCAGACTACTGAGCATAAATTTTTGAATTCTTTTTTTATACCTTAATGACATATCTATAACAAACAAAGTAAAAAGCACGAAAAATGCTCCGGCAAAATTCGGATCTAAAAATGTTGAAAACATACGATAAAGATGCTCATCCCAACCTAAATAATAAAGATTACGAAGAGCAGGATAAAACATCAGCTGAATAAAGCCTAATAACACGATCAGACTACCTGAGATAAGCACAGCAATTAGAGCAAAGCTTCTATCATCTTTTTTCAACTCTCTCGCCTGATAATAAAGAGAAATATAAAAAAGAAGACGAAGAGGATAAAGAACGGCTGTAAAAAATTGTAATAGGCTAAGATGGGGTAGAAATAGTGCAAGTGATACAATACCGACCCCAATAAACCCTCCCAATAATTTAGTTGTAGTATTTAAGACAATTATCGGTTTTCTTTTATGAGTTTTTCCGACTAACCATGTAACTAACGACATCCCTACGGCAATATCCAGGAAAGTAAATCCGATATTGCCTACCTGGATACGGGCGACCTGGCCCAAAACAAATCCTGCAGCTAGCAAAATAATGATTAATTTATTCATTGGTAGAGATAGTATAAAGCGAGAGTCCAAGTAATAATACAGTTCCCCACAGCATATGCGACTGTATTATAACCGGGTATTGAGAAGGTGTCGAAAGGTTACTGCCAACCAAGATATAACTGATAACCAATAATCCATAAAACACCAAATGTGCCCTAAATGATTTATAAGTGAAATAAAGAGTAATGAATGTCGGGATAACTAAAACAAAATAATGTTGCCAGGAGAACGTAAGCGTTATGAGGGTAAGCGGTAAGAGTGATGCACACCTCAATACGCTGTTTTTTTTAGATTTTCTTGACCTCCAGAGTACATATAAAGTCAGAAGTATCAAAATGATAGTCAGTGAGATTTTTAAGAAGGCTGAGAACTCGCCAGTCCCCAGCATTCTTCCTAAGAATCCTGATAATGCTTGATTATAGTAATCAAGTGGCCAACTCCTAAGCGTTCCAAAGAGTGTGGCTGTTAAAAAATAGGCAGTCAATTCTTTTTTAAAAAAGATCATACCCGCCAACATACCGACTGACCCAACCACAACAGTCGCAAACAGCGCTTTCCATTGCCTGGTTATAAAAAAGTACGGTAAAAAAAGCACAGGCAATACTTTGAGCAGAAGAGAAAGCCCAATCGCAACCCCTCCACTTACTTCCCTCTTTACATGGAAAAGATATATTGCCAAACTAACTAAAAAAAGATTGACATTGTTGAATTGACCCATTCCCAGATTAAATTTGACACAAAACATCATAAAGCTAAGACCATTGAGAACAAAAAATTCATTTGAGCCGAGTCTTTTTCTGAGGCTGAAGAAGATCAGGGCGTTACTTGCAATAAGAAGGACTATTGAAAATCCGACCCAGATCACGCTTGCCGCTTCTCGACTGAGAGAAATAAGCGGTAAAAAAAATAAAAGGGCAAAAGGAGGGTAGAGAAACTTCATTACCGAGCCTTCCGTAGTGACGTAAGGGTTCTCACCTGAAAAATAGGCCTTTAACCCCCCATAAAATACATTAAAATCAGGATAGTTATGCAGGAAAAGGGCTCTACTCAGCCAAAGAAGTGTAATCGTAAAAAAAGCAATTGCCAAAAGGCGTTTTAATATATCCATGGTGTGCCTATCGTATACAGTGTAACACCCGTTGTTTTGTTCGTATATACCGGTCTCCAGTATCGAAACCGCGGAGGGAGCGATGTGTTCTGAGTTGCAATGTATTCAAATCTATCCCCTTTTTGCACCCATGATGCATCAATAAAATTATTATTCATATAATATAGGTTATGGAATCCGTATAAGAGTATCGTTGATGATGGTTTTACTGACCGAGCTACCTCTCCATCAATATCACTATAATCACCAAAGGAATAATTGAGATGAGTAGCGAGGAAATGTTGTCGGGTTTCAAACCCAAAGACTACAGGGACATATCTAAGGGAAGCAATTCCCCTATAGGCAATTGCCAATACCATACATAAAGTAACAGCTATCAGACTGATCTGTGAAAGCTTTTTTCCTTTCAATTGACTGATGACAATAGCTGCTGCAACCGAAAATACAGGCAAATAAGGCACTAAGAACCTCCCTCCACCCGTTTTTGGGGTGATAGTCCAGACAACGAGCGAAAGGATAGCGAATACAAAGACAGGAGCAGAATTTGCATGAAGTCTTTTGTGGACAACAAAAAATAGCGGGAAAATAATCAGATAGATTGGAGACACGGGATCTGCGGCTGAGAAAAAAACAGTTATGGGATCTAAAAGAAAAGCGGGGAAAGCCAGCGTATCCTGACCAAAGTGAATAGTATAACGGGTAAAAAGAGGATAAAAAGGGTTGTCGGTCGAGACATATGAAAGGACAAACCATCCTAAGGACGGTATCAAACTACAAAGAGCAAAAATTGACAAATCTTTAAGACGTTTTTTATACGACGATTTTTGAAAATGAAATAGCAGTAGCAACATAATAACAACTGTACTTAGCGCGACCAGCTTACTTTCCACCGCCAGTCCCATGAGCATCCCTGACTCGATAAGCCACTTTCTTTTAGATGTCGATAGGAATGCCAAAAGCCCCCAAAATGACATAACCTCAAAAAACGTACGAATAAGATCGATATAGGCAATTGTTGCCTCCCAAAGGACAACTATATTACTAAAGAACATCACGACTGCCAGTAAGGCATACTTTCTACCCGTGTATTTCCTCGCAAGGATATAAATTACGATTCCTGTAAGAAACGCAAAAGAGGCATGAATAAGCTTGGCCAGGATCTCATTACTCATTGATAAAGCTCCTACATAAAGCAACTCCCCGAGTTTTGGCATTGTGGAATAGTAAAACAACCCACCCGGAATGTAATTAATGCCATTCTGCATGAGAAAAATTTTAGGAAGAGTTAAGTGATACCAAAGAGCATCAAATGATAGTTCGGGCGCCAATGCACCAAATAATACTAATCCCGCACTAATAATAAGTAAGGTTGAATAAAATGGATATAATCTTAGAAGCAACCTGAATTCCCTATAGAGATCTACCATCCTTCCTTTCTCATCAAATTTACCCCAAAAGATGATGCTGAAAAATATAAGGACGAGTGTCACTCCTAAAATAACTGATGGTTGATACAATTTGGCTATACCAAGCAGGAAAAGCACATTTGCATACAGTCCGATAAGAAAAGCAATCGCAAACATAGTTATATTAACTCAAATATTTTTGTTTTGGGAAAACCTTTAACTTCTTTGACATTTTTTGATTTTCTTAATTTACCGACCACCTGCTCGCCACTCAATGCTCTCCCATAAGAAAGTTGAAAATTGTCTTTATGGAGGCGATCATAGTCATCCATATGCAAAATTATATAATTCACGCCAACTTTTTTTAACGTATTAAGTGCTTGTTCTTCAGGAAAGGTTAGGAGCAAATTAGTTACTAGCTCCTGCCAAGGCGGAGGCGAAAACCCGCTAGCTCCATTGACAGTTCTACGAAAATTAGCGGTCATAAAATACTGACGTCGTAATTCGTCTGTAGCATAAGGAAAGGTATTCCAGTTATACACAGGCATTTCAATAACGACAGCGTCATTAGGAATCGTATTGAGCCAATGATATTCTTGTGGAAATTTTTGCTGCGAGGGGATTTGAACAAAATGAAAGGTATTTTTGTACTCCCCTATCACAAAAAGAAATACTACTAAAAGTAGCATAAACTTTTTCTTTCCAGACAATGACCTTGTTAATTCCTGTATAGTGACAACACTCACTACGCTAAGCGCGAGTATGAAGACCATCTCCCAACGAGCCGCATTTCTCATCCCATTAAAGCCTGGGACTACATAGTAAAGAACAGCATATGGTAGTGGTATTGGAAATGGATAATGTATAGTATATCTAGCAATATGAAGAAACGGACCAAATGAAAGTATTAAACCTGTCAAAGCTATCGTAAACAATGCTTTCTTTTCATACGACGATCTTCTCCACGACCTTATCGTAACTATGACTGAGATAATCATAAGAATAGTTAAAGTTAAACCTGGGAATCCATTTTTGAAAGAAACAGCTGCTGGATATGTCTCAGGATGCTGAAGCCAGGAAAGCAATGGCGCGAGACGACTAAACTGATAAGTATAAAAGAGATCTCCAGGCTGGATAGAGAGATGAATTGCATCACGAATATCTCTTTTATAATTAAATGCTTGCGAAACACTATAATATGGAAGGGTAAATGGAATTACTAAGGCAAACGCAATAATAATGACTATGAAATACCTTATATTCAGTAACCATTTGATTTTACCTTTTTTCTCCCGTATATAGAATATAAGCTGGATTGCAATACCAAACAAAATAAAATATCCCGGCAAGAAGCTATTGTATGTTTGTAAAACAAAACAAATAAAGCTCCCTATAAGGAACTTTGTCTTCTTTGTCCTCAGAAAGCAGAAAAAGAATAAGTAACTTAATGGAACAAAAAAAATAAGAAGAACCTGAAGATGCACGTATTTATCCAAAACTACAGGAGAAAAAACCACCATTGTTCCTGTAAGTAATGAAAAAAATTTATCCTTAACAAAATACTCCGCTAGTAGATAACATGAGAAGCCAAGTAAGACAAGTGAGCCAATCAAATCCAAATTGACAAAAGCAATTGGTTCTTTAACAAAAAAAGCTGGTAAAGCAAATAAAATACTTGAAGTGACGAATGTTTCTGAAAAAGCTAACGAATGCTGAAAAGGATAAAAAGAAGGAGCTTCAAATAACAGACTAGGTTGGGACGTAAGCGCGTGAATAATCCATTTATTTATCCACGCAATAAGAAGCTCATCACCCGTACCAGTCGAAAGATCCCCCAGATGAAAAATAAGCGGGTAGGTTATAAAAGCAGCTAAAAAAAAGAATAAGAGAAAAACAACTATATGAGCGACAATATTTTTTTTCATGTCAAACTTTGCGAGCTACTACTATTAGAGAAATTCCTATGACCGGACGAATTTTAGTTTCGACAAAGCGAAGTATAGGAACTATGCTATCAAAAAGTTTGATTTGATACGGTTTCAACTGAATATGACTTCTGTCGACACGATCGCGAATAAGCCAACTTATAAGACCTACGAGATTAAAAAAATATATATGATCAATGATAAATCCCGCACCTAAAAGTTTCTGTTCAAGTTCTGCTTTTTCATATCTCCTAAAATGTCCTAGCTCCCGATCAAGTTTGGTAAAGGCAAATTGCTTGGCGGGAACAAGCATAATCAGTCTTCCTCTCTTTTTAAGAAGCTGGTTCGCATGAATAAATGCCCTACGATCATCGCGAATATGTTCAAAGACATTAACTCCTACTATAGACTTGAAAGTATTTTGCAAATGAGAAGGTGGTTTTTTCTCAATATCAAGTATTTTAACTGCTATGCCGATCTTTCCTTTAAACTTTTCATTTAAAAGCTTCACTAATCCGCTATCAATATCTGAAAGAGTATATGGACGTTTTTTGATAATTAAGGAAGAAACGCTTCCAGAACCAGCTCCTATCTCAAGAACGGGAGCGGTTATATACTTGCTCATCTCGGAAGCGATCCAGCGATTATAATTCTTCGCTCCCTCAAGAACTTCTAATGTTTTGACTCCTCTATAATTCACCATAATAGCTCTCCTAATAAGCAGAATTTGTTTTTACAAAGTAAATGATAAACAAAAAAAAACATTATAGCTATAGTCCATACTAAGAAGAGAAGGGGCATGTATTTGTCCTTATTGTTTTTCTGAACGATCTTCATGTTTTAATAGTTTTTAGTGTAATACTTTTACCTTTACACTCCGTATTTAGCTGATAAATGCCGATTGAGTATCCCCCTGAGGGTTGATGAATAGTTTTTATTTTCTTGAAATACCGAGCAAACTCCCCTATCTCTTCATTGCGTGTAAGATAATACAGAGGTATAGGTGCTTTAAGACACTCAATTGAGCTTAAATCTCCTAAACCCTGACTATCCATAAATCCAGTCTTAATAAGTTCATCTTTTTGAAAAAAATCAATAATACCGCTTTCCGGATTTCCTGCATTTAATGCCATTGCCACGAATGCTCTTTTGCCTTTAGTAAGAGACTGAACATAGTACCCTGCCTCTTTCACACCTATTCCTGAAGTCTGCCCTCTCGTGTATCCCTCATCAACTCCAAAGCCAATAAGGTTCAAATATTGTATTGGATAAGTAATGGATAATAATGAAATTGTGACTGGCATAATAAGCGAGATGAGAAAAACACGCTTGAGATTTTCAGTCAAAGATTTGTAGCCAAATATGATAAATGGGGTAAATAGTGCCATAAAGGTAACTAAGTAACGCGGAGTAGCGAAGCGTGAAAAGAGAAATTGTAAAAAAAACGTAATAGCAAATATATATACGACCCTTTTAAGGAGATCCTCCTTACCTTTTAAGCTCTTGTATATCCCAAATATACCAGTCAGAACTATTATTGGAGTCAAACTTAAGAAAAGAATAAGAGTATTCTTGCTGGCCTTATCTACCCAATATAAGGATGACTGATTAACTAGCTCTTTGAGTGAGAGGGTGTACCTACTATTTGACCCTAATGTAGCCCAGAATTCAGGCTGGATAAGAAGTAACAAGCATACTCCCAAAAAAACCAGGAGTATCAAGGATAGATGTCTTATGGTTAACGCGGTTTTGCGTTCCTTAACAAAGCTATACAAAATAATAAGCAGAGAAACTAGGAAGAATAATAAAGCAGTTGATTTACTAAAAAATCCCAGCCCATAGACGACTCCCAGCATGGCAGATGAGCCGAACGATTGATTTTCGATAACTTCAAGTGTGTAAAAACATCCCCAAAAAACTACAGTCACCATCGCACTCTCCATAAGGGCCTGTCTATCAAAGAAAAGAAAAATAGGTATTAGACTATAGATCAAAGAACCGATTAATGCATATTGTCTATTAATTGTTTGGCTGAGTAACTTATATAATCCCAAAGCTCCCAGTAGGCCGATCAGAACCGATACCAATCTTCCCGCCAAAAGAGTGTCGGAGAATAATTCTTGTGACAAACCAAAAGCCCACATAATTAAAGGCTGCTTAGCGTCGTATAATGAGTAAAAAAGAAAACCGGGATTATGCGTTTCTCTCCAGCCCCAATCTAAGTAAATAGCCTCATCGTTAAAAATCGGGAGTTTTGTAAGGTATGGTAATCTTAAAAAAAGAAAAAAAGTACTCAGGAGAATAAGAGGATGCCTGAGGCTAAATCGTTTAATTCCCGAAATCATAGTCTTTTTTTCGTTGATTTAACTGCCACAACTTCCCTCTCACTAAGAAAGAATGAAAACTCATCATAAAACAGACGAGTAATCCGGGCACACCGTCAAGAAAACCAAGTCTTAGAAAATAATTATAGAAGAGCTTACCTAATGGGTATAACAAGATTTCAAGTTTGGTTACCGATTTCTTTTGGGAATGCAATTCTTGAGCTCGTAAGGTAGAGTAGAAATTGATCTCTGAGAGAAACTCTCTGATAGTCTGATGCGGATAGTGACTTAGCGAGTTCTTAAAGGTTGCGGTATTACCAATGACTTTCCACTGTTCATGGACTTGTCCTACCCACTCTCCTTTATCCTTTCTCGCCAATCGTAAAAATTTGCTGGACTTAGTCTCACCAAAACGCAATCGTCTTCCCCATAAGTAATCTACTCTGGGTATTAAAAAACCGTTAACAGAGGTCAGAAACTGTGAGGTCTGCTGATAGATCTCCTCTGAAAGCTCCGGACTCACTCTCTCATCAGCATCGACAAAAAGAACCCAATCATTTTTTACTTTCTCCAGAGCGTAGTTGCGTTGCTGTGAAAAATTGCCTCGAAGAGAACGTGTGTATACTTTAGCCCCCATATTTTTAGCGACTTCAACAGAGTAATCAGTGGAATCATCATCGATCACCACAATTTCATCACACCATTTTAATGAGTCCAGACAATCTTTAAGCTGACCTTCCTGATTTTTTACGAGTACTACCGCGCTAATCATAGTATTTCTCATCAAGGTTAATCCTAAATTCTCTTTCGCTTACTATAAATAATTTAGAGGACTTGCCGACACGCCTACCCGGATCGTAATACCAGACTAAATATTCGTAAGGCATAGTAAAGCTTCTGAATTGACTCCCAATCCCCTCACCTTTTATTATAATGGCTTTGGAGTCAGATTTGCTAATCATCTCGTTAGCGATTGCTTGACGTGAACTCAACGGTATACCTTCACCTTCAGCCATAAAGTAGTTATGAGTAATAACCGAGTGTATGTTAAATATGAAAACTACAATTATAATAAAATATGGTAACTTAGGCGAAATGCGATGTAATGAATCAGCCCCTAAGGCCAAAATTAAAAAAATGGCAGGATAAAGCTGAGGAAGATAAGCATCAGATGCTACTCCATTAAGAATCAAAATACTAACCGTTAATAAAAACCAAAAAATAACTAATACATATGCAGGGTTGATTCTAGACTGCTTATATTGTCTAAATAATAAATAAGCTACCCATAAAAATGAGATCCCCAGGAGTAAAAGAGCAATCAAACCGTTATCAAAAAAAATAAGGCTTCTCAGTGAAGAATAGAGAAAATTCAGAACTTCAATTTTTTCTGTTGTGTCAGATGAACCGTATAAAAATCCGAGAAGTCCCCTTGTAAAGGAATAAAACAACCAACCCCCGTAAATGAGAGTTTGTTTGAATCCGTGTGTCACGTCATAAATAAGAATAGGAAGCATCGGAATCAGCCCCAGTAAGAATGCCTTGAACGCGTCAGTCTTCCCTATTTTTTTTGTATAGCTCTTTTTTTGCCATAGCCCATACATGAGAAAAGCCACCATTGGTACTACCAATATGACAGTGGCAAGTTCCAAATTATACAGAATGGCCAGGAAAAAAAGACTAAAACCTAAGAATGACTTTTGACCCTTTACCCAAAGATAGATACTCATGAAGTATAAAAGTGCAAAAATCGGAATAGGAGTCGTATGGTAAGGAGTACGGATATTTAGAATAACCAAAGGTGACAAGCTATAGAGAAATGCCGCTATCACACCCACCCTTTCTGAGAACATTCTTTTGCCTATATAGTAGATACAGTATACTGTTAAAATTCCCAGTAATATTGACAGATATCCTCCTGCAAGAGGGTCAAAATTACCGAGCCACAATGCAACACTCAAAAAATATGTCCATAGGGGGCCTTGATGAAGCCAAGTATGACTCGAAGTTATACCTACGAGAGGAAACCCCTTCCCTAGTAATAAATCCCTCGCTGAAAGATAAAACCAACCTATATCTCCGTAAAAAGGCATTAACTGCGTTATGTTGTAACTATAAAAAAAATAAAGAGGAATACCTAACAGAGGAATAAAGGGTTTTCTAGTAAAAAAAACATTAAAGCGTAGCATCATTAAGCACCTCAAGCACCTTTTCACTGATCTTATCAATAGCGTATTCTTCCCTGGCTTTATTAAGAGCATTCCCGGCCAGCGTAGTTCTCAATTTCGAGTCATCTGCCAATTTTATAACCTTTTGGGACAAATCCTCACTGTCCCCAGGTTTGAAAAGTAACCCGGTCCTGCAATCATCGATAATCTCAGGAATAGGTCCGAAGTTACTTGCAATAACAGGAATCTCCCTCATCATTGCCTCAATCGCTACTACACCAAATCCTTCTAATTCCCATATAGTCGGGAAAATAAAAATATCCATTAAAGAATAATATTCGTTCGTGTCTTCAACAAATCCGGGGAGGATAAAATATTCCTTTAATCCAAGTGTATTTATTAACGACTGAAAATAATCTCTATCAGGCCCATCACCCACAAGTAGGAACTTAGCATTGGGAACTTTCTTAATAATAAGCGGAGCGGCATTAATAATAACTTGCTGTCCTTTTTCTCTTGTCATGCGGGATATGTTACCGATAACAAAATTATCTTTAAACTCTGCTGATAATTTGGACTTTTTTATTTTTTTTGACTGAATCTCCGTACCGCATGGAATAACACGGAGTTTGGCCAAGGATACCCTCGCGTCAACAATCAAGCTTTGTTGTGTATTTTTGCTAGGGACGATTACTTCTTTCGGAATATTTTTAAATAAGCGATATAGAATTTTAGGAATCAAAAAATTACGCTTAAAGATAGCTCCTAACCTACCATATTCAATCCAAACTATTGGCAGGTGATAAAACAGTGAAAGAAATGTTACCAAAAGCTTGTCGCTAAAATTACTAGCCAAAAGGACATCAACTCCTTCTTTCCTATACCTATTTAGCAAACGTAAATAGTAAATAATAGCCATGGGGAGAATAAATGTTGATTTTATTAATCCTCTCCAATCTCCATTGAAATCTAAATTGTATGGCACAATATCTATAACAACGCGATCCGAAAATAACTTTACATATCGGTCAAGATTTGTTACTAAGTAGATCTGATTGTCCTTTTTTAGGAATTTTTCAACGAGGGAATGCATATAAGTCTCCGCTCCCCCAATGTCGGGGGTTTGCTGAATAATTGCGATCTTCAAATTTTTCTTTTTTATTGGCTTCTTAACAGCCGCGACGACGTGATTTGTCTCATCCAAACGATACGATTCAATTTCAAATCCTGTTTTTTTAAGGACAAATCGAAGAGAATCTTCAGTATACGCATACTTGTGAGCTCCAAAAACCCCTGTATCTGAAGTATCTCCATAGATGAAATGCGTCATAACTAAGGGATCACCGGAAAATTTCCTAGTGATCGCCTGAAGATCATGAGTCCTGATAAAAATTTTACCTCCGTGACGTAGTACACGATGACATTCTGTCAAGAACTTAACTCCATCCTCTTTTGTGAAATGCTCCAGTATATCCGAAGCCTTGACTTCATCAATAGTGTCGTCTTTAAAAGGGAAGGTTGAGCTCAAATCAGCAACGACATCAACCTTAGCGTGCGGATCTATATCTACATTTATCCATCCCTCGAGATAATCTCTGCCAGAACCCAGGTTGACTTTTTTCAATTGCCTCATATTCAGATATTCTTATGAAATTGGAATATTTTTGCAATATAGTAAATATAAAATGGAGTCGCAACCAACGAACCAATAAGAGCAGCCGTTCCTGCTCCAACAATTCCATAGTGACTCACAAGTGGGACAATGGGAATCATTAATCCAAGAATATTAATGAGAGAAGTTACTGTAGCATAGCTTTGTTTTTTTTCACTCAAAAATAACGCAGTTGAAGAACCAAAGACTGTTTTTATCAAACCCAAAATCCCAAGAATAGGTAATACAGAAACTATCCCCGACCATTTTTCTCCAAGGATATAAATAAATATTCCCGGCAGAAAAACAAGTACGAATACTAGCGGCAAAGTTAAAATTGAGAGCAGAAGCATTGTTTTAAAAAACCCAGATTTAAGACGATTATGATCACTAGAAAGTTTGCTGAAAATCGGAAAGGTAACGTGAACAAATACATTGCTTAATTCTGTGAGTGGAACGACAGATAACGAATACGCAAGCTGATATATACCTAAAGATCCCGCACCCAGTAATCTACCTACAACAATATTGTCTGCGTTAAAAAACAAATAATTGAAGATACTCGTTCCTGTAATCCATTTACCCCTATGGAATAGTCTATGAAGATAACCTTTTTTGAAATCAAGATGAGGTCGAGGACTAATAATTATGTAAGAAAGTACCACTTCAACAATTACCCCTGAAACTAAGCCGCATACTATACCAATTGGACTTTTAGTTAATAAAGTAACTGTTAAAGAAATTGATGTATCAACTAAGAGAATAGCAAGTCGATACAAAAAATCTCTACCAAAAAGCAGGTCTTTTTGGAATTTGACAATCGCCGGATTGATAAAACCTCTTAAAAGCGGAACTATGGCGATAATATAGAGTAATGGAAGTGATTGGCTAGAGTGGAAAAAACCAGCAATAAAAGGAGATCCAATGAGAAGAATAAGCATAATTCCTACTCCCCTCACGATGGAAACTATCCATGCTGAGCTAACATAGTCATCCACATTTTGTTCCTGAATCAAAACGATATTGACTCCAGTCTCTGTTATAACCTCGAGAAGCCCAAGTGCCAGGAGAGCTACCGCATATGCCCCGAATTGCTCTGGAAGAAGAATTCTCGCCAAAATTATCGCTTCGGCAAATCCTATTGCTTTCGTTAGAAAACGAAGAATTCCAATCCAGGATATTCCCTTGATAACATCTTTTTTATATCCCATATCGTTTTATCACTCCCTGGGTAGAACCCATAAGAACAGCAGCATCTGCGGTAAATTGAATAAGAGGTAGAACATAAATCGCTTGCCTATTCTTTACATAAAGATAATTTTTCTGTACTGCCCAAATAGCATAACCAACTAAACCCAAAATAAGCATTATAAGAATGTAAAAATTTAACGTTAAGAGAAAAGTAATAACCAGAATAATTCCTAGTACATACCTTGTGAAAATCAATAAGACCTTTGGTCTAAGGATACCGGCCTCAATATCTCCATAGGCGAATCTCCAAAACATAGTATATGCTTCTTTGAGAGTTCGGCGCGGGATCCAGTTGACGATTGCTTTGGGGGCAAATACTATTGTCCTTCCCTCAAAGCGCAACTTACGGGCAAAAACATAATCTTCATTGTGAGAATATTTAGGATCAAATCCTCCCATTTTTTCAAAAACACTTTTACGAATAGCCATTGAACGAGTAGCTGGCAAAAAACTATCCGGATTGACTTTGTCAGGCATCACCAGAACATACGGAACCAGACATTTTTGAAAGATAGTCTCCGCCCTGGCTGCATAGTAGCCGGCTGCAACATCAACGCTTCTGTCCGCGAATGGTTTGGTAATCTCTTTAAGCCAGTCTTTGTCCAAAATACAACCAGCGTCAGTGAAAGCAATAATCTCTCCTTTGGCAATTCGTACGCCCTCGTTCCTCCCTACTGAGCGATTCCCTTTTTTAGTAGCTATAATAAAATCAAAAGGTAACTTTGTATCATCCCTAAACTCTGCAATCTTGGCTAATGTCTGATCCGTTGATCCCCCATCAACAATAATTACTTCGTCTGGCATCAGCGATAGTCCCGACAAACCTGCAAGAAACTCTTTAATCGATTTCTCTTCATTAAAGATAGTAGTAATAAGTGAGATTTTCATAGTTAGGCAAAAATCCTCTCCAGTGTTCGTTGATATTTGTCCAGTAAAAAGACAACGAAAAGACTCAACGAGCCATAGATAAAAACTAATTTCGGATAATAAAGAAACGATGTCACCATAATCATCGAGGCAATACTTAGTATACTGAGCATTTCCAATTTATGATAATGCTTGGCGACAATAAATGTGAGAAGGATCATCAAAATGAAAGCCGGATATGAATAGCGAAGGCTTGAGACAACTACTTCAGCTTGAAATTCAGATGGTGATAACAGAAAAACGCCAAAACTAAAAGTTATAAGTAACAAAAGCTTGATCATCTGAGAAGAAACCCTTGTATGACTGAATATAGGTCTGATACTCGTAAAAATTGCTAGCGGAATGACTACTACCCAAACCTTGTATTCGGCAATGAGTGCGTCACAGAAAAATTTTGGGGATGAAACGATAATTGTTGATATTTTGATAGGAAAATACATTTTCATAGGAAGAGATAAAAAGGCTATTGGATAAAATGGATTAGCAAAAAGTAACAGATTGCGCAGGTACCAAAAGAGTCCAAAAATGGAAAAAGGGATCATAAAAATGATAATCTTTTTAAAAGACATAAGCGCAAGCAAAGATTTTCCATAGATGAGACTAAGCATAACAAGATAATACCACCCACTTAATTTCGTACCAATTAACATCCCCAGAATAAAACCCAGGAAAAGAACATAACGCAGACTCTCTTTGGGCCTCTCAAACAAAATAATCCCAAGAAGAAAGAAGTTGACCAACCAAACATCAACACTGACGGCATTGTACCAACGAACAAAGACATTTAAAGTCACAATCGTGGAAGCAAAAAAAAGACTTTCATAAAAACTCAATTTGAAGACTCCTCCTAATTTCCAGCAAATAAAAAATAAACAAAAAACTGCCAACAGGTTAGAAATTGTCAAAGGGATACCTAAAAATATAAGAATACCGTTAATAGCTTCAGCCGAGCCTGGATAATACCACTGCGGCAGCTTCACCTGTACCGGGCTGAGAAATGTCCCTTGCAAAATTGTTTGAGAAATAGGTATATGGTAATCCCAGCTATCACCCAGACCAGGCATCGGATGTAAAAAGCCGAAATAAAGATAATAGAGGCAATAATAGAGAAAAACTACCAGACCAACAAATGCGAAGATCCGCATAGAGTTCATATGTGTATTGTAGCGTATAGGTAGCTTTGAAACCAGCCCAGGAAAATCGAGTGATCATATATTATGGTTGCTATTTCAATCTCTTTTGCTTAGAATAATTTTCGAGATGAAAGTTATTATTCTCTGTGGAGGGGCGGGCACCAGACTCAAAGAGGAGACCGAGTTCAAGCCAAAACCCATGGTCTTGGTAGGCAATCAGCCAATCGTTTGGCACATCATGAAAATCTACTCCTCCTATGGGTATAATGATTTTATCCTCGCTCTCGGCTACAAAGCAAATTATATAAAAGACTTTTTCCTTAACCAAAAAGCATTTACTTCAGACTTTACAATCGAAACAAAAAATCATAAAACGACCTACCATATCAAAAAACAACGCGGTACTGATGACTTCAAAATCACATTTGTCGATACTGGACTTGAAAGTCTTCCAGGAGAGAGGATTTTTCGCTGTAGTAAGTACGTTCCGACAAACGATCCGTACTTTATGGTGACGTACGGAGATGGAGTAACCAATCTAAACATGAAAGAACTCCTCCGCTTCCATAAGAAGAATAAACGCTTGGGGACGATCACAGGTGTGCATCCGAGGTCCAAATATGGCCATATTAAAATAAGTGTCGATAACGCGGTCACGGGATTTCAGGAAAAACCTACTTTATCAGATTGGGTGAATGGTGGCTATATGGTATTTAATAGAAGTGTGCTCAGAAAATTCAAGGATTATAATTCAGAAATTGAGTTACTTACTAAAATGGCAGAAGAGAAAACCCTATCTGTCTATAAGCACAGTGGCTTTTGGTTTGCAGTAGATACATACAAAGAACTTGAAGATCTTAATAAAATCTGGAATAGTGATAATCCACCCTGGAAATTATGGCCATAAAAAAAGTATTGGTAACCGGTTCTGAAGGATATATTGGCTCGGTACTCATTGATAAGCTTCTGGAGGAAGAGTACGATGTCGTCGGACTGGATACGCTTTTTTTTCAAGATACGAAAGTCAGCCCTCAAGCTCAATACAGACTCCTACGCAAGGACGTCAGGAAAGTTACGTTGAGCGATCTTCAAGGGATTGACGCCGTCATCCATTTAGCAGCGCTTTCAAATGACGCGTTGGGTGAACTGGAATCAAAATTAACTCGCTCAATTAATTTCAAAGCAACTAAACGATTAGCTTCATTAAGTAAAAAAGCCGGTGTTAAACGTTTTATTTTCTCCTCATCTTGTAGTATCTATGGAATCGCTGATCAAGACACTGTCACAGAGGAATCGATTCCCCACCCACTTACTGAGTACGCCCGCTCAAAAATCGCTTCCGAAAAAAGTCTTAAGGAGCTTGCAGATCGGTCTTTCTGTGTGATATCACTGAGGAACTCAACTGTCTATGGCTTCTCCCCTGCTTTCCGCAACGATTTGGTCGTCAACAACTTTACCACCTGTGCATATTCAATGGGTGAAATTAGAATTGAAAGCGATGGAAGCCCATGGAGACCTTTGATTGACGTGCGTGACCTTAGTAGTATCTTTATCCACTTCCTGAAGATTGACTCCCGAAAAGTGAATAAGCAAATTATCAATATCGGTTATCCTGAAAATAATTTCCAGGTCAATGAACTCGTAAAGATAGTTCATCAAAAACTCCCGGATACTAAAATCAGTTATACCGGTACTCAACCAGACTCACGCAGTTATAAAGTGAATTTCCAGAGATTTCAGAAGATCATGCCTCATATCAAGCAGGAGTGGGACATCGAGAAGTCGGTAGCAGATCTCGTCTCAGGTCTTAAAAAGACTAACTTTAGCAGTGATGACTTTCTCTCAAAGCGATATGCGCGTCTTACAGCTCTCAAAAAACATCTAAAGACAAAAAGCCTCACTAAGCACCTCTACTGGAAACGGATATTTTAGTGTACAATAGCTACACATGAAGAAGCTCATATCCATTGTCATCCCCGCCTATAATGAGGAAGAAGTTGTACCGGAGCTTACGAAGAGACTCAGTAAATTCATGGACACGTTTACAACATACAACTTTGAAGTTGTAGTAGTTGAGCATGGCTCCAAAGATAAAACACTGAGTGAACTCATCAAAGCTCACAAAAAAGATAAACGTATTAAAATCCTTAAACTGGCGAAAAATGAAGGATGTGATGGAGGAATTATCGCTGGGCTTAATTTCGCCTCAGGCGACGCAGCAGTCATCATGATGGCTGACCTGCAAGAGCCTCCCGAACTGATTCCTCAATTTACTGAAAAATGGGAGGAAGGCTACGATATCGTATATGGAATAGTAAAAAAACGAAAAAAAGTTCCATTTCTCAAGATTATCGGAAGTTTAGCGTTCTATCGCCTTATGGACTTTACTACCAAAGGTTCACTCCCTGAAAATGTTAGTGACTTTCGCCTTCTCGACCGACGTGTCTATAGCGTTATAACAAAAATTCCTGAACATAATCAATTTTTTAGAGGGATAGCCGTCTGGGTAGGATTTAAGCAAATTGGCATCCCCTTTGACCGTCCTGAACGATTTGCTGGCAAGTCAAAGGCTGATTATGTCACAATGTTTAGAGTTGCGCTGAACGGTATTTACTCATTTTCCTATATTACTCTCCTCTCACCCTGGATGTTTGGAGGATTTTTTGGGATTGCGACACTTATTGCCTTTGCATTTCTAAGACTTGAACTCGCGGTTGTTCTTTTTGGCTTCACGCTCATTTGCATCATTCTTGGTATACAAAATGAATATATCAAACGAATTATGGACGAAACTCGAAATCGGCCAAAATTCATTGTTGATAAAACATTTGGACTCTCCGCCAAAAAATAACCTACCCTTACTCGTTCTTTGGTATGTTACAATAGCCGAAGCTTAGATCCATGACAAAAAAGAAAGTAAAAGTTGGTATCATTGGAACCGGAAATCTTGGTTCTGATCTTTTGATGAAAGCCCTCAAATCTGAATACTTGGAGGTGGGAATGTTTGCCGGACAAAACCCAGAATCAGAAAATATTGCCAGAGCCAAAAAGCTTGGAGTCCCTACCTCTCACCTTTCCATTCAAGCAATAGAAAACAATCCTGAATGTTGTGATATCGTCTTTGATGCTACAACTGCTGACGCACATGTAATCCATGCGCCTATCCTTAAAAAGCTTAAGAAATTTACTATCGATCTTACACCCTCTCGTATCGGCAAAATGTGCATCCCTTTTCTGAATATGGATGAATGTCTTAAAGAAGACAATATCAATATGATAACTTGTGGAGGTCAGGCCACTATTCCACTGATCAAAACGCTCATAGAACTTGAACCCCAGACAGAATATGCAGAAATTGTAGGGAGTATTTCCTCTAAATCAGCAGGCATTGGAACGCGTAACAATATTGATGAGTATACTCAGACAACCAGTGAGGGTATTAAAAGCTTTACGAATGTACCCAAAGCCAAAGCTATCATTATCCTCAATCCCGCTGATCCCCCTATCATCATGCACAACATGGTCTATACTCAAGTCAAGAATGCCAAAATCGATACAATTAGTAAAGCGATCGATAAAACAGTTATAGCAATCAAAAAATATGTCCCCGGCTACAAACTCACTGTCGCACCTCTCTATGATAACGGGGTCATCACTATGATTAGTGAGGTCGTCGGACGAGGAGATTATCTGCCACCCTATGCAGGTAATCTAGATATTATCAATTGTGCTGCAATCGCAGCAGCTGAAGCATATGCAAAACAAAAATAACACATCAGGAAAAAAACTTTTAGTAGTGGACTCAACGCTTCGAGACGGATCACATGCAATTGCCCATCAATTTAGTAAAGAACATATCAAAGACTATGCCAGAGGGGCTGAGAAAGCAGGGATAGAGCTACTTATCGTCGGGCATGGTAACGGACTTGGCGCTTCTTCTATTCAACTAGGTAAATCTTTACTGAGTGATAAGGAGATGCTCATGACAGCAAAAAAAGAACTTAAAAACACCAAGCTGGGTGCTTTTTTGATTCCTGGGTTTGGTACGATTACAGATGATCTTGACCCGGCAATAGAAGCAGGCCTTGAGACCCTAATGGTAGCGACACATTGTACAGAAGCCAATGTCACCAAAGAGCATCTCCTCCATGCCAAAAAAAAAGAGCTCACCACATATGGTGTACTGATGATGTCGCATATGATCTCCAGCAAAGAACTTCTCGCGCAAGCACTCTTAATGCAAGCATATGGTGTAAAAGGTGTACTTTTAATGGACTCTGCAGGAGCTTATCTCCCAGAGGATGTAACAGAGAAAGTCGGAATACTCGTCAATGGTCTTTCAGTTGAGGTGGGTTTTCATGCTCATAATAATTTGAGTCTGGCTGTAATGAATTCAGTGGCGGCAGTTGAAGCTGGTGCAACTATCATCGACACTACTTCTCGAGGAATGGGAGCTGGTGCCGGGAACTGTCAACTGGAAGTTTTTGTAGCTGTTATTGAAAAAATGGGATTTAAAACAGGGCTTGATCTCTATACGCTTATGGATAATAGTGACAAAATCATTGCACCTATTATGACCAAACCTCAGGTCATTGACGGAATCGGGCTTACAAGCGGCCTGGCTGGTGTTTTCTCAGGTTTTGGCAGACATGCGGTCAAAGCAGGCAAGAGGTTTGATGTAGATCCACGTGATATTCTGGTAGAGCTTGGCAAACGAGAAATAATTGCCGGACAAGAAGGAATTATCATTGACGTCGCCCTCTATCTAAAAAATAAAAAAAATGTTAAAAATAAAAATGCAGAAATAGAAGCCCTGATCTAATATGAATGTAGCGGATTACATCGTCAACTTTCTCGTCAAAAAAGGCGTTAAAACTATCTTTATGCTAACTGGTGGGCAAGCAATGTTTCTTAACGACTCTGTATACCGACACAAAACAATTACCCCAATCTTTACGCACCATGAACAAGCAGCAGGAATGGCTGCGGAAGCATACGGAAGAGCCTACGGAGAATTGGGTGTAGCCATGGTAACTGCTGGCCCGGCCGGTCTGAATATTCTCAACGGTGTAGTCGGAGCACTTGTTGACTCTGCCCCAATGATGGTCATTTCTGGCCAGTCTAATTCCTCAGTCATTGAATATATGGAACAAAATGATATAAGGCAGTACGGTATTCAAGGCATCAATATGGCCCCCTTTGGTAAAGCAAGTACTAAATACTTTAAACGAGTCGATGATCCTTCAAAAATTGCCTATTACCTCGAAGAAGCTTACTATCTGGCAATGAGTGGGAGAACCGGTCCCGTCTGGATTGATGTCCCGCTTGATATTCAACGTATGCAAGTCCCGGAAAAGCTGCTTACACATTTTCAGCCACCCAAAGAGACGACGCCTCAACCAAGATCAAGCGACATCAATCAACTCCTGAATATGCTTAAAAAAGCTAAACGCCCCCTTCTCCTTGCAGGGCAGGGTATAAAAATTGCGCATGCAGAAAAAGAACTTGATGAGCTCCTGAAACTCTTGAAAGCTCCGGTGATCACTACACGACTCGGCATTGATCTGATCGATAGCAATAACAGGCTTTTTGCCGGTAGGCCGGGGCTTTATGGTGATCGTTATGCAAATTTTGCTGTTCAGAATGCCGATCTTATCATCGCAATTGGTGCAAGACTCGATACCGGACTTGTCGGCTATGATCCGAAAGACTGGGGACGTAATGCAAAAAAAGTTGTTGTCGACCTGGAATCAAGTGAGCTCGCAAAACCAGGTGTTTCCATCGACCTCAAAATTCAGAGTGATGCAAAAGTATTTATAGCAGAAGTACTCAAACAAGGAAAGAAAATTATTTTCCCAAGCTTTAGTGAATGGGTTAAAATTTGCAATCAGTGGAAAGAAAAATATCCCACTACTTTACCTGAATACAGACAGGAAAAATTAGTAAATACCTATTATTTCAGCGATGTTCTTTCAGATATCGCGAGCAACGACGATAGCATACTTATCGATACAAGTTCGTGCTTTCATGTCGTTTGTCAGGCATGGAAAATCAAAAAGGGCCAGCGCTTCATGACTACAGGCGGACTCTCAACGCTAGGTTACTGGCCCGCAGGCCTTGGGCTAGCGATGACCAGTCCTAAAAAACGAACTATTGTCATCACGGGGGACGGCAGTCTATCAATGAATATTCAGGAACTGGCAACAATAAAACAAAATAATCTTCCGATCAAATTGTTTATCTTTAATAATAACGGCTACCTTCTGATCCGCCATACCCAGAAAACGCATATGGAGGGTAGATTTATGGGAGAAAGCCCTGAGACGGGTCTCTGGCTTCCCGACATGCTTGAGATTGCAAAAACGTACAAGATAAAAGGTGTACGTATCTCTTCATCTCGTAACTTAGCCAGCAAATTAAAAGCAGTTTTGGACTACGATGGCCCTGTCATTTGCGATGTGATGACACCTCTCTGGCAACCAATTGTCCCCCGAATTTCCTCCTACAAAAAGCCGGATGGGACCATGGTCTCTAAGACCTATGAGGATATGTTCCCTTTCCTTTCTCGTAAAGAGTTAATGGAAAATGAGCTAGGAGTTCCTCCCAAAGAAGACTAACCCTTGATGAAAACAACTACTCTTTTCCTTACCGGTGGAAATGGTTTTATCGGCCGTAATATCCAAGAAGCATTTTCTGACCGATATACTATCATCGCCCCAACACATCGGGAACTGGACTTACTTGATATAGAGAAAGTCGGAGAGTTTCTTAAAGCTCATCCATCGGATGTTCTCATTCACGCTGCAAACGTTGGAGGGACCCGCAAATCCGATCCGACTCTGAATTATCTAAATCCCAATTTGAGAATGTTTGTTAATCTCCTGAGGTGTCGGAAATACTTTAAAAAAATTATATTTTTTGGTTCCGGAGCTGAGTATAATAAAGAATTCCCACTTATTGATATCAAGGAAGAGAATTTCGGACGATCAATACCAAAAGACGATTATGGCTTATATAAATTTTTATGCTCAAAATTATTGGAAAATGATAAAGATGCAGTAATCCTGAGAATTTTTGGGCTTTATGGTAAATACGAAGATTACGACATCCGTTTTATATCGCAATCAATTTGTAAAAGCATCGTTGGAGTCCCAATAACTATCAATCAAAACGTATATTTTGATTATCTCTATATCGACGACTTTATGAAAATACTTGAATATTTCCTCACTCATACTCCAAAGTATAGAGTCTACAATATCGGAGTCGGACAAAAAGTCGATCTTTATACTATTGCTCAAAAAATCATCGCAATCTCAAAAAGTAATAAACCAATAGTCATCAAAAATAAAAACTTAGGGAAAGAATATACGTGTAATATCGAACGGCTAAAAAATGAGATCAAAGAACTTTATTTTACTCCACTTGATGAAGCTCTGAAAAAACTTTACAGTTACTACGAGCAAAACAAAAGTATAATTGATATGAGTAGTTTGGAGAAATTCTAGATTTATTCCTTGGGGAAACGTGTAACAAATTCTGTAATAGTCTCTTCAAGTTTTTTCAGATGTTCGGGCTCCATGCCATGATGGACACCCACGACAAAGCCTCTCTCCATAATCTCCTCGGAAGCGGGAAATGATCTTTGACCATTTCTATGTTTTATGCTTTTGAAACCGGGTTGCTTGGTAATAACTCCGGTAAAGATGGGTCGTGTCTGAATATTATGCTGTTCAAGATAGGTTACTATATCTAATCTGGTGAATGGAGCACTCTTTTTAATAGTCAAAGGAAACGACAGCCACTGGGTAATAACTTTGGAATCCTGAATTGGCAGTGCAAAGTAATCAGTATATTTGGCAAAGAATTTAGAGAGCCTGGCATAATTTCGCTCCCTGCTGCGGCGAAATCTTGGTAGCTTTTGTAGCTGAACATTACCAAAGGCAGCTCCCATTTCTATCGGCAAAAAGTTATAACCAATCTCACCAAAGATAAATTTGGCGTCATAAGGCATTTTGCCAATTTTAGTTGCAAACCGTAAATCTAAATCTTCGGATTCATTGAGTGAGGCAGATCCTCTCCCCCATCCACGCAAGACTTTCGCTCTGTCTCGCCATGTCTCTTTATTAACCATAAGCATTCCACCGCCTCCTCCTGCTGTAATAATATGTGACCCGTAAAAACTGGTCGTAGAAATATCGGAATATACCCCGGTCGGCTTTCCGTTAAACGTTGCACCTAATGTGTCACATGAATCCTCGATATAAAATAATTTGTATTTTTTGGCAATCCGACTCAGCGCTGCCATATCAGGAATATTTCCCAAGAGATTAGGAATGAAAAGGGCTTTAGTCTTTTTGGTGATGGCTTTTTCAACTTTGCTGACGTCAATCTGATAGGTCTGAGGCACTACATCAATAAAAACAGGTATCAGCCCTTTCATGATAAGAGGTGCAACTGTAGTTGAAAAGGTAAGCATAGGAGTAATAACCTCAGAACCTTTAGGGAGACTAAGGAGCTCCACTGCCAATAAATTAGCACTTGAACCGGAATTGGTCATGATGCCAAATTTTTTACCAAATTCTTTAGCAACACCTTCTTCAAATTTCTTGGTTTCCTGGCCAAGAATTGTTCTATGTTCGCGGAGGACCTTAATAACTGCCGCTTCTTCTTTTTCATCATGGACAGCTTTGGCATAAGTGACGCGGAGAGAGGAGTTACTTTTTTTCATTAATAATAATCACATACTAGTTAATTGTGGTCGGAAAATCAAGCCCTTTGCATAACCAACCCCAAAGCTTATAATGATAATTATATATGCTTGAACCTTACAAAATGGTAGTCATCAACATTATTGCCTCAGGGATACTACTGACAGGACTTTTTATCTACACGCAAATTTTTAAGCGTAAAGTAAATTTGTTAGCTTTACTTATTATTATTTCATTACTGCCACTTATCAGCATCCTGCGAAAGGGATCCTATGAAAGCGGTGATCTGACTCTCCATGCTAAATTTACTGCTCAATTTTTTGATAACATCATGCAAGGGAATATCATACCTGAATGGATGGGTAGGCACTGCGCGACGTATGGTTGTCCTGTTTATATCTTTATTTTTTTCTTACCTTATTATATTGCTTCTATCTTCCACCTTATCGGTTTTTCTTTTGTCGATAGTGTCAAACTTCTGATCGCATCTTCATTTATCATCTCAGGGGTAGGAATGTATATCTGGATAAAAAATGAGTTAGGAGAAAAATCTGCTTTTGTCGCCAGTATTTTCTACCTTTTTGCTCCTTTTCATCTCATCGATCTTCATTTTAGAGTAAGCATCGGAGAACTTCTTTCTATGACTTTTCTTCCTTTTGCTTTTTACTTCACCAAAAAAATTGTTGAAACAAAAGAATTCAATGCTGTACTAATACAGGCTCTTATTTTTGGCTCAATGATCCTCTCGCATCAAGTTTCATCCCTGGTTTCTCTACCATTGTTGGTTGGCTATGGATTTTTGGTGTGGTTGAGAAGCAAAAGGAAAAAAATATTACCTCTTATACTTTTAGGAATAAGCCTACTGATCGGTATGCTCCTTACCGCATTTTATTGGCTACCAATTCTTTTTGAAGGCAAACTCACATGGTATGTAGCTGATAATAAGATAGAGTTCCACCCTATTACGAGTTTTCTTTTTTCACCTAATCGTTATGGCTTATTGTTTCAGGGGCATTTCGGTGAATTATATTTTAATGTCGGATACACAGAATGGATCATCGTTGCGCTAGCAATATATATTCTTCTTAAACATAAAGTAAAGCATAAAGAGTTCTACTTGCTTGGGGCAGTCGTAGGGTTATTTGTAATATTTTTTGCTCTTATGCAAGAAGTTACCCGACCGGTTTGGAATATTTTGCCTTTTCTTAAGAATTTTCAGTTCACCTGGAGACTGATGCTTGAAAATATTTTCCTTATCTCCGTAATGGCAGGGATTGTAGTCAAAGTTTTCAAAAATAAATATTTTATAGTTCTCTTATGCTTGATAACCTCCCTCTATACTATTTTAAATTGGGGTAATCGCAAAACAGTCTATCCCATGACCGACGCAATGATATATTCGCAAAAACTCTTTGATGAGCGACCAAACTGGGTGGACATCACAACTCCCCACTCAGTTGACAGAAGCCAGTCGTGGATTGGAACTATACCAAATCAATCAATCGAAGTTCTATCAGGGCCCAAGACCCAGATCAAAACCCTACGTCATGACATGACCCGACATCAGTATCTTATCGACGCGACTACTCCACTGCTTCTGAAAGAGAATACATACTACTATCCTGGTTGGCAAGTATTGATCAACAATAAGCCCACCCCAATTGATTTTAAAAATAAAAAATATTCTGGTGTGATAACTTTTAGAGTTCCGGAAGGGCTTGCAAAAATTGATGTGATATTTAGGGATACTCCTGATCGGTGGATAGCTAAGATGGTGAGTCTTTTGACAGCAATAGCATTAGGAATTTTTGGATTGCTCAATCTTTGTCTAAAAACTAAACATTCTAAAAATATAATTATTTCTGCCAAAGAGAAAGATAAACCTCGGCGAGTCGGACCCAGGTCTGCTCGCTAACCCAGGTGTACGCCTTGGTTATCGCTTCATTACCGGTTTTTTCTGTGACAATTTTTGCAACATCTTCTTCATCGCGACAAATATCGATCCAGTCCTTAAAGGGGGTCATCGTTAAATAATCTTTCTTTACTGGATTATCATAGACTGCGACAACTCGACGTTTAGCTGCCAGCGCTTCAAGAATTGCCAAATAGCGCGAGACGAAGGCATATTCATATTTAATAATTTCCTTCTCAGCTGAGAGATCGTACCCTTTGAAAATGATGCCTTTCTGACCTTTTAATTGCTCAGTATATGGCCCGTCACCATATACTGTGAGGGTGAAGTTCTTTATTTTTTTTCTGATTAACTCTGTTGCCTTTAGATAGACATCAATTCCGGTATGTTCATCCAAGCGACCAATAAAAATCGCTGAATTTTTCTTAGGAGCAGTAGTTTTTTTAGGAATCTCAGCTGCTCCATAGATCATTTTGGCCGGATGAGCGTGATACCACTTCGTCATAAAGGCGCCTACGCAGATCGTGCGATTGGACATGTATTCAAATATCTTGCGATAAATAATTGCCTTTTTTTTAATTGGATAACTTTCGTAGCCATGAAAAGTGGTATAAACATTTTTCAAAGGATAAAGAAATGCTAAAGGTAAATACCAGAAAAAGACATCATGGCAATGGATGATATCTGATTTGAGAAAAATATTTTTATGTTGCCACACCCATTTCCAGATACGAAACTTTTTAAACCAATCATCCCCTCCTACAGGAATCTCAATGACATCAACATTTTTTAGCCGGAAATCAAAATCTACTCCTTTTTCCCTCTTTGTATCCTCGGTAATGATAGTAACGTGATGACCTAAAGCAGCTAATCTTTTGGAAATCTCATAAACATGCTTCTCCACCCCACCTACATTGGGATAATACGACCGAGTAAGGAAAACTATGTTCAATTTTTTCATGATAATATTATACTAGATTGGCTCATCTGATATACTACTTTGCAAGATGACTATGAAAAAAGATTTAGCTCTCTATCAAGCATTTCATCAAGATCGACGTCTACAGAAAAGAATCATCAATGAAAATGATTTTACATATCGTCATTTGATAAGAATTTTAAAACCCTACCTTCCAAAAGTCAAAAAGATATTAGATATAGGTTCCGGAGTTGGTACGATAGATTTTTACCTTGCTTCAAAAGGTAAAGAAGTTACTGGAATAGAAATTTCTAAAAGTGCTGTGGAACTTGCAAGAAAAAATGCTGAATTATTTAATCTTAATAAAAAGATAACTTTTATTAATGCTGCATTTCCATCTAAAATTCCAACAAAAAACTATGACCTAGTCATATTCTCGGAAGTTATCGAACACCTTGAGGATGATGCAAAAGCTTTACGTGATATCAGAAGTGTTCTCAAACCAAATGGATTACTTGTTATTACAACTCCTTCTTTAAATGCGCCCTTGTACCGTCTCGGATTGTTAAACAGGTTTGATAAAGAGGTCGGACACTTACGACGTTATACATTATCTAATCTTATATCTCTTGTAGAGAATAATGGCTATAAGGTAATTCAGTCAGGTAGGCATGAAGGTGTTCTTAGGAATTTTTTATTTACAAGTAAAATTCTTGGACAGTCAGTCAGATTTATTCGGGGACATTTATCCAATCTGGTTACAACACTTGACTCCTATACAATCCCAATGTTTGGCGAATCCAATATTTCAATTGTCGCAGTAAAAACGTCTTAGAAATGCGGGAATTCATTAGTTGTCCCCTACTTTTAGCCTTAAAAACTCCTAAAAGACACCTATTAAGAAATGACTTTCTTATGTCTTAGAAAAGAATTTAACAGCAAAGCTAATGAAAGTCAATCAAGTGATATAATAGAGCTCATGAATTTGTTTATCGACACAAATATTTATTTAACATTCTATGATTTTTCTAAAGATGATATTGAAGAACTTAGAAAACTAGAGGTAGCTATCAAAGCTAAGAAAATAAATCTTTTTGTTCCTCAACAAACAATAGGCGAGTATCGGAGAAATAGGGAGGCAAAGATTGCCAGTTCTCTCAAAGTAATGAGTGTTCAATCAATTCCTGACTCATTTCCTAGGTTCGTCCACGATTATCAAGAATACTCCAAACTAAAATCGCTCATTGGGGATTATATACGGACAAAAGATCAACTCCTTCAAAAAGTTCATGTAGATATAGAAAATAAGTCTTTAGATGCTGACAAGCTAATTCTTAACTTGTTTAATCTTGCTAAGGTTATCCCTACTACTTCTGAGTTGCTAAACCAAGCAAGACGTAGATATGAAATAGGAAACCCACCTGGCAAAGATGGCTCTTATGGTGATTCAATAAATTGGGAAAGCCTTCTAAGCGCAGTTCCAGACGAGGAAGGATTACATTTGATTGCAAAAGATAAAGACTATATTTCTAAGATTAGTGCTGAAGCAATTTCAGATTTCCTACAAGAAGAATGGAATCAAGAAAAAAACTCTCAAATCTTCTTTTACACTACCCTCTCTGCATTTTTCAGTCAGCACTTCCCAAATATAAAACTCGCAAGTGAATTAGAACATGAGCCTTATGTTCAAATCTTAGTAGAAAGCCCATCATTCGCAACAACACATGCTGTTCTTAGAAGATTATCATTATTTACTAACTTTTCCGATAATGAAGTATGTAAGATGCTTCAAGCTGGCCTAGATAATGACCAAATACTGCTGATTATAGAAGATGATGACGTCAAAACATTCTTTAGTCATCTTATTGAGAAATATCAGGAGATAATACCCGAAGAACTATTAGCAAAATATAGCTCATTCTATAAACCTGACATAAAAATTGATAAAACTTGCGGGTATTGTGCTTCTGGAGAAGTAAAATTTGGTGAAGTTTGTCCTAATTGTGAGGAAATCTACACTATATTTTAGAAGAAAATGCCAATAATATCATTTATTGACCCTCACTTTGACTTTGAAACAAGTATTTTTGTTCTTGGAGAAATTGAAGAACTAATATCTAAAAAAAAAGGACGAGCTCGAAGTTTCTGCACAACAGTGGATAAATGAAAACGAGCATGAACGAATTAAGAACGAAGAGTATTACCAATCACGAATCGACTCCTTTTCAGACGACTCATTTATGATATCTGAGCTGGAAAGGAATTTGCTAAGTGGTTTGGGAATTACACTCAACACTGCATTTGAAAAGCATATTGATCTTATCTCCAGAACAATTTCGAAAAATAACCCTTCAATAACATACAATCCTAAACATGAACATAAAATGAGCCTCTTCGAAAAATGGTTTAGAGAGCTTCTACAGAAATCCAATCACCCAAATATAACTTCACTTTCAGATGAGCTTCTTACTACACTTCAACGTTATATTGAGATCAGAAACATTCTTGTCCATAGAGATGGTGTTATTAACAATGAAGAGACAAAAGTGAGAAAGTTCGTTCTTGCCAACAGAGACCTTTTCAATCTCGATGAATCCATCTCGAAAATATCAATAAAACCTTCATATATAAGAAAAGTTATTGTTGATCAAAGTAGATTTTTTAAAATCGTTTTATACACAGCTAAAGGCGACATTGTATATTGGTAGTGCTGAAACTATGACAATTAAAAAAGCACCCTAAGGTGCTTACTAGAAAGTTGAAGCTAAAACTAGTTAATTACGCTGTCTGAGGAATGCGGGGATTCATGAGTCATCCCCTACTTTTGAAGCTAAATTCAAGTAAAACACCTGAAAATAAAGTTTGCTTTTTAAGTCTACAAGATGAATTTAACAAAGAAGCTCTAAGAAGTCAACCAACAGATTTATATGCTACCGATTCCGGCAGGCAAATTTTCTGGCAACCCTATTCTACTATAAAAGTGTGCAAAAGATTGGGCAAACTGTTCTCTGTATGGAGGAAGCATTCTTAACCTAGTCTTATTCCGAGTTAAAATCTTAGGGAGCGAAACTGTAGGGATAGCGTAGACATATGTAAAGTCTACTAGCATATATTCCTTTTTGTGTCCATTTATATCGCATTTATTAAGAATGTGGAAGCGTGGCCGATAGCCCTTTTTTACAGATTCTATAAAGCTCTTACTTAATAATGTGGGATTTGACTCTTTAACTTCATGAAACTCCCAATACGGACAGACCAAAATAACTTCTGGTTTATCTCTGGTTCCAATTAAGTCGCATGATTGAGTCAGAATTATAACGTTATTTGATTTAACTGTGGTATTTATGGTTGCATTTTCTAAACGTTCAGGATATTCGTCTGGGGGAACAATAATTGGACACCCATAAATAAAATCCCCTTGCTCCAAATCTGAAGCACTTGATACTCGCTTATACCATTTGAATCTTTGACTCATTATTCGTCATCATCTATAGATATTTGAGGGACGATGTGCTCTGCTTTGCCAATTTTTACAGTAATCTGCATGGTTTTCGCATGAGGGTGAAATTCTACATTTTCATTTTTTAACATATAATCTATAAGCTCATCTTGTTCGTCTTTTACTAAAGTTTCGCTAGGAGCAGGAAGACCCCTTTGAATACTTGGGTCAAAATAATTTAACATAGTCTGAGTTGTCATATCGACAAAATCTAATGCCTTCAACCCCTGTTCCTCAGGATAATTACCCGCAAGTGTTACCACACCAGAACTGAGCATGTTTTGTATAGGCTGGGGTCGGAAAGCTATGATGCCTTCAATAATTGTTGCTCCAGACACGTATACCGATGTTAGGTTTTGCAATGGTTTCAAGCTTTCCACTTTCAAAGCATTGCTAACGAAGCCACTTGTTAATTGGTTTCTTTCTGAAAAATCATTAACGGCTGTTTGAGTTGCTGGTATAGGTGTTACCCACATATTTATTTAACCTCTCTTTTTTCAACATCGAAACTTTTAGAACCAATATTCTTCCCATTTAAAAAAACATTTAGGGTGTGTTTCCCACCAGTGTTAAATCCGAGATTGCCTATATCAAGAATTAAATTAAGCGTTGGTGTTTTTTTAAAAGGTATTTTAGGTGTAGTAAATTCAGTTTTTATGGGAGGGTTAACAGTCAAATCTTTATTATCTGGCGCAACAATTTTAATATCTAAAATATTTTTTGAGCCTTCTTTCCCCTCAATTCCGATACTCACAACTGCAGTGAACTTTGGAAACTTACCAGGGATTTCTTGTAGATAAATTATGCTAAATATTCCAAGCATATTTAATTTACCTGACCCGTCAATAGTTGCAGCATCACATAAATGAATAAAGTTCACCTTAGATTGATTCATAGTGAAATTATACATCAAAACTTTAAGTTTATCAAAAAGTAAGCTTTAACGTCGCACAATGATTGTTGTCTGTATTAAAACACCACAAGTTGTGGGTTGTGGATCGGAAATTTTTGAGGCTACTTTATCACAATTTGTGGCTAATCCTCGAAAAGAGTAAGGCTAAGATCTCATCTCTACCACAACCTTATGAACCATATCTCATTGTGATGAAAAGGACTTGAATTCAAGATATTTATGGTATTTATTTAAGTCTATTAACCTATCCACAAACCAGTTATGGATTAATAGCCCTCTATTTTCATTTATGCCTGAGGAATGTATAATCAGCTCGTATGCCTGAACGTCGGGAAATTCAAGAAAGTCCAGAAGAAAGCGCATAAGTAGCCTTCATTAACCCGAATGTTACTATTGGAATACCTATTTTCTGAGAAAATAATCTGTGGTCGCAGCTGGACTCCCCGCCTGCAATCGCCTAGCGATAGCTATGGCGGGCAGGGAACCAACGCGGAATGTGGATCCTAGAAGACTCGAACTTCCGACCTTTGCAATGTGAATGCAACGCTCTAACCAACTGAGCTAAGGATCCAGACATGTCGGACAGGTCTAACCTGCTGACCCCGATTAAATCGGGGCTGAGCTATGCAACCGTACAGGAATCTTAGCAAATTGAATTGCGGTTGACAAATCGTGCGTAGTCCTGAATAATAGACCAATCATTATGGAACAACAACCTGTTCACAAAAAAGCCCTGGGATTTTTTTCAGACACTCTGCAGACTTTCGGCATGGCACTGGCCGTCTTTTTGGTGATTTATTTTATCATCGCTAGACCTTTTCAGGTCTCAGGTGATTCGATGTTCCCGACCTACAAAGATAAAGAATATATTTTCACTAATATTATCGGACTTAAAATGGGACATCTTAATAAGGGGGACGTGATCGTCTTTAAGGCTCCGGTTGATAGCAGTAAGGATTTCATAAAAAGAGTTATCGGTATGAATGGTGACACTGTAGAGATCAAAGAAGGCAGCGTCTATGTCAATGGTGAAAGACTGAATGAACAGAGTTATCTCAGCTCTGATGTCAAAACGTTTGGTGGGACATTTTTACCTGAAAATGCACCCAAAAAAGTGCCTACAGGCGAGATCTTTGTTATGGGCGATAACAGAGCTAACAGTTCTGATTCACGGGAGTGGGGATTTTTGAAAAAGTCTGAGGTGATCGGTAAATCTTTCTTTGTCTATTGGCCGATAAGTGAAGCACACGCCATCTCAAATCCTTATAAATAGCTTAGTTATTGAGCTGTGAGGGTTTCAGGAGCTGCCGGCTCTTCTTGAAGATTTTCTTCATTAACATCCGCCCCGCTGAGTATTTCATGAAGCTGTTTGAGTTTTTTGGTCGTGACATCGACATCCCCTTTAATAACAATCGTCATGCGGGCCAATTTGCTGGACTGAAATATTTTTACATCGTCAACCCGATACTTTTCCTGAAGTTGCTGGGCCATGGTATCTTGTTCAGGTACCCAAAGTCGATCTTTTTTCGTGATCGGCTCTTTTTGCTGGACTTCACCTTTTACTTTGCGTGATATGTCCTCAGTCTGTCTAACCGTCAGATTGTCCCGTAGAATTCTCTTAAAAAGCTCAAGCATTAATTTAGGATCACCAAGTGATATGAGAGGACGTACATGCCCCTCGGTGATAACACCCGCAACGAGTGCATCTTTAATAGCATCGGGGAGTGAAAGCAAACGAATGGTATTGGAGACGGTTGGTGCACTTTTACCGATTCTCTTAGCGACCTCATTGGTACCGAGTCCGAATTCATCAATCAATCTTCTATATGAGAGAGCTCTTTCGATGGGGTTAAGATCTTCCCGCTGCACATTCTCCACAATTGACATCTCCAGCATCCCCTGTGGAGTCGTCTCTCTGATCACAACCGGTACTTTGGGAAGACCCAAAATCTTGGCTGCCCGCCAACGTCTCTCGCCTGCGATGATTTGAAAACCTGCCGGTGTTTTGGCAACGACGATCGGCTCGAGGATTCCCTGTTCACGAATTGACTCGACGAGATCAGTGAGTGAGTCCTGGAGAATGACACCACGGGGCTGAAGAGGGTTGGACTGGAGTTGGGCTGGTTCGAGTTCTGTTAGTTGACCGACTGTACTATCCATTGGTTACTTCAATGATTTTCTTTCCCTTACGGGTCTTAAAATTAACGTTACCATTTTTAATGGCAAAGAGTGTGAAGTCCTTACCCATTTCGACTCCTTCACCCGCGCGGAACTGTGTCCCGCGTTGACGAACGAGAATACTACCGGGTTTGACAACACCATTGCCGTATACCTTGACACCGAGTCTTTTGGCTATGGAATCTCTATTACCTTTGACTGCCCCTTGTGATTTTGTATGTGCCATTTTTTATTCTCCTTTACCTCGGCAACGTTTGACGTTGTGAAAACAAGATTATCATAGACCTTGTTTTCACAGATGTCAATAGCTATTTTTGAGAAGATTTTCGTGTCTTTTTCTCGCTAGGTGTTTTGGCTTCAGTTGCTGCTTTTACAGACGTTTTTTTCGCTCCCCCGATAGATTCAATTTGAACCTGAGAGAGCTCCTGCCTGTGACCTGTAACACGTCGGTAGCGTACTTTAGCTTTGTATTTCGCAACACGGATTTTCTCTCCGCGGATGTGCTCAAGCACTTTACCGGTAACTGTCATGCCTGTAATAAGCGGCTGGCCAAAATTAGCCTGACCGTCCTGAGCGGTCATCAATACATCGGTGAACGTGATCTGATCCTGAGCAGGGTTAGATACACGCTCAATAGTGATAATATCACCCTCTGAAACCTTATATTGTTTACCACCCGTGCGGATGACTGCGTAGTTCATAGTTGTCACGACATTATAGCAGAAAGTTTACTTGATTTCCAGCACATTACGCCGTGAATAAGTAGCGGCTGTCGCGGACAGGATACCCAGAAAAATAAAATTAGATAACAATGAGTTGCCTCCATACGAAACAAACGGCAAGGTGACACCGACAATAGGCAGCAAACCCACATTCATCCCTATATTGATAAAAAAATGTGACACAAAAAAGAAAAACATTATTACGCTGAAAAGCTTGGCAAATGAGTCATCTATTTCTTTAAAAATCATATAAATCCTCAAACTAAGAGCAAAAAAAGCAATAAGCACGATAAAACCTCCGACAAAACCCAGGCCTTCTGACAGAGTAGCAAAAATAAAGTCGGTATGGCGTTCAGGCAAAAAACGAAGTCCGGACTGAGTGCCCTGCGTTAGTCCTTTGCCCAAAAACATCCCCGAACCGACGGCTATCGTGGCTTGAATAACGTTGTAAGACGCGCCCAAAGGATCACTGGTCGGATTAAGAAAAGTCAAAAGGCGTCTTCTTTGATAATCGTGGAGGATACTCCAGAGAACCGGTGAAACCAAAAGAAAAGGTAACAAAAGGAGCAAAAACCAGCGCCAGGGAAACCCGTACACAACAAGTACCAACAAAACGACTCCGGCATAGATGACCGCGTTACCCAAATCAGGCTGAAAAGCGATGAGTAGAAATACAGGCAATAATAGCACTATTATCATTAAAAAACTTTTGAATGATGATTTGTCGACTTTGCTCAGATGTGACGCGAGAGCCAAGGCCAGAAAAGGCTTAAGAACCTCTGAGAACTGGATGGGAAATCCAAAGAGTGAGATCCAGCGTACTGCTCCGTGGCTTTCAAAGCCTATGATAAGAACAATAAAGAGTAAAATAAGTGAGACGATATAGATCGGAACTGCTAGCTGCTGAAGCGTCTCAATACGAAGACGTGAGATAAGATAAAATCCCACCAGACCGACACAGAGTGTAAATAACTGATTGAAGAAAAGAGCTTTATTCAGTGACAAAAGTGTCACCAGGCTAATAGCAATGAGTGCTATAACAGGAGTAAATAGCCACCAGTCAATTCCGAGCAGACTTTTTTTCCTCATGTTAAACGGGTAACACTAAAAGGTCCTTTGGAAAGAGTTTTACTTAGCGTTTTCTTTTTTATCTCTGACTCAAATTGTTCAGGCCACTCTTCAAGAGTAACGATTATCTCTTCAGTTGGGCTGGTTTCGAGCCTTTTTCGCTCATCCTGAATTTTTCTGATAATCTCTCGAGCTTGTCCTTCAGCCTCAAGTTCGGGTGTCAAAGTCGTATCAAGATAAAATGTAAACCCGTCAATATTTTTAAACTTAACCCCATCTTTTTTTTCAAACTCATCATAAGCTTCGTTATTGATCCAATATTTAACATTCACTTCCCCAAGAACAAGATGTAAAACATCTATATTGCTGATTTTCTTTTTAGGTTCATCATGCCATGCCCTCTCTAAAGGCTGACGCAATTTAATGCCTAATTCTTTCCTAAGTGAATGTCCAACCTCAACTAGCCTACGTGCCAACTCCATCTGCTCTTCCAGCTCTCTATTGATTTTTGAGTCATCAAATGCAGGCCAATCTGAGAGATGCACTGACTCTTCATCAGTCAAATTCTTATATATTGACTCTGAAATAAAAGGCGCTATAGGGGCTAAAAGCTTAGTCAGTGTAACAAGCACCTCGTAGGAGGTAGCATAAAAGGCATTTTTATCTGAGTCATCATCTGCGTTAGGTCCGACCCGATCACGACTTCGTCTGAGATACCAGGTCGAAAAATTATCGACAAAAACTTTAATCTGATCGATAGCGACAACCGTGTCATAGGAGTCAAGCGCTTTTGTTACATCACGGACCAATCCATGAAGAAGAGACACCAACCACTGATCTAAAACATTTTCTGATGCTACCTCCTCACCCGGTGTCCAGTCGTCAATCAACGCGTTTTGAATAAAGAAATTATAGACATTCCATAAAATAAGCATCATGCCACGCACTTGATTGCGATATTGCTCCTCAGAAATAAGGATATCTTCCCCGTTCATCACAGGACTTCCCATGAGATAAAGCCTGAGAGCATCTCCCCCGAATTTCTCGAGCATTTCTTTCGGATCTGGGTAGTTTTTGAAATTCTTACTCATCTTACGCCCGTCAGTACCTAAAATAACACCGCTTACCGAAACATTTTTGAAAGCGGGAGAATCATACAGCGCGCCACCTATAACATGGAGGACATAAAACCAGGCTCTGATCTGTCCTGTATACTCAGCAATATAGTCAGGCGGGAAAAAGTCTTCCAGCTTTTCAGTCGAATTAAAGGGGAAATGTCTCTCGGCAAATGACGCGCTCCCTGCTTCGATCCAACTATCCAAAACCTCAGATACACGATGCATATCCTTACCGCATTTGCTACAGGGAACTGTGACTTCATCAATTTCGGGTTTGTGTAAATCCTTTATTTCTTTCCCGGATTTTTCTTCAAGCTCTTTGATCGATCCGGGAACAAAACGCTCTCCGCACTCACATTCCCAGACCGGAACAGGCGATCCCCAGTAGCGGTTGCGTGAGATATTCCAGTCAGGCGCATTCTCAAGACTTTTAAGAAAGCGGCCAGTTTTAAAATGCTTAGGAAACCAGTTGACGTCTTCATTGGTCTTTTTGAGAAGTTCTTTCATGTTCTGAATATTGACATACCAGGCGTCAATCGGCGCATAGTAAAGCCGGGTATGACAACGCCAACAGAGGGGAACATTGTGGGGTACTTCTTCGTCTTTGTAAATCAGTCCACGAGAGGCCAAATCTTCATTAACGGCTTTATTGGCCTTTAAATAATACATCCCGCCAAATTTAGGCACGTCAGATTTTATAATACCCTCCTCATCGACATGCATTTCGATGTGGATGTTTTCTTTGAGCATAACGACCAAGTCTTCCTCGCCATATGCTGCTATAGTCACGACACCTGTCCCCTCTTCGGCTGTCACGAAGTCACCGCCGATGACCACAAAAGCTTTCTCCCCTTCTTTTATTTTATAGTAATCATAGTGCGGGACAAATTTAGTACCGATCAAATCCTCACCTTTCATTTCCTCAACAATTTCGTAAGGTGTCTCTCCGAGTATCTTGAGTGTCGGCTTGGCCAGAATATAAAACTCATTGTTTTGCTTTACTTTGACGTAGGTGAGCTCAGGATTGACAGCTAGTGCCGGTGTCACAATTTTGTTCCAGGGAGTGGTCGACCAGGCCAGAATATAAGTTGGTAGATCGTAGTTGGTAGATCGTAGTTGGTATTTGTATGTTGTGGCTGCATCCGGGACTTCTTTATAGTTATCCGCATCCATCGCAACTTCAAAGTTGGAGATAGGGGTGGCACAGTGGGGACAGTAAAGAGTAACCTTGAGTCCTTTATAGATATGGCCTTTATCATACAGCTGCCTGAAAACCCACATCACCGACTCCATGTATGGCGTATCCCACGTCTTGTAGGCGTTTTGAAAATCTACCCAACGTCCGATATGATCGACATACCATTCCCACTCCCCTGAGATCTCAGTAACGTATTTTTTACATTCCTCAATAAATCGCTTGACTCCGACGACATCTTCAATATCTTTTTTACGTTTGATCTCTAATTTATTCTCAACTTTATTCTCAATCGGCAGACCATGCCCGTCCCAACCCCAGACACGCCTGACACGATAACCTTTCATGGTGAAATAACGGCCGAAAACGTCCTTGGGGATACTAGAAAGTAATGAACCATAATGAGGCATACCGGTGACAAATGGCGGACCGTCTAAAAAGGTCCATTTTTTGTCTACGGGGCGAGACTCGATCGACTTTTCAAAAATCTTTTTATCTTTCCAGAATGTGAGTATGTCCTGCTCAAGTTCAGGGAAATTGACTTTGGGACTGACGGATTTGAACTGCGTTACCATAGCCTCAATTCTAGCTGAAATAAGCAGATTGTTCAATGAGGTACTACTTCTCGTCAGGGAAACGGTACGTCGGAGCGATCCTGACTATCGAATCGTCAAAATTAACGATAACTCCTCCTCTTGGCACTATTCCTAATCGATGTTCTCTTGCATCTTCTTCAACCCCCGGAGTCTGAATAGTGCTTCTTGGGACATGCACCCCTCCTATATCTTGTCTGTGAGGAACAATATCGGGGACAAAAACGAGCAAGTCTTCATTTCCGAGGAGCTCTGCTTGTGGTTTTGGCTCTTGGCTTGTTTTCAAAGCAGTAAGATATAAACTACTCTCAGTGTAGGGATTTACTACTGCGGCTTCAGGATCTCTCATACTTAGAGGATATACTTCTACTTTTGCATCAGGAGTCAGACCACCACGTTCTCCACAACCTCTTCCCTCCATCAACCTATAGGCTTCTCCTACTGAAACATCAACAAACAGGTACCCACTGTCTTTACTTAGACGCATGTTCTTCTTATATCAGAAAAATAAAATAAGTCAATTAGATCAAGAGTAATAACAATGCCAATAAGGCCATACCGAAGTCTTCAATTCAACTAATTTTCAACAGATGCAGAGTAACCGAGTCCGGAAATAATCATTTGGAATTTATCGGGGGATACTTTTTGCTCATCAAAGGTGACACGTGTCACCTGCTTGGCATAGTTAGTTGAAGCCTCCTTCACTCCATCCATATCTTCCAATTCGCCGTCAATATTGAAAGCACAGCTTGTGCAATGCATGCCATTTATTTTAAGAGTTATCGTCATCATATAACGTGTATCACCCCCGTATACATACCCATACTACAAGTAAAAGCAATATCCCCGCTCTCCTTCGGCATAACTACTTCAGCTGTTGATGTCTCTCCTACTCTTATGATTTTTTGAAAATTAAGCTGCGGGATACTGAAGGCTTGCTGACAGCCAAGACCATTTGTATTAACGAAGGTGATCTTTACTTTCTCACCTGCTCTCATTGAGATTTCCTGAGGTGAATAACCTTTATCATTAATTGTTATTGTTGCTTCAGTCACGACTTGTTGATCAGAAGGAGTGCCTTCCTTAGCTAAAGAGAGAAAATTTTGCGCTGCGAATCTACTCCCTGTCAGAAATAAGGCATTATTCATCGTGTAAAGAGAAATCAGGATAATCATAACGGCCGCGAACTTAAGAAATTTTCCGTGTAAGGACTCGGTGAGTTTTGTTGTAAAGTACCCGAGAGTAAAAAAGACAGGTGATGTCCCCAACACGAATGAAAACATAATAAGCGTCCCAAGCCACGGATTAGCAGACGCAATTGCCAAAGCCATCATGGCCTGTGTCGTGCCACAAGGAATAAAGACAGTCAAAGAACCAACAATAGCCGGAGCAAAGAGATCACTACTCTTTGACTGTTTACGGACAAATCGTGTCAAAAAACGCGGAGGTTGGATAACAAAGTATCTAAAGATGGGGTGGACGTTCAGCATATTGAGAGCAGTACCTATCATGAATACCCCAACCACGATCGTGATAATTCCCATGGCTGAAAGTGAAAGAGTAAAGAGCGAACCAAGCCAGCCAAGCAACATTCCGAGTATGGTATAAGCCAGAAGTTTTGACAGGAGAAAAGAAAGAATCGGGATGGCGTTACCGGAGCTCACTGTTTTTTCTTTTAATTTTTGCTCCTCACGCTGAGCAAGAGTGGCTGCTAATAACCCACCTTGAACTGCCAGACAGGTGAGTCCACCGGTGAGCAGTCCCGTTAAGAATACACTTATCAGATTTACCTGTGTTCCACTCCCCGTGCTTGGTGCTTTAATAAATATATTGAGCGCAAGGAAAAAGAGAATCACTCCTCCAAGCCCCATAAAAATTTTGAGAACCTTTTTTGAGATTTTTATCCGCATATTATAACCTCGTCCTTTTAAGCAATAATGAGTTAGAAACAACTGAAATTGAGCTGGAAGCCATGGCTATTGAAGCAAAAATTGGACTAAGAAGCAACCCGAACAATGGGTATAAAGCTCCCATCGCTACCGGAATAAGGATCACATTGTAAGCAAATGCCCAAAATAAATTTTGTTTGATGGTTCGCATCGTACTACGGGAGAGCTTGATAGCCTGACCTACTGTTTGAAGATCTTTGTTAATGAGAGTAATATCAGCAGCCTCAATTGCTATATCTGTCCCACTGCCCATGGCTATGCCAACATCTGCAGCCGCCAGCGCCGGTGCATCATTGATACCGTCTCCCACCATGGCAACTACTTTCCCCTCATGTTGAACCGTTCGCACCTGACGTTCTTTATCACCCGGTAGAACTTCAGCGATCACGCGTGATATACCTAACTGTTCTGCTATCGCTTGTGCTGTGGCCGTGTTGTCACCTGTAAGCATGATAACCTCAATACCCATCTTTTGTAGGAGTTTTACTCCCTCCTTTGCCGAGTCTTTTATAGTATCTGCAACTGCAATGATACCTGCGATCTTAGTATCAACAGCAACTAATATAACCGTCTTCGCTTCACCCTCTAAACGTTTAATACTATCGGTAAATACATTCATATCAACCTTTTCTTTTTCCATAAGGCGCTTGTTGCCAAGGAGCAGCTGCTTCTCGCCAACTTTTCCCGTGATGCCATGCCCTGCAATCGCGCTAAAATTATCAATTTTTTTCTCCTCAATTTTTTTCGTTTCAGCGTATTTTAAAATTGCACTTGCTAATGGATGTTCTGAGCCTTTCTCTAAAGAGGCTGCTATTTGAAGGACCTGCTCTTCAGAAAATCCATTGTGTGACTCTACATCGGTCACCTCCGGCTCGCCTCTAGTGAGCGTTCCTGTCTTATCAAAAATCACTGTTTTTATTTTCCCGGCAATCTCAAGGCTCCCTGCATCTTTTATCAGAATCCCATGTTCAGCTCCCTTCCCTGTCCCAACCATTATCGCTGTGGGTGTAGCAAGTCCCATCGCACATGGACAGGCGATAATCAGTACAGCAACAGTATTTAGCATTGCATAAAGAAATGCCGGTGATGTACCAAACAAATACCAGATTACAAAGGTTAGGATCGCGAGCATAATAACGATCGGAACGAAATATGATGAAATCGTATCGGCAATTCGCTGGATGGGGGCTTTGCTCCCTTGCGCTTCCTGGACCAGCTTAATAATCTGTGCGAGCATGGTTTCATCACCTACTTTAGTTGCTTTATAGAGGAATGAGCCAGATTTATTTAGTGTTGCACCGATAACCTCATCACCCGGAGTCTTTTCTACAGGCATACTCTCACCCGTCACCATTGATTCATCGATAGCTGAATTGCCTTCGATAATCTCTCCATCAACTGGGATCTTCTCTCCGGGCCTGACCCTAATTACATCCCCAATAATTACCTGTTCGATAGGTAGATCAATTTCCTTATTATCGCGCACAACGCGAGCTGTTTTCGCTTGCATTCCAATCAATTTTTTAATGGCTTCTGAGGTCCGGCTCTTTGCTCGTGCCTCAAAGTACCGACCTAAAAGAATAAGGCCGATGACAATGGTTGCAACGTCAAAATATGGACTAGCCTCCAGTCCAATTTGTTCAATAAGAGTTGGGAAAAAGGTCACAAAAGCTGAGTAGACAAAAGCCACTGTCGTCCCAAGCGCCACAAGCGTGTCCATATTTGCCAGACGGTTCTTAAGCGCTGGGACTGCTGCGCGATAGAACGTTGAACCAGCCCAAAACTGAATCGGAAGAGCGATCAAAAACTGGATAAGAAAACTCTTCAAAAACTCAGGGGCAAAGTCCATCAGCCCTGGAAAACTTCCCCAGAAGATAAATAACCCTCCTACGAGGCTAAAAGTAGTCTTGATTCGAAGATCTCGGAGTTCTTTTTCTTTGGTGGCTTTTATTCGCTCCTCACTTTTTTCGTCAATTGAGAGTGTGTAGCCAGTCTTAGCAACTGACGCTGAGAGATTTTCAGGAGAGCACTCTTCTTCATCATAGATAACAGTGGCTTTTTCTGATGAGAGATTCACGACAGCGTCTTTCACACCAGGAACTTTCTTTAACGCACGTTCTGTCACCCGTACACATGAAGCACAATGCATGCCGAGTAACGGGTATGTTTTGGTGACCTGTGTCATATCACTTTACTAATACCTTTCCATGAAACATGTTCATTCCACATGAGAAATGAAAGACACCCTTTTTTTGCGGAATTATTTCGATCTTTACTTCCTCATTAAGGGGTAAATACTTTTTAACCTTAAAATCCCCTAAGATAACCTCTTCAAGGCACGTGCTGGGGTCTTCTCGCAGGAATGTGAGTGTCGTCCTCTCCCCTCGTGGAACCTCAATGACGCTTGGCTTATAGCCGCCTTTCACAAGTATTTTTATTTCCCCTCTGGCCTTTACGATTTCATCTTTTTTCATGAGAAAAAACCAATAGGTAAGTGCAATTCCGCCTAATCCTGACAGCAAAATAATTATCTTATCAATTTCCATAGTTAGCTTACTTTCTAGCTGTTTTTTTGCTTAAAGACGCTCATTATCTCAGTTATCGCTTCGTCCTTTCGCCCCTTACTGATAGCATCCGCGACACATGTCTTTAAGTGATTTTCAAGAATAAGATTTCCTGTTTGATTAAGTCCTTTCTCAACAGCCTGCATTTGATGCATGACGTCAATACAATATGTATCGTTCTCAACCATAGAAATAACCTTCTCCAAGTGCCCCCGGGCAATTTTCAAGCGGTGCAAGATGCGTTCGTCAGTATTTTTCGGTCGGTATGACATATGTGTCCTTTTCTCAAGAATATCCCCCCTACAGGGATATTAAACACCCGAAAGACCATACTGTCAAGGGAGGAACTCTAAATAAAAATAAATTGCAGTTAGGGGAGGAGCTTGACGCTGGTTATATCAACAGTAAATGAAGAGCTCCTCCAGAACCTGGCATGGAGGTTGGAAACTGACAGCGCAGGATTAAGAGTAATACCCGCATTGCCTACTTTGTGAAAGCTCGTCAATGGGATCGTCACTGTCTGACTCCCATTCAAGCCGTTTTGCGCCCCGAACTTAGTGACGTTGGCTGCCCGCCAATCGCCGCTTTGGACGAAAACAATTGAGGCCTCATCATCTCCCCCGCCGAAAGTTGCACCATGCAGATCAAAGGTAATTTGTGCGGATGTTTTACCATTTAAGGTATTGGCCGCAAGTGTTTTGTCTCTCTCAGCAGCACCATTATTGCCGATAAGCGTCCAGATAGTTCCGAGTATCTCTGTGCCACTACCAGAGGGCGTAGGCGTTGGGGTCGGCGCCTGAACTTCCAGATAGGAGAGTTTAGCCACAGCTCCACCACCACTTTCGTAATACTCCATAACTATCGTATGGTTACCTGCTGTTAACTGTTGGGTGGTTGTATAGGTAGTTGGTCCCTGGTCAATCCATTTATCGATTACTGTGACTCCGTCTATCTTAAGTCTTACTCCATCATCCCCGGTCATCGAGAATTTATATGAACCGGCTGTGAAATTAATGGTTCTGTTCCAACGTACGGAAAAGTTATCAACAGGCAGCAATGGATCGGGTCTTCCAGATCCCCAGTCAAAATTAATGGCAGTATCATTTCTCGTCAACGTAGGTGAACCAGAGAGTGTTTTATTTGAATAGTACTGACCAGTATAACCACTTGCAGGCGTTGGTGTTGGAGTGGGTGTAGCAGTTGGTGTAGGCGTTGGCTGAACTGTAGGGGTTGGAGTCGGTCCACCTGAACCTTGTCCCCATACTTCAAACTCTGCCATTTGTCCAGCAGGCGTTACACTATTGGCATTAACCATAATCCGTACATAACGTATATTTCGCGACGTAAAGGTAACAGGAACATTGCCTATAGAATAATTAGTAGCTCCAACGATAGTGGTGAAAGTAGTGTTATCCGTGCTCCCTAAAATCGTAACATTTTCCGTTCTCGCGCCCCAGTTAAGCTTCATAACCACTTTGTCTACTGAATAGACTGCTCCCAAATCCACCGTAAGCGAAGCTGGAAAGGCATGATCCACTCCTTCCCAGTACGAACCAATATTGCCATCATTGGCTTTTGTGGCCTCATATCCCGTCTTTTGTGTCGATGCGACGATTGGTTTACCCTGAGACTGAAGAGTACTCGTCACTGCTGTGACTTTAACGCTCGTAATATCGACTGTGAATGAAAAACTATTCCAGAACCTGGCATGCAGATTTGAGACTGGCTGACTCGGATCGAGGGTTACACTTGCATCATTAACCTTATGGAAGCTTGTCAAGGGGATCGTTACCGTTTGTAAACCATCCAAACCATTTTGAGCACCGAATTTGGTGACATTTGCTGCCAGCCATACTCCATTTTGAATAAAGATAATTGATGCTTCATCGTCTCCTGTGCCGAATGTCTTGCCATGTAAATTGAACGTAACCTGAGCCGATGTCATCCCGTTAAGAGAATTGGAAGTAATTACTTTATCATTCTGTGCGTCACTATTATTGCCTGAGAGCGTCCAGATCGTACCCAGGAGTTCAGTCCCGCCCCCAGGTAATGGTGTCGGAGTGGGCGTAGGTTGGGTGGACGTTGGAGTCGGCGTCGGTGTAGCTACTGCAGTTTCGGAAGAGGTGGTCAGGGCATGTACCCCGACATTCTGGCCATATGTGTAATTAATAGTGGCTGAACCATTATTGAATGTCAGTAAATTACCGATTGCGTTGTAGCTGTAAGCATAATTATAGCCTCCGGTGAGCGAAGCTGTAAGCAACCTGTTCAGATCATCGTAACCGAAATTTTGAGTCTTACTCGTTACTGCATTAGCAATACTTGTTATATTCCCCACATTATCGTATGTATAGGTCAGATCCTGCAGCGAACCTGTTTTGATGTTATGCAGCCGGAAGTCATCGGAGTTGTACGAATATACTGTAGACAAAGCATTGGCAAAATCTTTTTTAGTAATCTTTCCCAAAGCACTGTAGTCGATATTGTTGAGAATTCCGGTCACTTTATCTATCTCGCCTTGGGAGTTAAAGGTATACCCTACCACCTCGCCATCCGGATTTGTTTGGCTCATTATCCGATCAAGCGCATCGTAGGCGTATTGTGTCGTCCAGCTCGTACCATCGATCGTGCGTTGCTCTGATAATTTGCGGAGACGGTTGTCATAAGTATAGTTGATCGTCCCGGCTGTATCGATGACAGATGTCAGGCTCCCAATCCTCGTATTACCATCATAGGTATACGTGATATCGGTATCAGTTGGATAATCTACTTTAGTCAAGCGATCTAACTCATCATAGTTTTTCACAATCGCTATATTACGATTATCTGTTCTTTTCGTCAGATTTCCGACACTATCATATTCATAGCGCCATGTACCCAAATCCGGATCGACTTGAGTAACTCGTCTACCCAATGAGTCATAGGAGAGTGAAAAATTGTTACCCGCGCTATCGGTAATCGCGATCAAATTGTCTAACCCATTGTAAGCATACGTGGTGACTTGTGGGAGTGAGGCCACAATCTCTTCAATTCTGATTATTTTGTCAAAAGCGTTGAAAATCTTATTCACGACATGACTATTCTCATCAGTTGTACTGACTTTCCAGTGATCATACGCTGTAGTGCGAGTCGTCCCGTTGGGATTGGTTACAAGTGTCGGCCGATCAAGCGGATCATAGACCGTTGTTGTCGCCCTTACTCCACTCACAGGCGTTGCATACGCAGCACTCAGCGTCGTCAAATAAGGCACTGTTTGCTTAATTACCTTACTACTTGGCCCATAGAATGAATCAACTACGATCTGCTGAGAAGTATTCTCTGCAGGTGCACGTGTCTGAAGAACCCTTCCGAGTCCATCAGCCCAGGTATAGGTATCAAGTGTTCCTGCAGCTCCGCTGGTCTGACGTTTGGCAACCAGGATACCCTCAGGAGCTACTCCATCAGTAAAATATTGATAACTAGTCGTTGGGAAGCTGGCGGTATCATATGGTTTGATCTCCTTGCTGAGTCTGCCGAAAGTATCATACAGATAAGAAGTGATAAATCCGTTCGGATCAGACGATGAAAGGAGGTTGCCAGTCCCGAGATCATACAGGTATGAAGTTATTTGATTTTTGGCGTTGGTTGAATTGTCAGGGTATGTTGAGGTGGTATCACTCGTACCATAGTGATACCCCGTAATGTGACTATTGGCATCAGTTACTTTAATAAGATTACCAAACGCATCATACTCAGAAAGAATAGTCGGATTTACGGAGGCTGTATTAAGCCATTTAACTTCTTTCGTGACATCACCTCTCGTCGGTGCGTCATCAAGACCTGTATGACCGTCATAGTAAAACCATGACTCTGAGAGTTTAGTCGTGTCGTCGGCTGCTCTTTTATACGTATGTTTCGGAGTGCTAACCAGCCAAAGAGTCGGATTTGAGGCATACTCTGAGTAAGTGAAGCGCTCATCTCCTGTTAAACTCGTATCACCGAGTTCTGAGGTTTTGGTAATATTCCCGAAGATATCATACGTATAATCAGTCTGGATGATCTTTGCATTTGCACCCGCACCATCATAGGTAAACTTTTGCTGAGACTGTAGCAAGACAGTATAAATACTATTGCTTTGTGAATTACTCCAGCTATAATCGGTTCGTGCGTAGAGGTTATCATTAGTGTCCCTGGTAGCCTCCAACGCAAGCCTTCCTTTCAGTGCGTCGTCTTGATTAAAATTATATGCTCTCTTAGTCCCACTAGCTAATATTTCATTGACGCTGCCAAAGCCTCGGAACTCTCTCTGCTGGACATTGTATTTACCATTTCCATAGAAATAGTTTGTAACATCAGATGTACTGTGCGGTGCCGGAAGCCCATTCCGCACAGTCATCCTATTAACCAGCCAAAGAGGGAACGATAAATTACTGCCATTAGAATACCGTGTGGACGGAGTATAATCGAAGGCGATATACCCCCCTTGTGATGTGGTAATTTCATAAAGAGCATTAGGAGCAAAACCCTGGGAAATATAACCCTGCCATGAACCAAAAGCCTGATTGAGAACATCTGTCAGACCATCACCATTGAGATCGACAACTTTAACTAAGTCAAAGTCATTACTCCCATTCATAGTCGCATCAAACCAGGTAGTAATAGTTGTAGAAAAATGATCTCCCATATTAAGTAATACCTGCCAATGGGCACTGGTATTACTTGAATTAAAGCCATTGCCCCGCACAATATCAGGGAGTCCATCTCCATTGACATCGGCAATAACTACGTTGTGATTACTGAAATCAATGGCATCAACACTCGCATTATCAATCCATTTCTTAGAAGGCATGAGTGAGCCACCACTATTAAGAAGAACCTCATAGGTTTCATTTGGCCCCCCGTTACTACTTGAGATAATGACATCAGGGAATCCATCACCATTCACATCAGCAAGTCTGGTACTCGGATTATTGAAAGATGAGACCCCATGCGCCCAGTTAGTATTGTCATTGTTCCAGGTATTTTGTCCCGGTAAGTTAAGATAGACTGCCCAGTCATTGTTTTGTCCGACATGCACAATATCAGAAAGCCCATCACCATTCATATCGATAAGCGTGAGGCTCGTATCAGTGAGGCCGGCTGCCTGATCAAAGTTAATATTGTCTTCCCATTTGGTCTGACCACTAAAAGAAAGTGTCCCGGCCTGTTTGTCGGATGTGTTGGTCCAGACAAACCAGTCATAATTAGGATTTGGTCCTCCCCGATAGACGGTCTGAACCACATCACATTTCCCGTCCCCTGTCACATCAGTAAGTCTCATATTGGAAGCGCCTAACTGAACAGGAATTGAGGCCATAGTTACCCAGGTGGCTGCAAAAGCAGTACCACTGCCTGGTTTAACATTCCAATTGAAATTCCCTCCTCCTGTTGTTTTTATAAGATCGACGTACCCATCACCGTTCATATCACAAAGACCAACATCTGAATGATTGAGCTCCGCATCTATATTTGTTCCACCTGTGAAATCAATACCTGAACCATTCCCTGAGCTTGAAGGGTTATAGGTAAATGTGGTTGGGGGGGGAGAGGAGCTGTCAGAACCTTTTTCAGTTATTGAGGAGAGCAACGGCTGACCATTTGAAGCATTTGTATATGTAAGATCATAGCCTCTGACGACACTTCCGCTTGCTTTGATTGAAATAGCAGACAATTTTGATGTCTCGTTAATACTACATCCCTGGACTGAGACAGGCTTTTGGTAAGAGTTGGAAGTGTAGGTAAAGTTGACTTCCCTAAGCTGATCGTTGTTGTATTTGATCTGACTGAGATAGGCAACACCATTAGTCTGCAAATAGCTAAAATAGATATGATTGTTATGCGTATCAGTTACCTGATCCACATTCCAGGATCCATCATATGTCTGACCGCCACAAATAAGAGCTGAGTTTGTAGTATAACCGAAACGGTAGAGCGTTCCATCGGGAGTAGTCACCTGCCAGTACATACCGGTTGTCCCTTGTCCGCCGGTTAAGAATTGTTGAATTTTAAGAAATGACTCCTGTTTTGTATGGAAGAGACTGTCGGTTGGGTTATAGACAAGATCATAGGTCTGGCCTTTGAAATGCAGTTTATACTTGTCATCTGTAATATTCCAGGGTGAGTAATTAACATCTCTTTGGATATAATCACGCTCCAACTGCCACCCCAGACCATTTTGCATTGTTGTGTCGTGTGCGCCTTGATTGTTGTATGAAAAGCTAACTTCGGGGGTAAGATCATTGGTGCCCTTTGGCACGTTAATAGGATAGCTATAGGTAGCTGATCCGGTAAAAAGATCTGTCTGGAATTTATCCCTCGGTTGTTGCGGGGGATTATTTTGCGGAATCACCTGCATCGCAGCTGAAGTCGTAGTTACACTAGCAATTACGAATAATAATACTATAACTAATACTTTAATGATCCCAAAAGATATTCTCATAGCCATCCCTCCTTACTAAACAGTTCATTTAAATCTGCTCTAAATCTTTTGAAATCAAAGTCATCAATTTTTAATTCAGATTCTGCGATATGAACTCCTCTAAGAATTGAATCCGTAAAAAGTGTATATAACTTTTTCTCGTCACCATTAACGACATCATCATAGTCTATTTTCAATCGAAGCTCGACCTCTTTTTTACTACCAGAATATTTTTTAACTTCAGGATAGAAACCCTTATCATATACACTAGAAGGATTTACAATTGAGATATGGCCCCAATAACTAACGCTTTGTCCATAATCTTTCATTTCAGCCATTTTACTAATTTTCTGTCCAATCGAATTACGAACAGATCTCACCTTATCTGCTATAGTTGTATGGTTTTCTGATGTAATAAAAAATCTCATAACTAATGCAATGACTTATTAAGTGAAGGTAATTCTAAATTCTTCATTAAGTACTCTCCTATTTGCTCATGCTCCCAGACATAAACATCATGCCTGGAGCCCTCAACCTCTTGTACAAGCTCAAGCTTATTTGAATTGAGATAAGTTTGGGAATATCTACTCGCTTGATTTGAGGTTATACCGAATTTTTGAATGACCCCGGAACCTGTATCTCTCAAGGTGTAACCAATTGTATTCAAAGAATTTCTGAGATCGTTACCATGGATTTTTTCGATTGCCTGTTCTGCTGCTGGAGCGAGTGGTGCTATTTTTTGAATTGGCCCTAAGTTTGGACTCTTCCCATATGGTGAGTTATTCTTTGGAGAAGAGTTGGACGGGTTGGTAGATTGAGATCCAGTTTTTGTAGAATTAGCTATTGCTTTTGATACATTCGATACAGCGTTCCTAGACTGTGATACTAAACTATTGGCTCCTTGATAAGCCGATCTAAGTGCACTCTGAACTGTTTTTTGTCCCTGAGGAGTTGCAGTATAGACTGCTGAACCACCTAAGAATGCTGCTACCACCCACATTGTTAGAGGTACAGCCAAGAAAACAAAGTTTCCACTTGGATCTGAATATTTGATCGGATTATTACGTACGTAAGCGTATCTGTTAAGTAGTTGTGGATCATAAATGTCCTGCACTAACCCATCTGCCTGGGTAAAATGGCGGGTGTGGGGATCGTAGTAGCGCGCGTTGTAGTAGTTGAGCCCTGTCTCACTGTCTTTTTCCTGACCTGTGTACTGGAATTTATTTTTCGTTCCTCCAGCCAATACTTCTCCCCACGGATCGTATTGAGTAGACTCAACCGATGTCCCGGTTTGATTTGTCTGGACGGAATCAGAGCCTAAGTGATCAGTGAGGAAATAATTTTTTGAGCCATCGGGATTTTTCTTAGCGATGAGCTCATCATTGGCAAAATAATATGAAGTGTTTTGCGTCGTACCGCTTACTAACTTTACGGTTTCATATGAATCGCCGGGAGAAAAAGTGGTCTTTTGCAGCGTACCGTTACTGTATTCTTTTTTGACTAATCGCTGACCTTGATAATCATAGACATACTCGGCGATAGTCTGACTGTTGCCACACGTCTTAACTTTGACCAATTGATTTTCCTGATTGTACTCATAACATTTGCTCCCGTCGGATGTCAGATTACCGTTGGCATCATAAAGGTAAGTAATTGCAGCCAGCGCAGGAGCAACCGAGGTGGAAAAGAAGAAAAGAATTGTTAATGATAACAGGGCAACTTTGTGTGTTAGCTTACCCATATATGGTAGGATCTCTACCTTACCCTCACTATATACTCCTTGCTAATAACACTGTCAAGAGGATAATTACTATTAACTTATTCTAAGACTTCCTCCTGACCGTTGAGCGGAAGTATGATGCTTGGTGAGTGGAGAGTATCTTTAATCTTTTGGGCAAGGACTTCCCGCTGAGTGATTTCTCCATGGGTAAGAAAAAGCTTTTGCACGCCTTTTATATGACCTATCCAGGTAATCAGCTTTGGCTGGTCGGCATGTGAACTAAGTGACTGAATCGAATTAATTGTTGCTTTTACGTTGATCTGATGACGATCAATCTGGATATGCTTAGCCCCCTCACTGACTTTTCGCCCCAACGTCTCTTCTGACTGATAGCCTACAAAAAGCACCCGCGTATATTTATCACTCAAATAATTAACCGCGTGATGCATGATGCGGCCGCCTGAGAGCATTCCCGATCCGGCAATGATGACTTTAGGAGCCATGGCTTTAATAATCTCTTTACTATCCCGAGCCTCTTCAGTGATGACCAGTCCCGGAAAATCAAAAGGATCATCGGTATGTGATCTAAGCTCGTCGTTATAAAACTCTTTGAAGTCCCTGAAAATGACTGTGGCATGAATACCCATGGGACTATCCAGAAAAACCGGCGTATCGGCGTTAATGCTGCCGTCTTTTTTTAAATGATGGATCCGGTGCAAAAGTTCCTGTGTCCGCTCAAGTGAAAAGGCAGGAATGAGAAGAACGCCGCTGTTTTTTTCAGTGGCGTTAATTTCCTCTTTAATAATTACTGAAACATCCTCTCTAGGGTGGGATTTATCACCATACGTTGACTCCATGACGACGTAATCTGCCTGATCAATAAAGGTTGTTGGCCTGACAATGTCTTCGGGGCTGTTACCCAGATCACCGCTGAAAACCATCCGCTTATTATCCCCCCGGTCATGAATTTCAATGCTTGCGGAACCGAGAATATGACCTGCATCATGGTAGATAATTGATGAATTGCCAACCGAGAACTCTTTTTCGTAACTGACTACCTCAATCATTCGCATGACTTTCTCTACTTCCTCCATACCATAAAGCGGAGCATAGTCCGTACTCTCCATGGCAATTTTGGCGGAATCATTCAGGATGATCTCGACAAAAGCTCTGGTCGGAGCGGTCATGTAGATTTTGCCGTTGAATCCGTTAAAAACAAGTAAGGGCAGTCTCCCGCAATGATCTAAATGAGCATGCGTCAGAAAAACAGCAGCAATACTTGAGGGTTTGAAGGGCAGGGGTTTGTAGTTGAGATCAACGACTTCTTTGGGACCCTGGAACATACCAAAATCTATAAGAAATTGGGAATCATTCGCGTTGGTAACCAAATATGAAGATCCCGTAACCTCACCGGAAGCACCGTAAAAAGCGATTCTCTTCATCTCTCTCCAGTATACCTGTCTGGAGAAGAAAAAACAGGCTTAAATTCTCGCAGTTACTCCGTAACTATCTTTTTATATTGATATACAGGGCCACAGCCCCAGGCATGAGAATAGCTTTGGTTGAGCTCGTCAGGCCTCAGTACCCCGGGCTTATAAACCTCGTAAACATTTGTGGCTCCGTCTCTGACCATACCTCCCCAGTAGTCACGTATTGTATGTAAAGCCAAATCTTTTTTACCGGAACGGATCATCCAGTCTACTACCCAAGATTCGGAATATGGACTTTGCGTTGTGTAGTCATCCTTAAAATACTCGATTGCTGAATCATTGGCCAGACTGGTTGGAAAAATTCCCAATGATCCTGCCAGAGCGTTGGTTACCAAGCTAATTCCATCTCTCTTTGTCAAATCAAAACTATCAAAAAACACTTTTTTATTTGAGTCAAAGGCATAGACCAAAAGATTTTTCTTAAGTGTTAGTGCTTGTTTTTGATATTGATCTGAATCCCTACCAAGTGTTTTTGTTACTTCCGCTGTAATTTCCAGCGTGCGCAGGTACAACAACTGATTTTGGGTTTGATACGCAAGTGATGTCGAGGTGGGTGTCCAGTCAAAAAAATTCCACCAGTTTTTTTCATGATGAATGTTTGTAAAAAACCCCTCCGGAGAAGTATTGTCTTTAGCCCAACCTGCCAATTTTTGAAGATGGGGCCACATTGCCTTAGCAAACTGCTTATCATTGGTTTTAACCATATACAAATCCAAAAGCTCAGACCACTGGAGTGAGTACGATGGTATGAACTGATCAAGGCCTGAGGGAGCCATTGACGGGAAAGAACCATTGCTCTTTTGACTCTCCGCAAATTGTAAAATCGTTTGTTTGACCATATCCTCATTGCCGCTTTCAACAAGAAGACAGCGTGAGACGGCAAGAGCGTCCCCCAAATAAGTCGCTCTCTCCCGATCAACAGAATCTTCGATATGATCCTGAACATTATTTCGCAGAGAATTAAGACTGATCTCAAAAATTGATTTGTCCTCGGCTGTTAAACTTTTCGGAGCATTGGGGAGAGATAAGTTATTTAAAACCCGTGTGAAGGAAACCTTCATTTTATTCATATCACAATTACCTTTAAATCCGATATACCTTCCCGATCGACGTGACATTTGTTCCCAGTCTATACTTTTTGCCGGAAAAACTAACGAATCTTTTTGTCCCATATAGATCAGAGGAAAGCCGGTCTGATCGAGACTTACTCCGTATATAATATTTTCGCTACACGGTTTGATTTGCTTTGACTGTATACGTAAATAACCGGTTGAGAAAGTACCTAAATCATAGATACCTGGGGCTATCTCATTTAACTTAGCAAACTGATAGTTCAAAAGAGGTATTGGACGAGGAAGAATTATATATTTTGGTTCGATTTTATAAGGAATATGAGAAAATACTTCTGACTTGGTAAGGTCATATGCCTCTTTATACCCAGCATCAAATATCCGCTCTACAGGTTTGACTGTTTGCGTAATGGTGTGCTTCCACAGCCGATTGTCAGCCAAATTATGAGCCAAAATCCCATCCTGAATTTGACCTCCGACCAAAAGACCGCTTGTAAGATAAGCAGGATATTCATGATTTATACCATCAATATGAAGACAGACAATTTCGATCTCATTCTCCCCTAGATGTATAAATGGAGCGATATTCAGCGTATCAGTATAGACTTTCGGTAAAACAGCAAATGCTGGACCATGATAAACTCGCTTATTATTGACTGAGAGACGATAATGTCCGAGGCAAGAAATAGTAATCTCTGACTTTTGTATTCTATTTTTCTGAAGCCAGGAATAGTTGTACTGTACATACTCATTGTTATGATCATTGCCGTCATTCATCCAAATATATCTTTCTGACCAGGGAAATTTGATGTCAAATCTATGGGTAATAACATAGGAATTCCAGCTATTGGTCATCAATTTGCCGGGAGAAAGTAGCCAGAGAAAAAAGAGACAGAAAAGAAATAGTGAAACTTTGGGTTTTCTCAAGATCCCGAAGGCAAATAATCCGATCACCGGTATTAACGAAACGAAAGAAATTACCTGAGTATTCCACCAGACAACTCGGATAAACGATGGAAAGAACGGAATGAGGTTATCTATTCTTGCAAAAAGCCAGTCCCCGCTTAACATCAAGAAATAAACAAATGACTCAATGGGAAATAATTTGACGGAACCTGAGTTATGTGCAGACTGGATAGCTGCTGAAAAAGTGGCTATATTGTTAAATTTAGGGAAAAGGTAGATTATAAAACTAACGAGTAAGAGGCAACAAGAAAATATTCCGAGAAATCTTAAGAAATTCATGTACACTTACGTATTATACGACTTTAGGGATTTCAGAGGTCCAGCAGATTTAGTAATAGTTACTTCTGCTTTTCATTTTGCAGTAAGCCTTTAAGGTTTTCCAGTTTTTGTCTTACTTGAATATCGCCAGGTGTACCTGGTATGTCAGGTGTACCATCTAAGTACTGTGAATATTCAAAGATGGCTCCTTTTACATTGTTTTTTGTTACTAAATAATCTCCTGCTACTAAATGAAACAGAGTACTATAGATATAAATAGATGAAAGGTATTTTAACTCTGTATAATAAGGTTCATGCCTATACGGTTGTAGCCGGCGATTCATTATATTTTCTCCGACTTCCCAGATACGAGCATAATCTCCTAACACTATCTTTTTGGTCGAGAGAAATGAATTAAACAGAACTTCAAAAAGAAAAAAACTTATCAAAACAAGTGAAAACAGAACGTAAAGAGATCTCCGTATTCTTTTGTTTTTGGTTAGCTGCAGCAAATACTGGAACCCGAGACCGGCAAGTAAGGCCACAATTGGAACAATAACAGCGTAGTAATGCATATAGGCAACGTTCCCAGTAAAAAAATATAAAATTGGTAAAAATATGACGTAGACTGCTAACAAGTTATACTTTCTCTTTTTCTTAAGAACAACATAGATACCAATGAGTACCAAAATGCTACTAAATAACGTAACAATTTGTATGGGGGTTACCAAAAAACTGGAGTTAACAAACTCCTGATAACTTTTCCCTAGCTGGAAATCAAAGTTAGAAGTTGTTAACAGTTCTAAGGGTCGTAAAAAATTAAATATATCAAGGGTAAATGTATTTGAACGGGTATGGGCTAAGCGGGAGCAATCAGCACAAAGGATACCTGAGAAAAATTGATATCTGAAGTAAGGAAGAGCCGGTATGAGTCCAAGAACAGTTCCTAAAATCGCATGTATTTTTTTGATCGAAACTTTTTGGGAGTAAGCGTAGACTGCGGTTATCACGACAAAGAATATACCCGAAGTGTGAATTTGCATAAGTAGTGTTCCGAAAAGAAATAAGCCAAAGGAAGAATTTTTGTCCTTAAGATAGATGAGGCGATGGAGAAAATAGAGAAAAGGAAGAAGAAATACTATAATGACATCCTGTTGCCAAATAACACGTGAAAAAAGAATAGGCCACGGCGCAAGGGAGAGCAATAATGACGATGAAACTGCCACAAACTGAGAATAAAATTTTCTGGCAAAATAATAGAAGCCCAGGACAGCTAGAACATTCAACAGAGCGATCTCAAAAGTTAAGAATCGTATCTCAGTGTATATAAGAGAAAGAAAGGACAAAAAATAGACAAATAACGGGAAATTATAGTATCCAGCACTTGACATCATTCCAATAAATGGAACCTGGTGATTAACAACTAAGGAATATACAGTCCAAAAACTGAAAGATTGATCAGCCGCGAACTGAATGTTGTCCATAAAGAAAATTCTGAATATACTGGAAAGGATAGTGAGAAGTAAAAGAATATGAAAATTTTTCTTAAGAAAGTTGATAAACATTTTTATGGCATTATGGTAGCATAATAACATAGTAACATAATGCCAAAGCCCAGCAAACAAGAAAAATGATATTTTATCATTTTACCGATTTAGATTAGAATAATTGTTACTTGTTATGAAAACACATCATTTCTTTTATCTGCTCTTAAAATGGCTCATTATTCCTTGTGCTCTTCTCCTATTTGGTTTTTTTCTTTATTTTTTTCGTAACTTCGATACAAGCGAGCCAGTTTCAATAATTGCTTACCCAAAAACTCAAAAAGATATAATTGCTCCGATTAAAACACCTCTTATGAAAGGGGAAATAATAACCGGAGAGTTCGTCGCACACTCAAACAATTTGGGAATCCTCGCGATAAGGTTTGGCACTTATAAACGAGCAGGTAATGACATCCTTATTTTTAAGATAAAAGAAAAAGGTGAAAGAGACTGGTATTATCAAGCAAATTATAAAGTTGACCAATTCCAGGATAATCAACTTTTTACCTTCGGCTTTCCGGTAATTGTCAACTCAAAAGGGAAAACGTATGATTTTCAGATCGAATCAACGCTGGGTAAAAAGGATGATGCAATCTATGTTTCTCCACATGAACAAATTTTTGTCACTAAATACAAATACTCCATAAAATATGCCCTACTAAATATTGGTGATACAGTTAATTTTATTGAAAGAAAAACAACAAAACCCTCTTCAAATGTAGCAGATTCAGCTCAACAATTACTTCATCTCACTCCTTTCATTTTTTATGTATTTTTCGCTCTGTTTAATAAAAATCTCGGTGCCAAAGTAAATTATTTTTATCTTTCACTTCTTATTATCTTTATGACGTTTTCACCTGAATTTAATTCGCTTGTGCTGCAGGATTTCCGTATATTTGGAATAATTTGGATGATGGGTATTTTAATCTATCGTTTACGAAGTGAGGTAACTTTTTTAGTATCAGGTGTATTAATATTTTTGTCCTTTGCAGCGTATATATCTGGTAATATATATATCAGTCAGAAAATAGCTATTTTTGTTTACTGGTTGTTATTTGTAGCAATGATTGAACTTATGCTTGAAGTAGCGACGCGAAGAAGATTTAAAAGAGGATATAAAGAATTCTTACAGCTCCTATTTACAAAATAGTAATTGCCGGGATTAATCTGAAGCTAGTTCCTCTGCCGTAGAAATACGCGATAGTATATAAAAAAACTACTCATCAATTTCAAAATCAGTTTCATTAAAAATGATTCTACCATTAAGCTGCCTCAGTGAATCTCCAGCTTCATTCCTTGGCACAAGCAAATCCCGAGCTCGCCTTGTTGCTTCACGACCCAGATATCTCATGGCATCCAATCTTTTTATTCTACCTCCAGATTTAATAAGCTCCATACTTTCTCTTATAGGTAGCTGCCGACTAACAACTTCAAATAACTCGGGATCAATATTACGCGAGCGCAATAACCCCTCGTGCCATGCCCTATTAAATGCGGTTAATTCATCCATCCTGAGCATCGGCACAACAGTATCTTGCCAATAGGTACTTCTCTCGCCATAGACGACTGCTTGATAAATAGCTTCTAAAATAATACTCTGGTCAAAGTTCAGAAATCCTTGGTTATCAAGCTCCTCACCATAGAGATCAGACTCTTCTCTGCTCATTTGTATTAAAGGATTAAAATCCTCAGCTGCTCCATAATTTGACATACCTGTATCCTCACCACTTCCATCAAAATTTATATGTACTTCTGCAAGACTCTGTGAATCTGGATTGAAATGGACTGAAGATTTTTCAATACCGCTGTAAATTATTCCGTGCCAATAAATATTTTGCAATTCTACATCTACAGAGCCTAAGGGAAGAAGAACCGCGCCAATGACATAGTTCATACCTGGCCCCAAACTATCGACTTGATAAACTATCGGATAAAGTTTAATAACATCTCCTATAGCTGAAGCAATTATCTGTGTTGGGATATTCTCTACACCTTCTTGCAACTCGCGGAGTCTTTGAACTTGAGGTCTGGTCTCAGGCGCAAGTATATCCGCGGCTCTTCCGATAAGGGGGTCTTGAGAAATTGTTTTATCAAGAGCAGCGCCAAGAATTGCCCGTCTGGACACACCATTTCCATCTCTCTCACGCATGAGTTGGATTATATTGAAAAGATAATGAGGGAACAAGGAGAAGATTTAATTCCTTTGTCTTAAAACACGGGCCGCCTGCTTAGCGAGCCCGCTTTTTAGCTTCATGCCCTTAAGAAATACCGTAAATTTCTTATGGCATTTCTTTGTCATCTTATGACATCTTGAATGTAACAATAACAAGAAGCAAAGTCAACAAGTTTTGTGCTCTTTGAAAAAGGATGACAAGAGGTATTAAGATCAGAACTTATGCTGCCCAATCTCGGGGAAGGAATTGTAAAGCATCCTGTGCGTCTTGGAGGTAGGTAGGAATTGCTAAGGGTACCATATCTATATGCGGCAGTGATTTACGAACAACATGAGCAAAATCAATAGCTTTCCCCATCGACATTTCCTCAGTCTCATCTCTCTGCCTAGAATCATGATCTCGTTTTAAAGGGCTAATCGTTGCATTGTGGTCATACCCATATTCACCTAATCCACCATGCGAGCCAATATAAACAGATCCATATCGTTCAAGATGGGTTACTCCAAAAGTTGTGTGGAACCAATCAGTAACATCGCCTGGTTGGACACCTGCCGCATTTCTATTTAATAGCGCTAGTAAGTGATCTTTTGTAAATGAGTCAGTCGCAAATTCATGGTATTTATCTGGATCAACCTCACCGAAAAAAGTTGCTTTTAAGTATGCATCCCGAGCTAACTCTTCTTGGGGAGTAAGGTCAGTAAGAGGAATGTCAATCTCTGCCCCTAAATCATTAATTCCAAGAGCTGCGTAAATTCTTTTTAAAGGGTCATCCCGCAAAGCAAGTGATAACAGATATTCCCGTTTACCCAAGAAGTCTCTACCGATATACGCAGCCTCCCATTGCTTCCTTTCTTGGTCTAAAACTTCACTTGCTCTGGTTTCCGATTGTGCGGCTGTAGTAGCTGAAACCGATGGAGGTACTTCTGCGATGCTTAAGGGTGGTTCTCCAACTGTAGGAACTCTTCTTGTGACCAACCTTCTAAATCTTTCCATATATGTTCTTTTCGGCAATTATATAGTGGCTGGGGTAATAATTCAATAACTCAACGTTATTAGCTCATCCATGTCGCGCAGGATTGAATTTGTGGTAGAGTACTTTACTCATAATCATTTTTAAAATTACGAGGATAATATGCTAAACTATCTGAGTGATTATTACTAAAGCTGAACCTTATTCAAAAAAAGAAATTGAAAATCTAAAAGAACAGTTCGATTCGTACATCAAAACAGTAATAGATATTGACTTCAATTCCTTTATTAACATCAGACCCACAGATAATAACGCTGGAAATGAGATTCTTGATCCTGAAATTAGAAAACGATATGATGCATTAACCCGATTCTTCTTTCAGGAAATATTATGAATAATAAAATAGCTATAGAATCACTATCTATGGATCTTATGCGTGTTGCTATAGGGTATCACAGGAGATCAATAAAGATGGCAGAACGTTTTTCTGAAGAATCTTTGAAAAGGATTACGGAGGTAAACAGATCTAAAGTCAAACCTTATTTCGCAAAAATTTTAGATAACATTCCAAATGTTCTTTCTAATTCTGATATTGATAAAAAAGCAGAAGACGCGCTTATGTATAGCATTCTTTGCAAAAACTACGTAAGGAATTTTTTAGATTAATTTCTCTGCCTGAGGAATGCAGGGATTTTATAGACATCCAGTCATTTTAGCTTCAATTCTTATTTATCCTGAGCCTGCCGAATGGACTAAAAAAACCTAAGGAAAATTACGATGTTTTAGTTGAAAGGTCAATGATCAATTATGTATGGGACTATAGAACATTTCCGTTCCATTTCTTAATCCATTTTATGTCGGACGTTGATAGATTAAACCATTCTCCTTGTATTCTTTTGCTATTAAATTTGTCATGAAGAAATCTTTCAACAGCTTTAGGACTAGTTGCCTTTATGGAATGTATTAATTCTAAATTTTCAGGAGATAATGTTGACAATTGCATTCCTCTTTTGGGTATACTATCGCTAATCCCGATTTTATATTCTTGTCGACCTCCGTTTTTAAGGATATAAACATAACCACTTCTTGAATCTCCTTCTTCATTTGACATTGAATTATCATATTTCATGAGTATCTCATTGCATATGTCTCTCACGTCTTTATAACCTTTTTTCCCATAGGTATAATCTAAGATATTTTCAGCCATACCCTTAACTAAGCCAAATTTTTTATAGAATGTTGCTGAGGTAGGAAAATTTGGATCATTAAAGTGTTTAATATCCAATTCAGCTTTTGTAGGCCATTTTTTATTCTTTCTAATCATTTTTATAAATTCTTTAATTAAAAAATCCTCGGTATATTTAGTTTTATCAAACTTATTAGGAGGCAATTCTGCTTCCCTTACTAATTGACCATAATTGGAGAAGCCAAGTTTTTGAAGTGGGTATAATTTCATGCCACTTTCTTTGTAAAAAACTTTCTCTCCTGGAGTAGTGCCTATTCGTCTGAATAGTTTTTGTATATATTTAATTGCTTCCTCTTGTGTTTTAAATGGGTAATCTTTCATCTAAGCTTTCTTCTTTATGTTCAGGTAAGCATACGTTAAAATTCTTGATTTGTCAAATTTTATTATTACGTCGCACAATAGTGGAAAATGCGACATAGGTGAGGTTATTTACATCTATCTCCAGGGGTCAAATGCCAAACCAAATTTTACTCTTACTGCTCCTATAACATTAAGAATTGCCATAGACAAATGGTATACCCAATCTGCATTTATTCCATAGATAGTTACGTGAATGTAATTGTTCTTGAAAGGTTCTATGCCCTTCTCTTTTAGAATCTTCTTCTCAAATTTTCTCTTTGGGTTTGATTCAGATTCTTTTACACCTGCAGCAGCTGCTCTTTGAGGAATACCCATAAAACTTACCCCACCAAGAGTATACTTCGTCTTTTCTAGTGCAAAAGCATCTACTCTTACATTCGACTGCTTATTACCCATAATGAATGAGCCATCTTGCTGAAACTTCCCATAAAAGTACCCTACCCCAAGAAAGTCATCATGAGTAAACTGCTCTAAGCACAGGTATTTACGAGCAAATGCAAACATTCCAGGAGCGGGTTTAAATCCGAAATGTTTTAGGTGTTTATATAATACCTCCCGCCCCTCAGAATCAATCACGAAGTCTAAATCCCCCAAATTTCGATGTAAACGACCATTAATAGCAGCAATAACAACAGAACCTAAAAAACGATATTCGATATTGTTTTCTTCAAGAACATCTACCATCTTTCGTAAGGTGGAGGTTACAACTTCTGTATTAAAATATTCATTCACTACTGCAGTATATCAAAAGGATGAGATGATTCGATATGTTTTATGCTCTTGCTAATCGTTTAGCCGCGGGTTAATAGGGAGGCAATATGAAAACTGAAAGTCAATTTCTCTGCCTGAGGAATGCAGGGATGTCCCATTTATCTTCATCTGATTCTTTGGGTGCTGGCTCAGATGACTGAGGCTCAGGCTCTATTCTCTCTTCCTCCCGGGTAATACCCGATCCGTTACTACTCATCGTGCCGCTGTTCACAACAAGCGGGTTGTATTCACTGACAGGCTTTTGCGGCGCATAATGGGGTGCGACGAACTGCTGCAGGCGTTGCTTGGTCTGATCAAAACCAGTTGCGACTACAGTAATACGGATCTGATCATGCATCGATTCATCGATGGTCGCGCCGAAAATAATGTTGGCATCGGGGTCGGCTGAGGTTGAGATGATCTTGGCTGCTTCATCGACCTCAGTCATTGTCAGGTCGTTACCGCCAACTATATTGAACAGTACTCCCCGAGCACCATCCATCGTTACCTCCAAAAGAGGTGAAGCAATGGCCGCTCTGGCGGCAGCTTGCGCCCTGTTCTCGCCTATCCCCGTCCCAATACCCATGAGCGCCGAGCCGGCGTTAGACATAATGGTCCGAATATCGGCAAAATCAACATTGATTAACCCGGGAAGCGTAATGATTTCAGAGATACCCTGGACTCCCTGGGAGAGAACAGAATCCGCAACTTTGAAGGCCTCAAGAAGTGAGAGCTTGCGGTCAACGACATCCATGATGCGCTGGTTGGGGATAACAATGAGTGTATCTACTTTATCTTTAAGACTTTCAATTCCCTCCTCAGCCGCGACCATGCGTCGAGTGCCTTCAAAAGAGAACGGCTTGGTAACAACTGCGACAGTCAGAGCTCCTACCTCTTTGGCAATTTTGGCAATAATAGATGTGGCCCCTGTACCTGATCCTCCGCCCATCCCGGCTGTCAAAAAGACCATGTCTGATCCCTCCAGCATATCTTTGATCTTCTCAGCCGACTCCTCAGCAGCCTGACGACCTATCTCAGGATCTCCACCTGAACCCAAACCTTTGGTGAGGTTTTCACCGATTTGGACCTTGGTCATGGCGGGGTTACGAAGGAGAGCCTGGGCGTCAGTATTGATTGAGACAAAATCAACACCTTGAATGTTGTTATGGGTGATCATCGAAGTGACGGCATTTCCGCCTCCACCACCAACTCCAATGACACGGATTTTGGCGAAATTTGACGTCTGAGGACGTATAAGCATACGTGGGTAAATCCTAGCAGAAGATTATAGTATTTGCAAGCAACACGGCGTCAGGGGATGAATGATTTGATCAGATCGATAATCTTTCTCATCGTCTTACCCGAGCTGCCCGGCATTTTAGGGAAAGACATTCCAAAGCCGGATGAAGATTTACCGGTATCGTTTTTGGCTCCATAAAGAAGCAGCCCCACCGCACTCGCGTAGGCAGGATTTTGTACTTCATCGACTATTCCTTTCAAATCTGTCGGCATACCGGTACGCACAGGCATGGCAAGCATCCTCTTGGCCGCGTCTTTCATACCCACAGTCATCGCTCCTCCTCCTGTTATGACAAGTCCCGCCGGTGTCTGGCCACCATAGCCACTTTTTTTGATTTCAATTCCGACCATGGTAAAAATTTCATTCATTCGCGGACGGATAATCCCATCAACAAGTGTTTTGTATGAAACCTTGCGGACTTCCTCAGGTAAGTTAAGGGATGAGAGGTCTATCTCGTCTGAAATTTTAGCCTCCCTAGCTTTTTCCTCATCATCGGGACGAAGGACCCTCTTGAGGGCTTGTTGGGAAAGGAAGAGTTTGATCTTTTCGGCACTTTCCAAAGAAATTCGAAGACCAATTGCCAGATCATTGGTGATATGACGGGCACCGATTGCCAAAACTGAAGAATAAGCAACCGACCCTTCAGTATAGATTGAAATATCGGTCGTCCCCGCCCCGATGTCAACAAGGACTACTCCCAGCTCCCGCTCGGTATCTGAGAGGACCGCAAGTGAACTGGCATACCCGTTAAAAACAAATGAATTAACATCAACTCCGACTTCTGAGAAGGCACGGTCCAGGTTGCGGACAGCGATACTATTGGCTGTAATGATGTGAGTGTCGACCTCAAGACGGACACCCGACATGCTGATCGGATCTTTAATCCCTTCCTGTCCGTCAACCGTGTAATTGCGGGGAAGAACATGAATAATTTCTCTCGTTGAAGGCAAAGAGATTGCTTTAGCCGCGTCAATCACCCGGCTCAGATCCTGGGACGAAATCTCGCCCTGAGGAGTCGATACCGCGACAACACCTCGTGAGTTCTGGCTTTCAATCTGACTTCCTCCAATTGAGGCAAAAACATGTGAGACGGTATAGCCTGCCATACGCTCTGCCGCTTCAAGTGAGGCATTGATCGCGTTGACTGATTCTTCGATGTCAACAATTTGCCCTTTTTTAATACCGGCTGATTTGACTTCAGAGACTCCGAGGATGTTAACGAATTCATCAACTTTAGCAATAAGGGTGACTATTTTATAACTTCCGACGTCGATACCGACAACAATTTTACCCTCATTTATAGTATTCTTCATTTCAATACAATAACAGGCTTGGCGTAACGCAAATCAAGCCTTAAAAATTTCTTTCCTTCCATTGTAAGCCGTGAAGCGATTCTTTGTAAAGAGGATATTTGCTCAGGGAGATCCTTAGCGCCGTTAATGTAGACGGTGCTTTGGTCTGATAATTCAATTTTATAAATTGATCCCCCTGCCGAGACGACTTGTTGAGGATGGATTCCTTTTTCCTCAAGCATCTTTGTTATGGCCTTACTTTGATCACTGGCCTCCGTACGGAATTTCAGAAACGGGAGCGGGCTGATAAAAGCAGGCTCATGCCGCATAACTATCAATCCGGTCACCACCAAAATCAGACCCGCAAGCCCTGACAGAACGCTTATAAAAAGAATGCGTTTTTTGGTAAGGTTTTTTTTATTTTTCTTGAGAACCCGTTTTCCTGACCACATAGGTGATTGTTTTGATAATATTTTCAGCCGCATCGGAGTGAATCAGTTGTTGAGCGTACGCTGCTCGAGCCGCGTAAGCCTGACGTCTGATCAGCATTTTTTGAAGACCGGCAACCAGCTTCTCACCTGTCGCGTTTTCCTGAGGTAGAATCTCTGCCAAACCGACCTCTTTAAGAAAGCGTGCATTTTTAAGCTGCTCGTTGTGCTGCCCTGAGGGAAGCGGGATGAGGAGGGCGGGTTTGCCGAAGTAAAGAAGCTCAGAAATAGTATTAATCCCGGACCTGCTGACGACAAGTGTTGCTTCCCGCATAATCGAACCAATCACAGCAGGGGAAATAAACTTTTCAATTTTGTATCTGTCCCCTATCTCCTCAGGAAATTTTCCCCGTTTGTTAGCAAGCTTATCAAAATCATGATGAGGCGATGCATCGCCTGTCTGGTGAATAACTCTGAAAATGGTGAGAAGATCAGTTAGCGTGTCTGAGACGAGCTTGTTAATAGCATGCGAACCCGTACTTCCGCCTGTAATATACAAAAGAGGTAATTTCTTGTCCTTAAAACTAAACGGCAACTCACTTGTCGCAAAACGTTTGACCGGATTGCCGGTCAGGATAACTTTATTTTTGGGGAAAAATTTTTCAGACGGCTGCCATGAAATACAAATTCTGGTCGCAACTTTTCCTAAAAGCTTGTTAGCGAGCCCCGCTTCCAATGTCTGTTCATGGATCACAAGAGGAATTGAGAGTATTTTGGCCGCGTATCCCACCGGAACGGAGAGATACCCGCCGAAGGAAAGGACTACATCAGGTTTTTCTTTGCGCAAATAGGCAACCGCCTGATAAAATCCATAGGGAAATTTAGCAAAAGACGGCAAAGTATGTTTGGATAATGAACGCTGGACACGAGCGGTGGTTAAAGGCAGAAAGGGAATACTTCTTTTGTGGATTTCCTGATACTCAAGAGAAAGAGCCGTATCGCCTTCAAAGGCATACTTGCGTCCGATAAAGACAACCTCCCACGCCTCAGGTAAAGAGTCAATAACCGCTAATGCAGGTGATACATGCCCGCCGACTATCATTATTTTCATACGCTATGCCCCTGACGTGATATATTCAGTAAAATTCCGATCGCGGCTAAATCGACAAGAAGAGCCGAGCCTCCATACGAAATAAACGGTAACGGAACACCGGTTAAGGGTATCAGCGCAGTCATAGCTGCCAAATTTACCACCGCCTGTACTCCTAAAAAACAAATAATACCCGCAGCAAGAAGCCTGCCGAAAGTATCACGCGCCCGCGATGCAATAACAAATCCTCTCCACATAACTATCATAAATAAGGCAATGAGCCCGACTGAGCCTAAGAAACCGAACTCCTCAGCTATAATAGCAAAAATTGAGTCGGTAACGTTTTCGGGAAGATAAGCAAATTTCTGTAATGAATTGCCGGCTCCCACTCCAAAAAGACCTCCCGAACCAAGCGCGATCAAAATCTGCTTGACATGATAGGAAGCACCTCCTAAATCATCTCCTAAATGAAGAAAGGTTGTCAAACGCGCTAAGCGATAAGGAGCAAGTAAGATAAGAATCAATCCCCCAAGACCGATAACCGGCAACATCACGATAAATTGCATGATGTTGGCCCCTGATAAAAAATAAAGGACAATTGCTTCAAAAAGGACAATCGAGGCCGTTCCCATATCAGGCTGAGCAAGGATAAGCAAAAGAACAAAACCGAGAAGCAGTACAAAAGCCGGCAGTCTCCCCCGTTCTTTACGTGAAAACCAGGCAGCCAGATAGATTGCCAGGCTGAGTTTGACGAATTCAGCGGGCTGAAACACGGTAATGCCTAAGTTAATCCAGCGATGGGCACCGAGCGCGTAGATGCCAATCCCCGGCAAAAAAACACCCATAAGCATCACCATCGCCCCGATAAGAATAATCAAGGCTAAATTATAAAAACGTTTGTAATCAAAAAAAGTAAGAAAGCCTAAGGCCACAAACCCGAGAATCGCGTTAACACATTGTTCTTTAATGTAATGATATTTATCAGCAAAATCCCGAAAGGCAATAACCGATGACGCGTCATAAATCATGAATAAGCCGAAAACGGTCAAAAAGATAATAGTGCAGAGAAGGATTAGATCCAGTTTTTTCATAGAACCTCTTTCTATATTGTATCTAAAAGGCGGAATTGTTGCGAGGGATGAGCAAAATCAGGTAACAAAGGCTAAATAAACACCGAGAACAGCAAAAAGCATCCCGACCAGCCACGCCCGCATGACAATCTTGGGTTCATCCCAGCCGCGTAATTGAAGATAGAGATGGAAAGGGGCAGCAGGCAATAATTTCTTTTTCATAATTTTTTTACTGAGAATCTGCAGAAGCGAGGAGGCTATCTCAATAATAAATACCCCACCGATAACAGCTAATGTTAATGTCTTACCAGTCAGAAGTCCGATGATAGCCAGAGCCGCTCCCAAAGAAAGCGCTCCGACATCCCCAACCCAAATTCGGGCTTTATAGATATTAAAGTAGAGAAAGGCCATAACCGAACCCAGCAAAACCGAAATAAATACTCCCAGTGATTTATCAATTTGCTGAGAGTTAATTGCCAAAAAACCTACCAAACAGATAACCAGAAGCCCTGAAGTCAGGCCGTCAAGCCCATCGGTAATATTGACCGCATTCACAAATGAAACAATAACAAAAGCGGCAAAGGGGATAAAGAAAATACCGATTCCAACGAGACCCAGGCCGTGAATAAAGAGAAACGAATAACCTAATTTATAATAAAATACCGAAGCAATAATGAGTGCCAACACCCATTGAATAATGAATTTATGACGAAAACGGAGACCGAAAAAACTGGCAGTCTTTTTAGGATCAGCTAATTTCTTCCAGTCGTCGTAGAGTCCGAGAAGCCCAAAACTGATAAATCCGAAGAACACAACAAAGAGTTCCCACCCCTTGGTAGGAATTGAGAGGATGCCATATGACCAGAGAGTCAAAATGGTAGTGACGATGATAATGAGTATTCCCCCGCCTACCGGTGTACCGACTTTCCATTTGTTGAATTTGTCAAAAAATGGCGTGCGCTGATTGAACATGTCACGCGTCTCCTGGTGTTGCCGGCGAAGTCTGGCACGATAAAGAAAATCGATAAAGGGAATAAATAAAATGATACTTATAAAGAAAGATAAAATTGTCAGACCAAGCATTGCTGCCATAGATGTTTATTATACTCCGCAGTGAGCAGGAGATGCAATCAAATAAGAATGAAAAAACAGGGAATTATTTAACCGTTACACTTTTAGCAATATTCCTTGGTTTATCAACGTTATTACCAAGGAGAACTGTCAGATAGTAAGACAACAGTTGCAAAGGAACAACCTGCATAATAGCACTCGTCTCACCAGTCTCGGGAATCTGAATAAATGAGTCAAAACTTTGATGTGCTTTACTACTTAGCCCAATGACATAAGCTCCTCTTGCTTTTACCTCACTGGCTGCGTTCATGGTGTCTTGAAAAGACTCGTCCAGTGAGGAACCAACGATGACTGGAACATTCTTTTCAATAAGAGTGATAGCGTAGTGTTTCAGATCGCCTGCTGGGATAGCGTGTGCGTGCTTGTATGTTCCCTCAATAAGCTTTACCATCCCCTCTCTCATAATCTGAAAATTCTGTCCCTTCCCTAAGAGGAAAATATCGTCAACATCTTTGAGTGTTGTAGCTAATTTTTTAAGCGTCGTATGTGTTTTTTTATCTCTAAGGTAGCTTTCAGTTGACTTCGCTAATGCTTCTAAATTATGCTTTCCTTCACCATATTTTCCCGCAACTGCTTTTGCTACTAAGTACCCCCAGCTAATTTGGGACACGAAGACTTTAGTAGACATCACACAAATTTCCGGTCCAGCTTGAGCCATAAACTGATAATCTGACATACGTGTCATTGTTGACCCTGCCATATTCACGTATGACGCTATCTTTATTCCTTTTTGTTTAGCTACCTCTAAAACTTCCAAAACATCTGCAGTCTCTCCGCTTTGGGAGGGAGCGATGAGAAGATCCTGAGACGAAAAGAAAGGAATATACTCTTGAGCATCTGCACCTACAAGGCTTATAACATTAATGTTACCGAATTTGCGCAAGTAATAAGCAATTTGGGCGGCGGCTATACCCGTAGTTCCAGAGCCTATGGTATAGACATTTTTTGCCTGTTTAATTGCTTTGGCAAACTCAAGATAGGCTATTTTATCCTGCTTAGCGACTTGGGTAATAACCAGTGGCTGCTCATTGATTTCTTTCAACATAAAATGAGCAAAGCCTTCCTTATCAACTTTATTGTCCGTAATCTTGATGTCCTCAATCTCAAAAATAATCTTTTTACCTGTTTTAATAGCAAAAACGGTAATCTCCCCGTCTAAAAAGTGCACCAGTTGACCATTCTCAATAACAATCATCTTATCTGCACTGGGAGCAAAGGAGAGCGTATCTGATGAGAAGAAGACCTCACCCGTTTTTGTGTTGAGCCCAATAACAAGTGGTGACCCGTTTCTGGCTGCAATAATTTCATTTTTATTGTCAGACAACAGAATAATTGTATTTCGACCCTCAAGCTCCAAAAAAGCACTTCTCACTGCGTCTTTAAGATTGTTCTCAGACAATAGTTTTTCCTCAATCAGGCGAACAATAACTTCAGTATCTGTTTCGGTCTTGAAAGGATACTTTTTCTTCACAAGTAACGCTTTCAACTCTTCAAAGTTTTGGACAATACCGTTTTGGGCAAGAACAAAGGACTTGTCCTGCGAAAAATGGGGATGGGCATTGACCTGTGTCACACCACCATGTGTTGCCCAGCGCGTATGACCCACTGCGATAGTACCAGTTGGAAGATCAAGCTCCTCTGCATTTGTTAAGTCGCTAATCTTGCCTACTCTTTTGCCAACACTTATTTTCTTATTATGTTGAACAGCAATTCCCCATGAGTCATAACCACGATACTCAAGTCTTTTCAGACCGATAATCACCTGGTCACCTGCATTTTTTTCACCAATGTAGCCAAATATTCCGCACATATTACTTAATAATAGTTACTAATTCGTTTAGAGAAACAATTGTATAATCAGGAGTAAAATCATTCATAGGTTCTCTTTTTGTCTCTCCTGCTCTTTCAATCAGAATTGTCGTAACTGAGTTGATGCTGGATTTTAAACTATATAATACATTCATCAAATCATCAACTACATAAATTTCCCCTTCTTGATATTGCTCAAGGAGTTTAGGGATATCATCAATTTTATCGACATCGTTAATGTGAATATGCTCTTCTTGAAAAAGATGAAGTAGTGAATTAATTTTAGCTTTCTGGAGATAAGACGACCCCGCTGAAAAAATTCCTAACTGAGTATTCTCTTTTGTTGAGAATAGCTGAAGTACTTTTTCAGCATCGTCATAGAGTGCCTGTTCAATAATATTTTCATCAGCAAATATTTTTTCGATCTCTTTTTTGTCAACAGAAATGGTGAATTGTCCAAATAAGCGATCTATGAATTGAGTAAGGGTAAATGGACCATTTCTACGAAGTTCTTTGTAAATTTCATCGCAGGCCTTTAAAAATGATTCCGAATCATGTAATCCAGAAAGCTCAAAAATCTTTAAGTAACAGAGGGATTGGTAAAGACGGGTATTAAAAAGAGTATGATCAATATCAAAGAGGATAAGCTTTTTTTGATCTGACATAGTAGGTGGGACTTATTCGAGGTTAAGTCTATAGACATTACTATCTCTCGCCTGAAAACCAAGACTCTGATACATTTTATTGGCGATCTCTTTTCGAGGGGATGAGGTCAGATTGAGTGACTTTACACCGAATTCTTTGGCTTTTTCAATAGTATAGTTCATTATATATTTGCCCACACCTTTACCGCGCATTTCCTCATCCACGACCACATCCTCAATCTGAGCCTTCATTTTATAAGGAATTCTATAGACTATAAGTGTAGCCATGGCTACAATTTCCCCATTATCTTGCTTTTTGGCTATATAGAGATGCGTATGCGGATCAGACAGAAGGTACTTAAAATGATCGTCGGTCAACTCTTGGGCGTCAACTGCGATCTGAGAAAGAAGCCTGACAACCTCATCACGCACATGAGGTGAGAACTCCTTAACTTCTTCAATAATGATGTCTGACGGCTTTCCCATATCTAGCTGTGAAAGAATTTTTCTGCCTCCTCCAGCTCCTCCTTCGTATTTACCCCACGCCAGGCAAGTGCACCTCCGCGAACGGCATGGATCTTTTGCTTATTTTTTTGAGCCAGATCGATAAGATCAGTCAGATAATATTCACCGGAGATTTCATTTTTTTTAACCTGGTCCAGATAGGTATTCAAGAAATCACGTGAAAAGACAAAACATCCCGGGTTAATCTCGGTTATCTTTTTCTGCTCATCCGTTGCTACTTTTTCCTCAACAATACCGACTACATGACCGTCTGCGTCCCGGACAATTCTCCCGAGACCGAAAGGATTTGCCTGCTCAATAGTCAGAAAGGTGACAGCTGTCTGTTCCTTATAATGACTGGTAATAAGCTCTGAAATAATATCTTTGTTATTTTCGCTATACAAAACAGCATCATCACCATAAACAACAATGACATCAGTTATTGAAGGCTGTAATGCCTCCAGAGCGACCTTAACAGCATGACCAGTTCCCAGCTGTTCAACCTGCTCGGCATACGTAATAGTATAGTGTTTTAATACGTCTTTGATAGATTCTTTGGCATAACCGACAACAACGACTATTTGCTCAACGTTAATTTTTTGCATGAAATCAACGATACGTTGAATCATCGGCTTACCACCAAGTAGTGAGATAGTCTTGTTCACATTTTCAAAATTTTGCATGCGTTTGCCTTTACCAGCTGCCAAAATAATTGCCGCCAAATGATGGGATGAATCAGTCATTGACACGCTCTATATGGGCTCCGAGTGAACGTAAGCGTTCCGCAAAGGCCTCATACCCCCTATCTATAAGATTTACACCGTGAATAACAGTCTCGCCATTCCCTGCTAAAGCTGCCAAGACAAGCGAGGCACCGGCCCTGAGATCTGAGATTGTCACCACAGCATCATGGAGTCCGGTCGGACCGGTAATGACAATAGCATGCGGCATATTTTCATTTTCATCAGGATCGAAATTATAGGTGTCCTTAAGATCTTTCACCTCAGGACTGAAGAATTTGATCTTAGCTCCCATTTTTCTCAACTCACTCACATAACCGAAACGGTTGGAAAAAACGGTCTCATGGATCATAGACTCACCCAGAGCCTGCGTCATCAGAACAGCCCATGGAGCTTGCCAATCTGTCATAAAGCCGGGATGCGGCTCTGTGGTAACCGAGGTAGCCTTTAATCCCCCGTCTGCATAAAAACGGATAGCGTCTTCAAGCAGCTCATATTTGGCTCCAACTTGATCAAGCTGACTCAGAAAAGCCGACAGACTTTCTTTTTCCGCTCCGGTAACCGTAATATCTCCCTTTGTGACGTAGGCCGCAACAGCAAACGTAACTATTTCATTGCGGTCAGGATGGATGGCAACAGTAGCGCCATGCAGAGACGCGACTCCATCAATCTCAATTCTCCGCTCTGCAACCCTTTTAATCTTCGCACCCATACTATTGAGCAGATCTATAAGCTCATCAATCTCGGGCTCAACTGCAGCATTAACGAGTGTGGTCTTACCCTTGGCTAATACTGCCGCGATGATGAGTGTCTCAGTTCCCGTATGGGTGTTTTTTTCAAAGTGATAGTCAACGCCATTGAGCCCCCGAGCTTCTGCATGAAAATAACCGTCCTCACTCTGATAGTCAATCTTTGCACCCATCTGAATTAACCCTTCAATGGTACGGTCAATCGGCCGCGCACCGATACGACAGCCGCCCGGATTAGGGATGATGGCTTTGCCGGTACGGATAAGAAGCGGAGCGAGGAACATGGATGAAGTACGAATATGGGAAGCCTGATCAAGGGAGATCTTACTTTTTTTAAATCCCCCTACCTTTACCCGCATCTCATGATCGTCAATTGTTACCTCTCCACCCAGCTCTTTAATAATTGCTACCATGACTGTCACGTCTGAAATGAGGGGAACATTTCTAATTATTACTTCCTCGTCAGTCAAACAGGCCGCAACAAGCGCTTTTAACGCCACATTTTTTGCACCGGAAACGTTTGTTTTCCCGTGAAGTCGACTACCTCCTTTAACAATAAATTTCTCCATAACCGCTATTATACCCTGCTTCCAGCCTCAGTTCAACTAAACCAGAGGTAGTGTATCTATTATTTTATATATGTTCCCTGCTCCCATGAAAACAATAACGACGTTATCTTTTAATTTTTCTTGAATCAAAAGGTCGGCAATGTCCTGTAATTTCGGCAGATAAAGAACAGCCGGATGGTGGAGGGCAAGCTTTTCGACTAACATACCCGAGGAAATAGTCGAATCGATACTTTCACGAGAGGAGGCAAAAATATCAGCAATAATCACGTTATTAGCATCACTAAAGGCCTTCGTGAACTCGTCAATTAGCGCCTTAGTTCTTGAATAGGTATGGGGCTGGAAAACAGCGATAATTGTTGCCTTAGGGTAGCGTTGACGGAGAGAATGGAGCGTACCTTTGATCTCCGTCGGATGATGAGCATAGTCATCAAAGACGTGTGCACCGGTTGTCAGTTGTCCTTTGTATTCAAGACGACGCTTTGAGCCGGTGAACTTACTCAGCGCAGCTTTAATTTTCTCAAGCGAAATACCTGATTCAAGCGCGACAGCGATACTGCCCGCTGCGTTTAAAGCATTGTGCTCACCAAAGACTCCGATACGGAATTCTCCCAGATCCACGTCCTCTTTGCTCATACGGAAAAACATCTGTGCTCCCGAGACATGAACCCGACTGACACTATAATCATTCTTGGGTGAAAAACCATAGGAAATAGCTTTCCCGCTATGACTTTTGAGCATAGCATACACACGTTCATCATCTCCGCAGCCGATAAGAAAGCCCTTCTGAGAAATTTGTGAGGCAAAGGTACGAAAGACTCTCTCAACATCGTCAATACCATGATAAATATCAGGGTGATCATGCTCTATATTGGTAATAAGAATAATTTCCGGATAAAGCCAGAGAAACTGTGCTTTATGATTATGGGTAGGTTCGGTCGCGTATTCATCCGACTCAGCAATAAAAAATTTGCCTTTACCGAAATGTCCGGGGAGGATATCATCCCCCATACTGCCGGTACCGATACTATAACTGGGATCAAGCCCACTTTCCCTAAAAATAGTAGTCAGCATGGCACTGGTAGTCGTTTTGCCATGCGATCCAGCTATAGCAATGCCGTCAAATTTTCGTCCCAATATCTCCCCATTCATAAAGGCAGCGACCGCTTCGCCTTTGGTCATAACTGGGATCAGACGTGCCTTAGCGGCGACAACCTCCGGATTGTCATATCCGCCATGCGCGCCTGTGGTGATGACTAAATCTACTTTCGCAGGCACATGCCCTCCGTCAAACCCGACAAAAGGGGTGATACCGCTTTTTTTGAGGGCAAGGTCCGTAATAAACTCCTCCGCAATATCACTCCCGGTCACATGAATCCCGGCTTCTTTAGCAATAATTGCTAGAGGTGTGAGCCCAACGCCTTTGATTCCGACAAAGTGTATACTTTTTATCTTATTCATAATTTAAGCTCGAAGCACGAAATCCGAAATGCTAAATAATTTCAAAACAAAAAAGATGTTTAAATATTTAAAATGGTTTGTCATTTGGATTTGTTTCGAGTTTCGATATTCGAATTTCGAATTTGCAACGCAGTTAAAACTGCTTCATGATCACTCCATTGTACCTCACCTTGACCCATATTCATTGACTTCTCATGGCCTTTACCGGTAATCAAAATAGTGTCACCTTCCTTGGCTTGTATGACGGCATGAGTGATAGCTGTTTGTCTATCAGTGATAACCTCTACATTAATAGAGTTTTTGGGCATACCGGCAATAATTTCCTGAGCTATACTTTCAGCCGACTCACTACGTGGATCCTCAGACGTAAGCACAATAGTATCAGCAAATTGGGCGGATAATTGCCCCATTAATGGCCTTTTGCCCGCATCTCGTTGTCCCGCACTCCCAAACACGTGAATAATCTTCCCTTTTTTTGTCTCAGATTTAACAGTTTTAAGAATGTTTTTAAGAGCATTAGGTGTGTGAGCAAAATCAATAATGATACGAAAATCCTTGTCGTACACGATATCAAAACGCCCTTCGGGGAGTTGAAAGGTGGTGACTGCTCTAGCTGATTTTGCCGGATCAATACCCAGCGCATCGCAAACTGCAAGCGCAGCCAGAATATTTGAGGTATTAAAATGACCGGTCAGATGGGTAGTAAAATGGTGATTTTGAGGTGTAACCTCAGCAATATCTGTCAATCCGTAAGTAATTAGTTTTTTTTGCTTAAGGAGTGGAGAGACTTTAGCAAAAGATGCGTCGTCCCTGTTAAGAATAACCGTACTTGATGCCAAAAGAAGCTTAACCTTGGCTTTGGTATAGGCATCCATTGTCTTATGGTAATCCAAGTGCTCACGCGTAATGTTAGTCAAAACTCCGACTTTGAAAGGTATGCCGTAGACTCGATGCTGATCGAGAGCATGTGACGTAACCTCCAAAACCAAATGAGTTATGCCTTCTTTTGCAGCTTTTAAAATATAGCTTTGTAGCTGAGCACTACCCGGTGTTGAAACGTGAAAGCCGGTATCATATTGCTCGTTCCCGATGTAGACAGCAACAGTAGAAATAAGTGCGGCTTTGTGCCCAGTCTCTTGAAGTATATGATAAATCAGACTTGAGGTAGTTGTTTTGCCATCTGTCCCCGTCACACCAATCACAACCATTTTATGTGCGGGATGACCCAATCGGGATATTGCGATCAATGCTTGCAACAGGTGGTAGTAATTTTTAAGTGCTTGCATGCCCCTTATTATACTTCTTTACTTGAGATGCCGCAAAAAAGTCAGAACTGTTTGGTAATGCATGTAATAGAAATACCCATTGATAAAAATCAGAACCGGAAAAACAAAGGATTTTTCAACCAGACCTCCTGTCTTAATACGCAGAAAACTCAGGGGCGGGATACCAAAACGAATAGGAATAGGAAATAAAAGCGGAACTCCATCATGCGTAAAGAGATCCATCACCAGGTGAGAGATCACCCCGATCATAAATGCCCACCAGACTATCTGCATATCAGCAATAATAACAGTGCTCATGGCCTGAAGAATCGCTTTGAGAATAAATCCCGTCAGGATGACACCTATAATTGAATGCGAGATAAACCGGTGACCGCCAAGGAGAGGCGAAATTATTTTGCCTAAGAGAGTCCCGCCCCGAACCCGATGCCAAAGAGCAGCTGTGGATTGATCCAAATCAGGTGCAAGACCTCCGACCATATTGGCGGTAAATGCCACAAGCGCTGTAGCCAGACTGATCTTTTCGGGAGGGGTCGTGACCAAGACATAGCTTAAGGCTGTAAAAGCGGCCAAATCATGTGTTCTCCCGGTCATATAAGCAGTATATGCGATCAAAGATCAAAGATCAAAGATCAAAGATCAAAGATCAAAGATCAAAGATCAA